>JAISZB010000169.1 GCA_031269465.1 Clostridiales bacterium | reverse complement strand
GCGCGCCGTTTTTCGTTCCGCCCTAAATTTTCCATTTTTACTTTTTGAGCAGCAGTGTGCAGAACCCAGAAAATCGAATGTTTCGGGCTTTCCTTGCCGTCGCCGCTTCAGGTTTTCCTCTGCGAATCTGCCAAATTCTACCAGCCGCGTTTTTGTCTGCTCTAATTCCAGTCCGAATAATGCGAATCTGTCCGCAATTGCCTTAAGAAAACGTTCGGCATCATCTTTGTACTGAAATGCCGCTGCGAAATCGTCTGCGCAGGCGGCCAGTCCACATTCTCCTCTGCAAGATTGCTTCTTGAACACAATATCGAACCATTGAGCTAGGGCGCAGCGCATGTAAATATTCGCTATTATTGGCGGAGCTAAGCTTCCTTGCTCTGAGCCTTTCTCGCTTGCGCGCCATTTCCCGCCTTCCACAGCGCCGGCGGCGGGCGCCTTCTTGATGAGCCAGAGAATATTTGGGCCGGAAATCCTAAATCGCATTAGCTCAAGAATGCGCTCATGCTCCATATTGTTGAAAAAGCCCTTGATGCCGGCGTCGACGATGTAGTTGGCTCTGCCATGCTCTATCAGCCGGCTTAGCTCCTTCAAGGCGCCGCGGCATCCTAGTTTAGGCCGGAATCCGAACATGCGCCCGCGAAACTTTGGCTCGCAGACAGCCTCTAAAACTCGTTCGGGCGCGAATTGCGCGAGTTTGCCTTCGTATGCGGCCATTCCCGGCGGCCTTAGCTTTCCATCGGCCTTCGGCATGCAGGCTCGCAGCGAGGGCTGCGGCTTATAGCTCTTGCGTTTGAGGCGCTCCGCTAAGCTGTTTAGGTTTTCGTCCAGGCTGGCCCCGCACTCAGCTTTTGCAGCATGATCCACGCCAGCCGCCTTCTTGCCGCCGAGTTCCTGATGGCGCTCTCCAAGCAAGTCTATGTTTATGAGGCGGTGCAGCGGCGCGGACGCCATTTGGGGGCTTTGAGCCGGCAGTTCACTTATCCTGTCCAGTTTTGCCGCCATTCAACCGCCTATCCCTGGGCATAGTGAATGCGTCCCTTGGCCGGGGCCTAATTGCGCGCCGTCCTTTCCTATTCTGGCATTGCCCGGCATCATCGGCGCTGCGGCGGCATCCGACTCCCAAATCGTCTTTTGGCTTCCTCCGTTTGCAGCGTTGTACGCCATACTTCCAATTGTGGAAGAGCAATTTGGGTCTCCCGAGCTGCCACCCGCACATTGTACATCATGCCTGGCTCTCCGACCCCGGGTTGCTGCCGCCCGCTTGCCTTATCGCTTTGCGGCATATTGCCTTCCGGCTGGGCAAAGCCGTCGGCGCGCTCCGCACTCAATTTTTTCGGGGCTCTATCACTTTCAGGCCTAATGCCTAACTGCCAACGCTTAAAATGCTCCATTGCTGAAGCGCTTCCATGACTCGCTGCCAGTGGTATGCCTCTGCCTTCCTGGACGGGGTTCTCACCCGTTAATGTGTGCGGCATTGCTCGGTCGCTCTGCCTATGTATTCTTGGACAGCGTAGCTTCTCGATGGAAGCTTAGGCTAGCCGATCAGGACTTATTGCCAGGCCCCTAGCTTTAGCTATGGGGTGATTGACCAATCCTTGATTCCTTCCTTTATGCTGAAGCGAAGTCAAATGACTTTCCACTGCGCCTCAGAGAATGCTTCTCCATCATAATTCAAAAAATTGTTTGTGCTTTTCCCAATATTATGATACAATAACTTAGTTTCATAATTTTCAGCATCGACCCGGCTCTTATGCCGGCATCCTTGCTCGCATGACTTAATGCGGGCTATTATCCAGAAGGAGCAATGTTAATGAACAAGTACGAACTCGGCGTTATAATCAAGCCGAACTTAGAGGAAGAAGCGCAGAAAGCGGAACTGGAAAAAGTTCAAGCTCTTATCACGCGCTTCGGGGGCGCAATCGAAAAAGTAGACGAATGGGGAAAGCGCAGGCTGGCTTATGAGATCGAAAAGCTGACTGAAGGGTTCTACACCTTTATAACTTTTACCGCTGACTCCAAGGCGCCCTCGGAAATTGAAAGCCGGATACGCATAGTTGAGAATGTGATCCGCTACTTGATTATCAGATTGGACGCATAGATAAAGCTCCATATTTCAAATCGATGGGAGGAGCACACGCTGAGCGCCATTTTATGGGCGACATGTGCGAAAATCATATGAATAAGGTCATCTTAATAGGCAGGCTCACCAAGGATCCTGAGATCCGCTATTCTTCAGCCGCTGAACCGTTGGCGATTGCGCGCTATACGGTTGCCGTAAATAGGCGCTTCCGCCGTGAAGGCGAACCTGACGCTGATTTCATCAACTGCGTATCGTTTGGCAAATCCGCAGAGTTTATGGAGAAGTATTTTAAAAAAGGGATGTCAATTGGCGTTGTAGGACGCTTATCCGTACGAACCTATGACGATGCCAACGGCGTACGCAAATGGATAACTGAGGTCTTGGTTGAAGATCAAGAATTCACCGAAAGCAGAAACGCTTTTGAATCACGCTCTTCGGGCGCCCCCCGCGAATACGCCCAGCCTCAGAAACCCTCAACCTCGCATTCATCTCAATCATTCGAACCTGAAGGGTTTTCGTCTATCCTAGATAATGTCGATGAAGAAGATCTGCCATTCTAAATATTAGGAGGAACAATATATGATTCAAAAAAGACGGGGCCGCAGAAAGAAACGGGTTTGCACCTTTTGCGCCGACAAGATAAACATAATTGACTACAAGGAAGTCGGGAAAAACCGCAACAGGTACGTATCTGAACGCGGAAAGATTCTTCCTCGCCGCATCACGGGCAACTGCGCAAAGCATCAGAGAGCTTTGACCATTGCCATTAAAAGAGCAAGGCACATGGCGTTGATGGCATATACTCAAGACTAATTATCTTCATTTAGCAGAGTATTACGCTTTTAATGTGCCTATTAAAGCATTCAAATGCGCCTTTTAAGTCCAAAATAGAACATTTCACTGCAATCGGCATGCTTCTATTATTTAACTTTCGATTTCAGTCTGCATTAATAAGCCCCTGCTTTCAGGGGCTTTATTTGTTGTTGCCATATAAATTCTCCTATATTGGAGCTAGGCTAAACAGCGAACGATTGATATCGGCATCTCACACCTTGAAAAAGGACAGTAAATCTCCAAAAAAGGTAATTTTATATGAAAAGCAGTATAGCTTTTCCTACGGTTTGCAAAGTGACTGTCATTTTGAATAATCCGTAATTAATATGCTGTCATATTTTTCGATATAAATTATTAAAACCTTACATCATCTAAGAATCTTGCAGAAAAGTTCAAAATTGAAGAGAATAAATGTTTAAATTTGAAAAACTTTTTAATCTATTTAAAGAATTTAATGCTCTTTTGACTGATAAATATGCAAATAGAGTTGTCAGAACAGTTCCGAATTTCCTAGACTGCCCTGAGAATTATAAACTAACATGCCAACTAAAGGCCAGGAGGCGGCGGGGATGTGGCGGCGCGGGCTTCCTGCACGCAAACGGCCCTTCGCGCGCGAGAGCGGCAACAGATCCGCAACCTGCCTTTGCCAGCCATTTTGCACTGTATTTTTCAAACCATCGAATCCACTAAGAGACACTGTATTCAATCTCCAAATTCATAACTTTCATATGCAAATCAGTACCGTTAATTATGTCTGAATAAGTAAGCGCATGGGACTAAGTGTTAAAAAAATTTATTTCAAAGGCATAGCGCAAAAAAGGCGCTTAGGAGAAGCTTCCCTAACCGCCTGGAAATACGCTGTCAATATAGTATCCAGAATTCATATCTTAATATAAAAGCTGCTATACCAGCTCAATCAGCACCATCTCGGCTGCGTCGCCCTTGCGGGGTCCGATTTTTATCATGCGCGTATACCCGCCATTTCTAGTTGTGTAGCGAGGAGCGATCTCATCGAACATCTTTGCGGGCATATCAATCTTGCGCGACAATGCGCGCTTGCGCTTATTGTCAGCCGGCACTTGGGTCACGGGATACAAGCAGGCAAGCATCTTGCGCCTGGCATTCAAGCGAGAAGCGCTGTCTTTTTTGATTGTCTTTTCTACATGGTTATAGACAGTGACTCTCTTGCCGTTTTCAACTTTTTTTATGCGAGCTCCATCCTTGTCTTTTTGAGGCACCTTGGCAGTGACTGTTTCCAAGGTGAAATTGTCCTTCTCCTTTACAGCGATAGTTATCAGCTTCTCAACTATTCGCCTTACTTCTTTAGCTCTTGTAACAGTAGTTACGATTTTTCCATGGTATAATAAATTGGTCGCCAAGTTGCGCAGCATCGCTTTGCGCTGGCTCGTTGTACGGCCAAGTTTCCGATAGCCAGCCATTAACCAACACTCCTTAATGTTAATATCCTAAAGAACCAAGCAGCGGGGTTTATCCCCCCGCTGGCCTCTAAGCATTCAACTCTTTATTCGTCGCCGGGACTCAAAGCAAGACCCATCTCAGCCATCTTGTTCAAAACCTCTTCCAGGGATTTACGGCCAAGATTGCGAACCTTCATCATGTCTTCCTCAGTCTTGCTTGAAAGATCCTCCACCGTATTGATTCCGGCCCTCTTCAAGCAGTTGTAGGATCTGACTGAAAGATCAAGCTCTTCGATTGACAATTCCAGAACCTTCTCTTTCTTTCCCTCGTCTTTTTGAATCAGAAACTCAGTGGTTTTGTTTTTATCAGATAGATCGACGAATAGATTCAAATGGTCGTTTAGAATTTTAGCTCCAGTGCTCACTGAATCATCGGGAGATATGGTGCCGTTGGTCCATACCTCCAGCGTTAGCTTGTCATAATCAGTTATCTGCCCTACACGAGTGTCTTCAACCAGATAATTGACTTTGCGCACCGGGGTGTAAAGAGAATCTATGGGAATGTTGCCTATGGGTTGATCGGGCTTTTTATTCTTATCAGCGCCAACATAGCCGCGACCTTTGGTAATCGTGAGCTCAATGAAGAGCTTGCTGTCGCTGCCGCCGCTTAATGTAGCGATATGCAAGTCGGGGTTCATGATTTCAATCTCAGAGCTGACTCGTATGTCTCTGGCGCAGACTTCGCACTCGCCTGACACATCAATGAATGCCAGCTTCGGCTCTGTGCCCTCGCCACTATACTTAATAGCCAGATCTTTCAGGTTCAGGATGATTTCAGTGACATCTTCTTTTACACCCGGTATAACGCTGAACTCATGAAGCACACCATCGACTTTGATGTTGCTGATAGCCGCCCCAGGCAGGCTCGAGAGAAGTATCCTCCTCAATGAGTTGCCCAAGGTTGTACCGTAGCCTCTTTCCAGCGGCTCGACTACGAAGCGGCCGTATTTTCTGTCTGGAGACATTTCAGCAATCTCAATCCGAGGCTTTTCAAATTCAAACACGCATTCGGACCTCCCTTGTTTCAATCCGCATCTTTATCGTCTAAGGCTGGCTTCCACCCGCCTTTACTAACCTTAACCGCAACTTTCCAGCGCATGGCGCCGCGCTGCGCGCGGCGAAAATGCAAGCCTACTTGGAATACAGCTCAACGATAAGCGTTTCATGAACGGGAACTTCTATCTGCCCCCTAACGGGCAGAGACAATACCGTACCCTTGAGCGCAGAGTGCTCGGCAGCCAGCCATTCAGGAACAACCTTTGAGGATGTCACTTCCAGAATGTCTTTGAAGCGCTGCTCTGATTTAGCTCTAGGCTTAATCTCTATAACGTCCCCGACCTTCACCTGGTATGAGGGGATATTGACATTCTTTCCATTCACCCTTAGCAGATTGTGGCGAACCACCTGACGAGCCTCAATCCTGGAGCGGCCGTATCCCAAGCGATACACCACATTATCCAGTCGAGTCTCAAGCAGGCGAAGCAGATTTTCCCCAGTTACGCCTGGAACTCGATCAGCCGCTTCAAAATAGTTGTGGAACTGAGTCTCCAAAACGCCGTAAATTCTCTTGGCGCGCTGCTTTTCGCGAAGCTGCATGCCGTATTCAGAAAGCTTTTTCCTGGATTGCCCATGCATTCCTGGAGCAACCGCCCCTTTTTTCTTTGCGATTGCGCAGACGCCCTTATGGCACCTCTCGCCTTTCAAGAAGAGCTTTTCGCCTTCCCTGCGGCAGAGCCTGCATACTGGTCCAATATATCTAGCCATATATGGCTCACCCTCCTAAATTACACTCTTCTTCTTTTCGGCGGCCTGCATCCGTTGTGCGGAACCGGAGTGACGTCTTTGATCATGGTAACATCAAGCCCTGCAGCCTGAAGAGCCCTAATCGCCGCTTCACGGCCGCTTCCAGGGCCTTTGACGAATACTTCAACCAAACGCAGGCCGTATTCCTTCGCGGCATTGGCCGCCGTATCAGCCGCCATCTGCGCCGCGTACGGCGTAGACTTCCTGGATCCCCGAAATCCCAGCTGCCCTGCGCTGGCCCAAGACAGGGCATTGCCAGCAGTGTCGGTGATAGTAACGATTGTATTGTTGAAAGTCGACTGGATATGCGCCTGGCCCTTGTCGACGTATTTCTTGTCGCGGCGTCTGCGGGTCGCCGTCTTCTTAAGCGTCTTTTTTGGCATCTAGCAAATACCTCCCGATATAATCGCCTCTTAGGTAAGGCGAATCAATAAGCGCCTCTTTGAAGCTGCGCGCTCATATGTTTTTCACCATTCCTACTTCTTCTTGTTCGCGACCGTTCTCCTCGGCCCTTTGCGAGTCCTGGCATTGGTCCTGGTTCTCTGGCCGCGCACCGGCAGGCCTCTTCTATGGCGTATGCCCCTGTAGCAGCCTATCTCTACAAGCCTCTTGATATTCAAAGCTACTTCTCTGCGCAGATCGCCTTCAACTGTATGTTTTGAATCAATGATCTCGCGAATCCTTGACACTTCGTCGTCAGTCAGATCTCTGACGCGAGTGTCCGGGTTTACGCCTGCATCTTTTAAAATGCGGATAGAACTGGAAAGGCCAATCCCGAATACATAGGTCAAACCTATCTCCACACGCTTTTCTCTGGGTAAGTCAACACCTGCAATACGCGCCATTCTTTTCGCTGCACCTCCAATTATTAATCCTCAGCCTTGCCGCTGCTTGTGCTTAGGGTTCTCGCAAATCACGCGTACAGCGCCTTTGCGGCGTATTATCTTGCATTTCTCACAAATTGCCTTGACAGATGGCCTGACTTTCATGAGAAACTCTCCTTTCATCTAGGAAAAGCAACATGCTCTCCCACTTATTTGTCTCTCCATACAATTCTGCCTTTGTTCATGTCGTATGGAGACATTTCGACCAAAACTTTATCGCCTGGAATTATGCGGATGAAGTTCATGCGCAATTTGCCTGAGATATGCGCAAGTATTCTGTGGCCGTTTTCAATTTCAACCCGAAACATTGCGTTGGGCAGCTTTTCAATTATTGTGCCGGTTACTTCTATAACATCGTCCTTAGACAAAGTTAAGCCTCCTCATTCCTCTTGAACGCTTTCAACACCTTCTTAAGATCCGAATCGGATATTGCGCCTTCCAATATCTTGGTGCGCGCCTCCATGGATACGGAGCGTGTATTCTGCGCGTGGGCAGCCTTTTTCTTCTTAGGCTTTTCAATCTTGCGCAACTTTCCGTCAGCAAGATACAGGTACCTTCCTTCAATTGAAACCACAACAAAGGCCTTTCCTTTATCGCGGCCGCGTTTTGAAAAAACAATGCCGCCCAACGCAAAGGAGTCCATGTCAAGCATTTTACAACCCCCGACATTTCTTTTCTCAATAAAGAGTCAAAATCTCCGGGTCCCCGTCCGTAATTAAAATAGTATTTTCATAATGCGCCGAGCATTTCCTGTCTTTGGTCACTACAGTCCAGCCGTCTGGCAAAACATCAATGCCATATCCGCCTTCATTGACCATAGGCTCAATGGCAAGCGTCATCCCCTTGCAAAGCCTGGGACCCCGGATCTTTTGGCGGTAGTTCATTATCTGTGGATCTTCGTGCATTTCCCGCCCTATTCCATGGCCGCAAAAATCCTGAACCACCGAAAATCCGCCTGCCTCCGCCGTCGCTTGGACAGCGGCGCCAATTTCATTGAGATGCCTTCCAGCTCTTGCATATTGCATGGCATTGAAAAAGCACTGCCTGGTAACTTCTATCAACTTAAGCTTATTTGGCGGCGCGGCGCCCACAGCATGAGTTCTAGCTGCGTCTCCGTGATAGCCGTTTTTGAAGGCTCCGATATCTATACTTACAATATCGCCTTCCTTTAATTTTTTTAAACTGGGGATGCCGTGTATGACCTCCTCGTTGATTGAGACGCATATCGAAGCCGGATAAGGCACGTTGGAAGCTCCCTTATAGCCAAGAAATGAAGGCTCCGCCCCATGCCCCTTGATGTAGTCGCAGGCAAGGCTGTCAAGCTCCTTGGTCGTAATTCCAGGTCTGATGCTCTTTTCCAAAAGAGCGTGGGTTCCCGCCACTATTCGGTTTGATATGCGCATAAGCTCTATCTGCTGCTCATTTTTCACCATTATTGCCATGAATGTACCCCGTTTAACTCAAGAAGCCTTTGTAGTGCCTCATCAGGAGCTGCGACTCCAGCTGCTTGACAAACTCCAGCGCGACTCCCGTTACTATAAGGAGCGTTGTGCCGCCGAAGCTTGTGTTGACCCCTGAAAATCTCTGGAAAAGTATGGGAGCGAGAGCAATCATCGAATAAAACACCGCTCCAATCCAACTGAGCCGATCCACTGTCCTTTGCACATAGTCGCTTGTGGGCTTTCCCGGCCGTATGCCTGGGATGAAGCCTCCGTTTTTCTTCATGTTTTCAGCCATTTCAACTGTATTTATGGCAAATGAGGTGTAGAAGAAGGTGAACATGAAGATAAGCACTATATATATGATGTCTCCTACCCAGTTCTGCAGGGAAAGCGTCCTTGTTATAGACTGAAGGATCGTGTTGTTCGGAAAAAACCCTAGAAGCTGCTGCGGGAACTGGAGCAGGGAAATGGCGAAAATGATTGACATGACTCCTGCTATGTTTACTTTTATCGGAATGAAAGAGCTGTTATTCCCATACATCTGCTTGCCTGCGACCTTGCGGGAGTACTGCACGGGAATTCTTCTCTCTCCGTCTTGAACCAGGACGACAAATCCGATAAGAGCGGTGAATACCAATAAAAGCACTATTATCGTAAGCCAGCCCGCAGCCATATTTTCAGCTTCCGGGGCTACTAAAAGATACAAGGCTTGCACGCCTGCGGGAAGGCTTGAAAGGATGTTCGCGAATATTATGAAGGATGATCCGTTTCCAATGCCTTTTTCAGTCAGGAGCTCGCCCATCCACATGATGAGAATAGTGCCTGTAACCATTGAAACTACAGCGGTGATGTAGACCAGCATATTGCCGTATGTGAACAGGCTTCCAAGCTGGGTGTGCGAGTAGTTGTAAACTGTTGCGGACGATTGGATCAACGCCAGCGCCACAGCCACAATTCTCGTATACTGCTGAATTTTCTTCCTGCCTTCTTCGCCTTCCTTCTGGATTTGCTCCAGCTTCGGAATGGCGACAGTTAAAAGCTGCATTATAATTGACGCGTTGATGTATGGCGCTATGCCCATTGCGAAGATGGATCCAACTCCGCCTCCGGCAATCATGGCAAATATGCTCGACGAGTCAATTCCTCCGCCATGGAGGTACTGATCCAGCAGATACAGGTTTATCCCGGGAATCGGAATGTGCGTGCCTATGCGGTATATCAGGAGGATCAAAGCGATGAAAAGCAGCTTTTTCCGTATTTCTTTAACCCTCCAAGCATTGGCAAGTAACTTGAACAACTAAATCACCTCTGCTTTACCGCCGGCAGCTTCAATTTTCTCCGACGCGGATTTGCTGAACAGATTGACTCTGACTGTCAACTTCTTGGAAAGGCCGCCTTCGCCCAGAATCTTTACGCCGTCCCTGGGGTTTGATATGAGCCCCTTTGACTGCAGCGCCGCTATGTCAACGACATCGCCGTCTTCAAATACATTCAGGTGCGAAACGTTGATGGCAACTATCTCTTTCGTGTTCCTGCAATGAAACCCGCGCTTCGGCAATCTCCTGTATAGAGGCATCTGCCCGCCCTCAAAGCCGACCTTGCCGCCGGAGCCGCTTCTGGATTTCTGGCCTTTATGGCCTCTTCCCGCCGTCTTGCCGTTGCCGGAGCCATGTCCGCGCCCTCTGCGGAAATCTTTCGTGGTTGCGCCATCCGCCGGTTTCAATTCGCCTAACTTCATTGACTGCACCTCCCTCGACTAGATTTCTTCAACTTTCACCAAATGCGTTACTTTTCTTATCATACCGCGTATTGCGTCGTTGTCTTTGTGCACTCTGCTGGAGTTTATCTTCCCCAGGCCAAGCGCCTTGATTGTTTTCTTATGCTTGGGTATCGCGCCTATGGAGGAGCGAACCAAAGTCACCTTAAGCTCACCAGCCATAAAATGGCCCCCTCCTTAGCTCAATATCTCCTCGACAGTCTTTCCGCGCAGCCGGGCGACTTGCGTAGGCGTTTTCAGCCCGTTGATTCCAGCAATCGTAGCGTTTACGACATTGTGCTTGTTGTTTGAACCAATCGATTTGGTCACTATGTTGCGGATTCCGGCAAGCTCCAATACTGCGCGCACGGATCCTCCAGCTATAACGCCGGTTCCTTCGACCGCGGGCTTCAATAGAACGCTGGCCGCTCCGAATTTGCCTACTATTTCATGATATATGCTATCGGATTCCGTACGCTCGAGATAGACCAAGTTCTTCTTGGCGTCTTCCTTGCCTTTGCGTATCGCATCCGGAATTTCAGCCGCCTTTCCCAGCCCGGCGCCTACATGGCCGTTGCCGTCCCCCACAACCACAAGAGCCGCGAACCGGAATGTACGACCGCCTTTGACGACCTTTGTCACACGATTTATCGTTACAACCCTGTCCTTCAGATCAAGCGTGCTGGCATCTATTTTCTTCAATATCTACACTCCTTCTCAGAACGAAAGGCCGCTGGATCTTGCGGCTTCCGCCAACGCTTTTATTTTGCCGTGATAGATGAAGCCGCCCCTGTCAAATACTACGGACTCGATGCCTTTCTCCTTGGCTTTTCTCGCAACCGCTGAACCTACCGCCGACGCGGCCGCTACGTTTGATGTCTTTTCAAGCCCTGCCGCTAAACCCTTCTCCATGGTTGACGCGCTCACCAAGGTGCATCCGGCCTTATCATCTATTATCTGAGCGTATATATGCTTGTTTGAGCGATACACGGCAAGCCTCGGCCTATCGGGCGTGCCGCTCAAGTGGCGGCGCAGCCTGCTGTGCCGCTTCTGTCTGGCCGCTTGGCGCGATGGTTTGTGAATCATTATAACACACCTTTCTTGACAGGAATTCTACTTCTTGCCAGTCTTTCCGACTTTGCGGCGTATTCTTTCATAGCTGTACTTGATCCCCTTGCCGTTAAACGGCTCTGGAGAGCGCTTGTCTCTGATGTTTGCCGCGTACTGGCCCACTTTCTCTTTGTCTATGCCTGAGATGACAATCTTTGTCGTGCCTTCGACAGTTGACGTAATGCCTTCTGGATCGAACATCTCGACCGGTTGCGAATATCCCAGGTTCAGAGTAAGCTTTTTGCCGGATTTCGCGGCTCTGTAGCCAACGCCGTTTATCTCTAAGGTTTTTGAGTAGCCTTGCGTTACGCCTACCACCATGTTGTTTATCAGAGTCCGGGTCAGCCCGTGAAGGGCTTTGGACTTTTTCAGGTCGTTGGGCCGCTCTACGATTATCTGGCCTTCCTTTTGGGCAATTGACAAGTCCTTGGTCAGCACGCGGCTCAGAGTGCCTTTCGGACCCTTCACCGTAACAGAGTTGCCGTCTCCAATTTCTATCTCAACGCCCGTCGGGATGCCAATCGGAAGCTTTCCGATTCGTGACATGGTCTGCACCATCCTTTTTAATATTGACTACCATATAAACGCCAAGACTTCGCCGCCGACCCCTAGGCGCCTGGCATCCTTGTCGGTTATGACTCCCTTGTTGGTGGACACGATGGCCGTACCCAAGCCTCCAAGAACTTTCGGCATGCTATCCACATCAGCGTACACCCGAAGCCCCGGCTTTGAGATGCGCTTGATTCCCGCGATTACCTTTTCATTCTTGTCTTTGCCGTACTTCAGATTTATGCGCATGGTTCTTTTTACGCCGTCTTCTAGAACTTCATAGCCTTTGATATAGCCTTCCTTTGCCAGGATATCGGCTATGGCGGCTTTCATCCTGGACGAGGGCACGTCAACCGTATTGTGCTTTGCAGTATTGGCGTTTCTTATTCTTGTAAGCATATCCGCAATGGGATCTGACATTGACATTTAGCTTCCTCCTTCCAACAGCTGGACTTACCAGCTAGCCTTCCTGACGCCAGGAATCTGGCCTTTGTACGCGAGAACCCGAAAGCATATGCGGCAGACGCCGTATTTGCGAAGAGTGCCGTGCGGCCTTCCGCATATTTTGCAGCGGCTGTACGCCTGCGTGGAAAACTTCGGCTTTCTCTGCTGCTTCAAAATCATGGATTTTTTCGCCATCTTCCATCCTCCTTTTTATTTGGCAAAAGGCATGCCGTACAGACGCAGGAGCTCTTTGGCTTCTTCGTCGGTGTTGGCGGTTGTCACGAATACTATTTCCATGCCTCTGATCTTGTCAATTTTATCAAACTGAATTTCCGGGAAGATAAGCTGCTCCTTGACGCCCAAGGTGTAGTTTCCCCTGCCGTCAAACGAGTCGGCATTTACGCCGCGGAAGTCGCGAACCCTGGGAAGCGCTACATTAATCAGGCGATCCACAAAGCTGTACATCTTGTCGCCCCTCAAAGTCACCTTGCAGCCAATAGGCATGCCGGCGCGGAGCTTGAAATTCGCCACCGACTTCTTGGCCTTTGTAACAATAGGCTTTTGACCTGCGATTATCGAAAGATCGCTTACAGCTGCGTCGATTACTTTGACGTTTTCCTTAGCCTCGCCCAAACCCATGTTGATTACGACTTTCTCAATCTTGGGAGCGGCTAGCTTGTTCTTGTAAGAAAACTTCTTCATCAGGGCATCCACGATCTCGGTTTGATAGATTTCCTTTAACCGATTCAAAATTGCTCCTCCTTCAATTAGGGATGATGGTTTCTCCAGATCCTAAGCCTGAAGCGCTCCGCGATCCAGGACGCAAAGAGGACTTGGGGCAATGCATCATCCTAAGAGCCTTAATCAATGACATCGCCCGTAGACACGGCGATGCGCACCTTATTCAACTTCTTTGAGCCGGCTGGCGCCGCCTCAATTCTGTACCCCAAGCGAGTCGGCTTGTTCTGGTGCAGGTACATGACATTAGATATGTGGATAGGCGCCTCTTTTTCGATGAGGCCTCCCGACTGGTTGGCTTTGTTGGGCTTGGCGTGCTTCTTGATCATGTTTGCGCCTTCGACTATGACGCTGCCTTTCTCCCTGTCCAGATGAAGAATCTTGCCTTCCGAGCCTTTGTTCTTGCCGGCTATTATCACAACGATATCGCCAAGCTTAAGCTTGGTTTTGACGATTTTCTTCTTCAGGTACTTCTCCTTCGCCCTTGCCTTCGCTTTAGATTCCTTAGACACAATTACTCCTCCTCACAGAACTTCAGGGGCAAGCGACACTATTCTGGAGAACTGCTTTTCTCTAAGTTCTCTGGCAACAGGGCCAAAGATGCGCGTGCCTCTTGGAGTCTTGTCATCTTTGATTATAACCGCCGCGTTTTCATCAAAGCGAATGTAGGATCCATCCTTCCTGCCCACTCCCTTAACTGTCCGAACTATTACGGCCTTAACCACCTCGCCCTTTTTGACAACGCCTCCGGGCGTTGCATTTTTGACTGTGGCTACAATTATGTCGCCTACATTGCCATATTTGCGCTTGGAGCCGCCCAAGACGCGAATGCACAGAATCTCCTTGGCGCCTGAATTGTCGGCGGCCAAAAGCCTGGTTTCCTGCTGTATCATGAAACTGCCTCCTTATTTGGCCTTTTCGATAATGTCCGCAAGCCTCCATCTCTTTTCTTTGGACAAGGGCCTGGTTTCCATCACCTTCACGCGATCGCCGATCTTGCACTCGTTCTTTTCATCATGCGCTTTGAGCTTTAACGTACGCTTGATTATTTTTCCGTAAAGCGGGTGCTTCACGCTGGTTTCCACCGCGACCACAATGGTTTTGTCCATTTTGTCGCTGACGACCTTGCCGATTCTGGTCTTGCGAAGATTCCTCTCCACGAACATTCTCCTTTCAGCCCTGAACCGCTCCAGAAGACTGGTTTTCCAATTCCATCTGCTTTTGGGTTATTATGGTTGCTATCCTTGCAATATTTTTGCGAACAGTGCGGATCATCGCCGTGTTCTCCGTCTGGTTTGTAGCCTTCTGGAATCTGAGGTTGAAGAGCGCCTTCTTCTGAGTCACCAGTTCAGCGCCTAGCTCGTCAACAGTCTTTTCCCTCAACTGTTCCAAGTATGCCTTACTCTTCACTGCTATCACCTTCCAATTCCTGCTGCGCGCGAGAAACGATTTTGCATTTGATGGGAAGCTTGTGCGCGGCAAGGCGGAGCGCCTCTTTGGCAGTTTCCTCATCAATGCCGCCCAGCTCGAACATGACCCGCCCAGGCTTGACGACCGCCACCCAGAAATCTGGAGAGCCTTTGCCGCTGCCCATGCGGGTTTCTGCCGGCTTAGAAGTCACCGGCTTATCCGGGAAAATCTTAATCCAGACTTTGCCGCCTCGCTTGATGAAGCGCGTCATAGCTATACGCGCGGCCTCTATCTGATTGGCCTTGATCCAGCTGGGTTCCATCGCGACAAGGCCGAAATCGCCGTAGGTGATATGGCTTCCGCGGATTGCCCTGCCCTTCAAGCGCCCTCTGAACTGCTTGCGCCTTTTGACTCTCTTTGGGCTTAGCATTTTATTTGCTCCCTTCCTTTTTCGCCTTCTTAGGAAGTACTTGGCCTTTGTAGATCCAGGTCTTGACGCCAATCTTGCCGTATGCCGTGTCAGCTTCGGCAAAGCCGTAGTCTATATCGGCGCGAAGAGTCTGCAGCGGGATTGTGCCCTCATGGTAGTGTTCGGTGCGCGCGATGTCGGCGCCGCCGAGCCTTCCCGCGACCGCAGTCTTGATGCCTTGGGCGCCCATCTTCATAGTGCGGCCCATGGCCTGCTTCATAGCTCTGCGGAATGTCACGCGGTTCTCCAGATCTTTGGCGATGTTCTCAGCCACCAGCTGCGCGTCGAGCTCCGGCCTGCGGATCTCTTCGACATTGACCATGACCTTTTGGCAAGACATCTTCTGAAGCTCCTTTGCGAGCTCATCGATTGCCTTTCCCTGCTGGCCTATGATCATACCAGGCTTCGCCGTGTGTATGGTCAAGCGTACCCTGTCCGTCGTGCGCTGGATTTTGATGCGCGAGACTCCAGATGCATAGTGCTTCTTTTTGATGTACCGGCGAAGGGAGTGATCCTCGATCAAAAACTTAGCGAAATCCTTTTCGGCGTACCAAACGGAGTCCCACTCTTTAACAATGCCTAATCTTAACCCATGAGGATTAACCTTCTGGCCCATTGACTGCCTCCTATCTCTGACCCAATATTATGGTTATGTGGCTGGTGCGCTTATTGATTCGGTATGCGCGGCCCTGCGCCCTGGGCTGGATGCGCTTCATAGTCGGGCCTTGGTTCGCGAACACTTCCTGAACGTAGAGGCTGCTTTTGTCAAACTCAAGCGCTCTTTCGTTTGATAAGAACTCAGCGTTCGCAACAGCTGAATCTAAAACCTTTACAACCAGATCCGCCGCGTAACGTGGAGAATATAAAAGTATCGCTTTAGCGGTTTCAACATCTTTGCCCTTTATCTGTTCAAGCACGATTCTGGCCTTGGTGTCGGAGATTCTGGCAAAGTTGTGATGGGCGCGGAACCGGTTCTCCTGCTTTTCCGCATTTCTTTCCCTTTTTATCTTACTTCTGTGACCTTTAGCCATGGAAGCTGCCTCCTTATATTACCTTACCCTTGACTTCTTCTCAGCATCTTTGCCGTGGCCCCTGTGCGTACGGGTCATTGCGAACTCGCCGAGCTTGTGCCCCACCATGTCTTCCGTGATGTATACCGGCACGTGCTTGCGCCCGTCATGGACAGCTATGGTGAGTCCGATCATCTCAGGGAAAATGGTTGAGCGGCGGGACCAGGTCTTTATTACCGACTTGGCGCCGGATTTTGTAAGCTCAACGACCTTCTTCATGAGAGAATTGTCTATGAACGGGCCTTTTTTGATGGATCTGCTCATACCTTACCTCCTTATAATCGCGCTGAAGCCAAAGCCGCTCGACCCCCAAGCGGCTTTCACGGCTACTTGCTCCGCCTCCGAATAATCATTTTGTTCGAAGCCTTCTTCTTCTTCCTAGTCTTGTATCCTAAAGCAGGCTTGCCCCACGGGGTGCTTGGCGCCGGACGCCCAATCGGAGCGCGGCCTTCGCCGCCGCCGTGCGGATGATCATTGGGGTTCATTACGGAGCCGCGAACGGTGGGCCTGATGCCCATCAAGCGCTTTTTGCCGGCTTTGCCGATATTTAGAAGCTCATGATCGATGTTTCCCACCTGACCTATGGTCGCCCTGCAGTCTACGGGAACCAACCGCATCTCGCTGGACGGAAGCCTGATGGTTGCGTACTTGGCATCCCTCGCCATAAGCTGGGCTACATTTCCCGCAGAGCGCACAAGCTGGCCGCCTGCGCCCGGCTTCATCTCTATGTTGTGAACTTCAGCTCCGACCGGGATGCTGCGAAGCGGAAGGGCATTGCCTAAGCGAACCTCAGCGCCGGGGCCGCTCATCAGGGTGTCTCCGACCTTGAGTCCGTTCGGCGCCAGGATGTATCTCTTTTCGCCGTCTACATAATGAAGCAGCGCTATATTGGCGGAGCGGTTTGGATCATATTCAATCGCCGCAATCTTTGCCGGCACTCCATCTTTATTTCTCTTGAAATCGATTATGCGGTACTTTTTCTTGCTTCCGCCGCCTTGGTGACGCACTGTGATTTTTCCCTGGTTGTTTCTGCCAGAATTCTTCTTCAGGTGCTTCACAAGGCTCTTCTCAGGCTTGGACTTGGTGATCTCAGAAAAATCGGACACAGTCATTTGCCGCCTGGACGGCGTATAGGGCTTGAATCTCTTAACGCCCACGCGCATTTCTCCTTTCAAAAAGCTTTGAATTAGAAGATGTTGATCTGCTGGCTGTCGGCCGTCAGCTTAACAATCGCCTTCTTGCGCGCGACCCTTCTGCCTTTCGTGTTGCCGCGCCTCTTTATCTTGCCTCTGAGGTTCAATGTGTTTATTTTCTCGACTGTCACTGCAGAAAAGAGCTTTTCGACAGCCTCTTTGATCTGGATTTTGGTTGCGTCAGGATGGACGAAAAACACGTACCTTCCTTCAGAGTTTCCAGAAATGGCCTTTTCTGTCGTGAGCGGCTTGAGAAGGATGTCATAGTACTTGAGATCAGCCACTACACATACACCTCCTGCATCTGGTTTACAGCTTCCTTTGTAACCACAAACACGTCCCATTTCAAAATGTCGTAGACGTTTATGGTATTGACGGCTGCAGTCTTGATATTTGGGATGTTCCTGGCAGAAAGAATTATATTCCTATCGCTGCCTTTGATCACGATCAAAGCGGTATTCAGCTTAAGGTTGTCGCAGATCTTCATCATCAGCTTCGTCTTGGGCTCTGAAATGGCCAGCTCATCCAAAACGATGAATTTTTTCTCCCTGACCTTGTTGGATAAAACGGACTTCATTGCAAGCCTTTTCTGCTTTTTGTTCAGGCGCACGTGAAAGTCCCTTGGCTTCGGGGCGAATACAACGCCTCCTCCCGTCCACTGCGGAGCGCGGATTGAACCTTGCCTGGCGCGTCCGGTTCCCTTTTGCTTCCACGGCTTGCGTCCGCCTCCGCGCACTTCCGCGCGGGTCTTGGCGCTTTTGGTTCCTTGGCGCTGGTTCGCCAAGTACTGCACAACTGCCTGGTGGACGGCGTGCTCGTGCTCCTCGATGCCGAAGATGCTGTCCGGAAGCTCCATCTCCTCAAGCTTTTCGCCATTCATGTTATAAACATCAACAATTGCCAATTTCAATTCCTCCTTCCGCTCACTTATTTTCCTTGACAGTGTTCTTGATTGCCACAATCGCGCCTTTTGCGCCCGGAATCGGACCCTTGACAAGAAGAAGGTTCTTTGACGCGTCGCTTCTGACAACCAGAAGGTTTTGAACCGTTATCCGCTTGTGGCCCATATGGCCGGGCATGTGCTTTCCCTTCTTCACGCGGCCTGGAGTTGTTCCTGAACCCATGGAGCCCAAGCCTCTGTGGTACTTGGAGCCGTGGGACATAGGCCCTCTATGCTGGCCGTACCTTTTGATTGCGCCTTGAAACCCTTTGCCCTTTGATATGCCGCATACATCGACCCTGTCTCCGCTTGCAAACATATCGGCCTTTATTTCATCTCCTATTTCGTACTGATCTGATGTTTCAAGCTTAAGCTCCCTTATAAGCTTCTTAGGGACGAGCTTCACTTTTACGAACTGGCCTTTGTACGGCTTGTTCAAAAGCCTTGCCTTGGCTTCTCCGAAACCTACCCGGACGGCCGAATACCCATTTTTCTCTACTGTAAGCTTTCCCAGAACAACGCATGGACCGGCTGTAAGGACGGTTACCGGAATCAGTTCGCCCTTCTCCCCGAATATCTGCGTCATTCCCAGCTTCTTTGCGATAATTGCCTTCTTCATCGAAGCACCTCCATAAATGCAGCGGATTGCCCGCAAGCGGGCAGTCATACCAAGCCGTTACCTTGCTTTTTGCCGCTAAACGGCAGACCCTGACGCTTCGATATCAGATGATTTTGAGCATAATATCGACGCCGTCCGGCAAATCCAGACGGGTGAGCGCGTCTGCGGTCTTTTGCGTAGGCATAATAATATCGATCAGCCTTTTATGCGTCCTCATCTCGAATTGCTCTCTCGAATCTTTGTATTTATGCACCGCCCGCAGTATCGTAATGACTTCTCTTTTTGTGGGCAGCGGAATAGGCCCGGATACTTTGGCGCCTGTGCGTTTGGCAGTTTCGATGATTTGAGTGACCGACTGATCGATAAGCCTATGATCATACGCTTTTAAAGTGATTCTGATTTTTTGTGCCGCCATGCAGTAGATTACCTCCTTTTTGCAAAGAATGAAAATGCTTTTCTTATACAGATGGGCATCGCATCCGATGCTTAAACAAAACCGCGCATCCGTATGTTAATATAAAGATTTGAGCGCCGCATGCTCAGCAGGGAGCCAATGAGCCGCAAAAATGCCGCTTATGGCCTGCCATCAGCGGGCTTATGGCAGGCCATGAGCGGGCTTATGGTAATCCATTAGCGGCGCGGTCACCGTCCACACATCCGGGCGTGTCATGTGAGGCCGCACCCGAACAAGCGTGATTATTTTCATCGACCAGATCAACTTATGTTTAACTTGTATCATCTTTTGTCCGCAGCAACAGGACTTCAAATGCCATTAAACACCATCTTAAGCCAACAAAAATCCAAGCAACCCAACGCCAAAGCGCCCTGAAAAGCAAAGCTCCTTATCCTGAAACTCGTTCAAAGGCAGAAGAGCGGGCTATGTCGAGGGAGCGTCTCAACGCGATTTGAAAAGCTGCGCAATGAACCCGCCAGCATAATGCTGAATAGACGCATTGTCTTTGAACCGCCTCTCTTAAATGCGGAGGCATTTCAGAGCCGTCATATCTAAAGCGCAAAGCGCGGCAGCTTTTTGCCTCGCGGAGCTTTCGCCAACCGTTTCAGCGCTGCGCCTCCCAGGATTAAAGCTCGGCGCATGCAGCCAACAGGCAGAGCACACTGCAACTCACGTATTATATACTAAAGCAATGAGTTGCGCAAGTTTTTTTTGAAAAAAGTTATTTTTTCTCAAGGCCATTGCAAATGCCTGTTTTAAGCCTATTATCGGGCAATTCTCCCAAACCTCCGTTATTTTAACATACAGCGTCTTTTTAGTCAATAATTGCTCGCTGAATATTCCTCGAGTAAAAAGGCGCGGAAGCCTAATATCAAAGCCGGCGCTTATGCCGATTCGCAGCCGGGGCCCCACCTGCTTTAGATTGAACATCCACTTTCAAGGTTCGAAAAGCCGGCATCGGCATTTCGAACTCAAGCTACAAAGCAGGCTGCTTCATTTGCAGTTGCGCATATGGACTACGATGAAGAATCACTTGGGATATTTTAGTAATATTTACGCTTTTTTTCAATTTAAAGCAGACAAGTCAATAATCTTGGTGTATAATGGATTAGGAATATTTATCCATATTTCTTATTTTCAGTTCGTGTCTTTCTCGAGCCTCATTCATCATCAAAGGCAAGCGGATATAAGGCGCGAACCTGCGGCAAGAAAGGAGATCTCTTTCATGGCAATGTACATAATGTACGCCTATTACGGCGCAGCAACGCTCGCCCTATTCATCTTCATGGCCGTAGACAAACGCCGCGCTTTGGAAAAGCGGTGGCGCATAAGGGAATCAACCCTCATTCTCCTTGGTTTCGCCGGAGGCGCGGTTGGAGGATGGCTAGGGATGTTTCTGTTTCACCATAAGTCTCAGAAGCCTAAATTCTACATCGGCTTTGCGGCGGCCTTGATTTTGCACGCAGCCATCGTTTTTCTGCTGATTAAGTACGCCCTATAAATATGCTGACTAAATGAAAAGATTTTGAAGTTCGGCCATCCATTGCGGCTCTGTATTTTAAAGATCCAAAATCGGAACTTTCATATGGGAATCAGCATAAGAGGAAAAGGGCGGCGGCAGGAGGCTTCTCATAGGCAGCTTTCTCATGGGCGGGGCAAAAAGGCGCCGATTTGGGCCGGATATCCAACAGTTCGGCGGATATCCGGCCCAAATCGGCGCCTTATAGCGAAATGCGCGTCTATGCCAATTTGGGGCCAAATGCATAGAAAGCTGCAGTCAAATGCACCGCTTCTTGAGCTTGACTGTCCATTGCGGCACAGTACAATCAACTCAAATAGCGGAATTTCATAAATTAAGTCGGCGCTACGAGCGGCGGATACGCCGCTATGCAAATGCCGCAGTTAAATCCGCGACTTTCCTGCGAGTTTTAAGCCTAAGGCGGCATGAATTCCCGCTGTATGCTGCAACGGCGCCGCGCAAAGGCCGAAAAAGAAGCAAGGCTGCGGCAATTCATCCCGCCGCCTTAGAGTCGGCGGACTTCTTGCCGCTCAAGGCTAAAGCCTATTTGATCTCTGCCTCTGTCTTAGGAGTAACAAGCTTTATCCCCAGCTGGTAGGCCAAGATGGATCCGGCAAGGATTATTGCCCCCCCGATTATAAGTACCAGAAGGTTGTTTAGAATGCTGCCTGGACTTATTTTCTCGATGCTAATCGTCGCCGCTGTCAGGTAGGCAAATGCGATATTATTGCAGCAAACTGGCGCTACCGCGCCGCCGATGATGATAATGGCAAGGGCTAGAAATATAAGGATCGCAAAAGCCGGAAGAATGCCAATCGCAGGCGCAAGCGCATTAAGCCCGACAGCCAATCCGAGCGCCAGAATAAGCCCGAGAGCTCCTCCGCAGAAAATCTGCGCTATGTTCTTTTTATCCATTCCCAAAAGGAAAAACAAGATCGTTACGAAAAACAGAGGCCAAGACACAAGGCTCATAATAACTGAAATAATATTTACTATGAATATCCAGAGCATTATGCAGCTGCAGACAATAATTTCGCCTTTGCTTGTCTTCTTGAAATACATAAAACCGACCTCCCTTAATATATGCTGATTTGCATATGAAAGCTATGATTTTGGGTCTTTATTATACAGATCGAAAGCGCGCAATCTAGCTCCGAAACCTGTACTCTTGACTGCACATCGGTATAAAGCAAATGATGAGCATTACATGATATAATGCTTTGCATTGGATAGTTCCGATTTTGATGAGGGATTATGCAACTAGTGCGAAATGTGGATATAGTCATTTCGAACCCTTCAATGGACTCTCAGGCAAAAATCGGTACATTCGACTGCAAAGCGGTATGTTAATTCAGAGTGAAAAAAGAACTTTCTAAGCTTCAAGCCATTTAAGCGATCTGTCAACGGCCTTTTTCCATTCGATGAACCGCTTTAAATCGCGTTCGCCCCTTCCGTCCGGGGCGAAGACTTTGTCAATCTGCATGCAGCCCTGCAACTCGCCTTTGTCAAGCCACCCAAGCTTGACTGCCGCAAGCGCGGCTATGCCAAGCCCAGTAGCCTCAATGGAGCGAGGCCTTGCAATTTCCATGCCCAGGATGTTGCTCATTAGCTGGACTGCGATATCGCTGGAAGATACTCCTCCTGATACGCTGAGCTTTCGGATGTCAATTCCAAGCTCCAAGAACGCCTTGACCGCCCCCGCAGCGGCAAATGCAATCGATTCAAGAACCGCCCTTGCAAAATGCTTGCGGTTGGCGCTGGGACCTATCCCCATAAACGACGCTCTTGCGGTTGGATCATTGTAAGGCGGGCCTGCCATGCCTCCAAGCGCTGGCACGAAATATACGCCGCCGCTATCCGCAACGCTTGAAGCGTCCTCATCTAGCTGCCTCACGCTTCCATACAGCTCCAGCTGGCTTTGAGCCCACTCAAGGCAGCTTCCGGCCGTGTATGAGCCTCCCTCGGACATGAAGGACGTCTTCCCGTCAAGCTTCCACGCAATGGTTGTCGTTAAATTTCCGTATTCCTTAAACTCCTCCCCTATATTTACATTCACGAAAGTGCCGCTTCCATTCGTGCATTTTGCTACCGTAGGCAAAAAGCATCCTTGTGAAAACATAGCGGCTTGCTGATCAGCCATCATGCATGATATGGGAATTGGAATTCCGAGGATTTCTTCTTTCATCATTCCGAAGCCTGCGTTTTCTTCGCGTATCTCCGGGAACATGTCATCCCGCATGCCTGCGAACTGGGCTATGTAAGTGTTCCAAGCTCCTGTAGGCTGATCGAGCATGGTGCTGTTCGATGCAGTTGACAGCGTAGTCGCGTGCGTCTGGCCGTCCGTCAGTTTGTACAAAAGCCATGAGTCTATATTTCCCCATTTTACGCCTGGGCGGCTTAAGGCTGCAGCGAACTCAGGACATAGAATCTTTGTGGCTGAAACAACAACCGGCGTATAGATGGATGGAATGTATGGAGCAAGTCCAGGAAAATATTGGTTGAATAAGGGGCTTCCCACGAAATCGCTCAAATGGTCTACTCCTCTTGTATCTTGCCATGTTATGACATTGTGCAAAGGCTTTTGAGTCGCGCCGTCCCAAAACACAAAGGAATTCCTCTGGTTTGCGATTGCAGCGCAGGCTATGTCTTCAGGATTGATCTCAAGATTTTTTACAGCCTCGCGGCATGTATCCACAACCAAGCTGTAGATTTTTTCCGGATCTTGCTCAACCAGGCGTGGCCCGGGGTAGACGCTTTCGATTTTTTTCGAGACGCTTCCGACAAGCTCCAGCTCTCGGTTGTAAACAAGGCTCTTAACACTGGTGGTACCCTCGTCTAAAACTAGAATGTACCGCTTCACCCAATAATTCCCCCTTATCTCCTAAAATCATCCAGAAAGAATTCGACATGCCACGATTTTTCTTCCGTTTATCCCGCTTTCACAAATAACTTGGACAGCCTCATAAGAGGATCGTTTATGCGCATCGGCAACTATACTGATTTGCATATGAAATCGCCTTTTTCCAGCTAGATTATGCAGTGTGAAAGCGGTTAGCCAAGCTGCAAAATCTAGGCTTTCATATACCGATTTGCAAGTTAAGATTTAAATATAATGCTTTTCATATAAACCCCTATGAAGCTTCGCTTCACCACTAAGGATGAAAATATTAAGCCATTTGTGTGTTTGAGGCATGTACAAATGTCCATAAAATGTATTTTCGTACTAAATTACTTTTTTTGGAGCTTGATTATACAGCGAGTGCAAAATGCCGAGATCGGCATTTCGCACCACTCA
>JAISZB010000094.1 GCA_031269465.1 Clostridiales bacterium | reverse complement strand
ATCCTGCTAAAATTCTGTATTTATATGTAAATGTTAAATTTAATCATTTTCATATTCCGTAAACAAAATTGTGAAATTTTTAACACATCAAAAAACTGATCAAACTGGAGACTCATTTTGACAATTTACAGGATTATTTTGTGATCTTGATCCCGCATTGCTCCTCATCGCCGACATTTTTAATTGCGCACCGTTTTAGCTTTGCCAAGCTTCTTTCTTTTCACTTTGAATCTACGCCCCTGAAATTTTATGTGGCGCCTATTGCCAAAAAAATTTGTTATGTCGCCTTGCTCCGGTCGGGTTTTTCAGCCCGAAGCAGACATACGTCGCATTGCTGGCAATGGCAGCCTCAATTGGCGGACTGACCGGGATTTGCGCAATTCGCTCGCCTTTATTTGAGTGGTTCTTAAAGCTCCCAGTTTTAGCGGCGGTCGCTTTTCTTGATATTTTGCGGCGGCGCATTCTATCGAAACGTGTTGGGAGCGGTCGTTCAGCCAGCCGGGAAATTCAAATTGGCCGCCTTTTATTAGGCGGCGAGGAGGACTCAGATCTTCTCTGCGAAAAAGACGCCGAGCTTCTCCAGCAGTTCGTTCGAGTCGATTCTGGACAACGTTATTCCTATAGGCGGCGCCGCAGGTCTCGCAACGGACGCCGCGCTGCTCCAGCCATGCTCCGTTCTCCATGGCGAAGGAGGCGAGCGTAGATTGGCCAGCCCTCGCGTCCTTTGTGCATTGCGCAAGCCATCTTTCTAGATATTTTATTGATATTATACAAAATACCAGGCGATAAAGCAACGGCAAAATTGTCCCGTCATTCCCTGAAATTCGTCAAGTTTAGATGGATTCGTCCGGATTTCAAGTAATGCCAGGGCTTGCATTCAGACGAAATTCGACATCTTCAGCAGGCCTTTGGGCAAGCGCGGAGCCAAAGGCAGCAAGAGGAACGTGATCGGAGCTGTCGCGAGAAGGATAGCGAGCTCATTGTACTGGGTCATGGTGAAAAATGAGGATTTACCCTATAATGGCTATGACTTCTACGAGTTTTCCACGCCTGGGACGCCCGCGCTGTCGATAGGCCTTTCGAAAAGGGACGCGTCATTGCTTGCCGAACAAGGCTTGGAGACGAGCGGGGATGTTGAGGAAGCATGCACAGCAGGCAAGTTGCACAGCTTGAAAGGTTTCGGGAAGGCTTAAGCCGCGGAGGTTTCCCGCTGGGTTTCAGAGAACAGGCTCAAGCCAGCCAACAAGAGGAAAAAGGAAGTGAGCGTGGCATGAGGGAAGATGAAGGGCTGTTCATGAGAGGCGCGATAATCTCGCGCCAGAAGAAGATGGCAGGCAAAGAGTCCAAAGAATTGGCGGCGTACGTGCTTCTTGCTGATGGAAGGGAATGCGCTGTGAAGCATTGGGATCCTTGCGGCGAGAACTATCCCAGGGGAGAATGCCGCTGCTTTCCTTTATCCATCAAAATCAACTCGTACAACGGACACAGCTCGCTGGAGTTTTCAGTGAAGAAAGCGAGGGCATCCCATGGAAAGGACTTTTAGCGACAAAATACAAAGACGCCATTTAGTTTAAGCTAAATGGCGTCTTTCGTGAAAATAAATGAAAATCAGCGATTAAATGGGTTCTTATTTTGACGCGTCATTCAGTAAAAAACCAAATTTGTATATGACCCCCTATGACACTGCGCTTCACCGCTAATGATGCAAATTATCGCCTAGTGACATACTCCCGCCGCCTAAAGAGGCAGGGGCTACTCGCGCCATGCGCCTATCGGCGCAGGCATTCCGCGAGCCAGCCCCGTGTGTCCCGTAGCTGCCTGCTTTTATTTTCAGGCTGCCTGCAACATGCGCAAAGCTTCGTTTTTGATGTTTATGCCGCAGGCTGATTATAGTTGGCAGAATTATTTTTGCTTGCCGATTATGATTCTGCAAAAAAAAAGCATACGCGCAGTAAAAGCCCTGCGCCAACCAGCGAGAGCGGAAACCGGCGCATTCGCTCAATATGAAAGCCTTGCCGATTCGTCGCGCCACCTGAAGAGGCGGACGACTTCTCGGCAATTAGGGTTAAATCTTTATAGAGTATTTCATAGAATGATTGAGGTGACAAAACTACTTTTTAGCGTAAATAGACTTTTAAGAATGGCTTGATTGGGGGATTTGATTTTTCGCAAAACCCCCAAAACAGGCTTTTGGCACCCGAATCATAGAATTATGCGACTATTTTCTTGCTAATCTCTTTGACGCCCCGTCGCCTAGTGATGAAAGCAACCGAATACAGCAGCCGAATGCATTAGTCAGTTACCGAAGTTTCATCACAGTTGTTATGCGGCGGATACCCCTGCCTTTAGGCATGGGGAGGAAGCCGCATGTCCTCCTTTTCAGTTAGGATGGCAGTTCTCCCGGACAAGAGGTTGAGCTTCTTACAGCTGATTCCCGCAGACAGCTTTGTTCCGTCCAACGTGCGAACATCAAAGCTTCCGCTTGATCGCCTCCCGAAAATGAAGCCTTTGCGTCCGTCTGGCATTTGAACTCTGTCAAACAGTTGAAATCCAAATACATACTTTGGAGATTGATTCAACTTCCTCTTTCCGCCCTTGTTGATGGCAGCCTTATGGATCTGGCGATTGCGCTTCCTTACAGCTTTCTGCATGTAGATTGCATCCAATGGAATGGATTTTGGATTGCCGCCGGTGCATCTCGCGTCCACCGCATGTCCCTTTTCCAATCCATTTCTGATTCTTGTGTTTTTAGCGGTG
>JAISZB010000090.1 GCA_031269465.1 Clostridiales bacterium | reverse complement strand
GCAGTTTAGTACGAAAATACATTTTATGGACATTTGTCCATGCCTCAAACACACAGATGGCTTAATATTTTCATCCTTAGTGGTGAAGCGAAGCTTCATAGGGGTTTCTATGAAAATCATTATATTTAAGGAATTAGTCTTTTGAGTCTATGCATTTTTTAGGTGATAGTCGGAATAAGGGTTGAAAGCGTTAGAGCAACCCTTGCAAACAGCTAAATCTCGATACTAGATGTTAATGAAAATACAGTATCAACCCGCTTTAAGGCTATCACCATTTTTTATAAGCTGAATAAACGGCGTATCCAGTTAGAATCCCCGCGGCGTTCAGTATGACATCATCAATGTCTGTAGAGCGCCCAAAGGAAAACTGTAAAATTTCAATCATGAGAGGCATGGCGACTGCAACTGCCAAGATCTCTGGAAACTTGCGGGTTTTAGCGAAAAGAGCGGGCGCAAGGGAGCCAAACGGGATGAAAACAACGACATTTCCCACTAAATTTATCAGAGCCGCCTCCCCGCCTGCCCTCATGTAAATCATAATAGTCCTAAATGGAATTATGTTCACGCCTGCTCTGTTGCGCAAGCGCGGGTTATAAAAAGTCAACGTCAAAATCTCAGCAATGTACATCACAAACAGCACAAGCAAAGCTTCCCGCCTAATTTCAAATGCCCTCCCATTGATTTTGCTGCAGGCGAATCGCACTGAAACAAAACCCGCACTGGCTGCAAGAGCGTAATATACCGCTTTTCATCAAATATTACTTTTTTGAGCTTGATTATCCATTGAGTGGTGCGAAATGCCGATCTCGGCATTTTGCACTCGCTGTATAATCAAGCTCCAAAAAAGGTATTTTTATATGAAAAGCAGTATATATCCCCAGTTTCAGCGCGTCTGAAATCATATTTTGACGCCGCCCTTCTGATCTGCCTGTTCCACCCGCAACTTTGCAGTGTCGGCAATGAGTTTGCATTCTATATGCTTGCCGTGGCGGAAGTTGAGTGGATCCATTTCCAGTTTGCAAGCGCGCCAATCTTTCATAATGCTCCTTATCGCCGTCATGCGGGAAGCCTGGCTTTCCATATCTCTGCTGCTCCTTCAGTATTTTCACGAAACCATGCCCATGCGGACTGCATCATCGGCTGCATACGGCATATTCTCGTCTGCCATATCTTACTTTGAATCACGTCCGCACTGTGTAATTGGCTGCATGCAAACTCTCTGAATTTCTTTCTGACGGATGCGCATGCCCTTAATATACTGAATTGCGCATGATATATACCATCTCCAAAGGAAATGCAGATTTGCGGGAAACTATCGTGCAGCCATAGCTGTCTGCTTATTGACGATATCGGCATTTCGCAATGGATAATTGAGCTCCAAAAAAAGAACATTTGATGAAAATCGGCATGGTCATTTCGCACTAGCTGTACAGTCAAGCATCAAAATAGGACTTCAGTACGAAAGTACCAAAGGGTTTGATATAACCAACCGCTAAACAAATCAGCAGTTTCAAAAATATGGTTGCTACATTCTACTGCTTTCAATCAGCGCGCTGGCCTAATCATAGCGTCATTTCCTATCCCGCCCTTGAATTGCGTCTTGATCTCTTTGCAATATCAGTATAGCTTGCAGGCTTGCTCAATTTCTCTTTATTCTAATTAGTTCATGGAAATGCGTATCTAGCGCTGTCGCTCTTAATTGCGTCATGCGCTTTTAGCCTGTAAAATGCGTATTTATAGCCAAATAGGACTGCAACGCATTTAAGACTGTCTGCACTAGTCTTTTTATCCGCTTTCGCTCTGTATGAAGTTGCCTCTGTGAGCCTTGATTATTAAACTCAGTGCAAAAGATGCATCTGCGTTCTTTAATTGACACCAAACCATGTGAAATGTATAATTATGCTACGAAAACGCCATAACTCTTCTATGGGCATTTGCATAGCAAAGGCTTGAAGATTATATACTTTTGTGAGCGTTTATTCAACCAATGCTCATTCTGCAGACGCTCATTAGAAAGCGAAGGATTTGGAGCTTGATTGTACAGCCTCCCAATTGATGATTAAGCTCCAAAGCCGGTGCAATCGGCTGTTCATCCTCTTAGCAAGCGCAAGCAATGTGCTTCGCTTTTACATCATTGGAGTTGACTTTTCATGAATATGGCCTTTTTCTGCTCTCTTTTATCTTTATCCGCATTCATCATCTGCTTCAAGAAAGACAAGTCAAGCATTTATCCGGGGCTGTTCCTAGACATCTTTGCGGCTTTCGCAGCGCTATCCTACTTCCTTATAAGCAGGGCTTACAGCGAATGGATCTTTTTCAGGATATCCCGAGCGGTTATTTCAGCCGTGCTTATTCTGGTCTCTCTGTTCGGCCTATATATACTGGCAGCCTTTTTCTTATGGAGTTCAGGAATCGTCCTTCGGCGCAGAAAGCGTACAGCGTCAAACAACCTTTCACTGGCCTTTGGAATCGCGATAATCGCCTTTATCATAGCGTCAGCTTTTGTGAAAAGCATAGACGCCCCAGACTGGCTCAAAGCTCTCTGGACTGGCCTGAAAGCATTCATGCTTGTTTATTTCGCTCACCTGTGCGCATTTCTAACCAGCTTGCTACTGTGCAATATTTCAAAGCTTGATGAAAACCAGGATTTCATAATCGTTCTCGGCTGCGGCTTAAAAAATGGAGAGGCGTCTCCCCTTCTAGCGTCCAGAGTAACTAGAGCCATTGAATATGCGGCAAGGCAGAAAGCAAAGTCAGGAACCTGCCCCTTCCTTGTCATGTCGGGAGGCCAAGGGCAGGACGAAATCCGCCCTGAAGCGGAGGCCATGAAAATCTTCGCCGTTCGTCAAGGATATGATCCAAGGCATATCCTTCTTGAAAGCAAGTCAAGAAACACCTCTGAAAACATGGCTTATTCTAAGAAAGTCATAGAAGCGCTCAATACGTCAAACCGCAAGTGCATCTTCGCCACAAGCAGCTTCCACTTGCTTCGATCTGGCGTGTGCGCCAGGCGCGCAGGCATGAAGATAGACGGAATCGGCGCCAAAACCCCCCTGTACTATCTGCCTGGAGCGATCTTAAGGGAATACATAGCATATATAGTCATGCGCAAAGAAGCATCCATCGCTGTAGCAGGACTAAGCTTTGCGCTGGGATCGGCGGCATGGACGCTTCGGCTCTTTGATATGCCGATTTGCAGTCAAATACACCTGTTTTTCAGCTTGGCAATCCATTGAGCGACGCGAAATGCAGATATCGACATTTCTCACTCGCTGAATAATAAAGCTATATAGGGTTTCATATGCAAATCAGCATAGAATACCTGCTTGCCTTCCATGTTGACTAAAGCTGACGTTCATCAGTTGACTTTGCATGCCAAAAACAGTATGCTTTCAATAGGCTTGCGCAACTTGCAGGCGCATTTATAGACGATTTGCAGCTCACAGATTTGCATTGGAAAGATCCATTTTCAGACTATACATTTGCTGTTAAATGCCTATATAGACATTTCGCACCTTGAAAATGGATAATCGGACCTCAATTCGGTACATTCGCCGCAAATCAACCCTAGTGATTTTCATAGAAACGACTCTCAGTCAAAGCTAAAAGAGGAAATCAGTTAATGAAAGGAACAAGCTAATTGGCGGACAGTATTTTAAGAGGAATAATCGGAGGCAACGCCATGCGCTTTTTCGTGGCTTGCACAAGAGACGCTGTAAACGAGGCGAATGAGATTCACAAAACGACGCCTGTTGCAGCCGCCGCGCTTGGCCGGCTGCTCACAGCGTCAGCCATGATGGGCTGCATGATGAAAAATGATTCGGATCTGCTGACGCTCATGATAAGAGGCGACGGACCTATCGGGGGAATCGTCGCCACTTCCGACAGCAATTGCAGAATCAAAGGATACGCCTACCAGCCTGATGCAGTTCTCCCCCTGAAGCCGAACGGCAAGCTTGACGTCTCTGGCGCCATAGGCGCCGGAACGCTCAGCGTCATCAAAGATACCGGGCTGAAGGAGCCCTACTTCAGCCAAATCGAGCTGATTTCAGGAGAGATAGCCGAAGACTTGACGCACTATTTCGCAACATCTGAGCAAACCCCCTCGTCTGTCGCGCTCGGAGTTCTGGTTGACAGGAACCGCACAATAAAGCAGGCTGGCGGCTTCATCCTCCAATCCTTGCCAACCGCAAGCGCTGAAGCAATAGACGAAGCAGAAAAGAATATTCTTTCAATGCCTCCCATAACAAGCCTTCTCAGCTCAGGCTCATCCCAGGAGGATATCATCAGGTTAATTGCAGGAAAGCTAAACTATGAGATCACAGATTCTTTGCCTGTCAGCTACTGGTGCAACTGCAGCCGCAACCGCGTAGAGAAAGCCCTGGCAAGCCTAGGGGCGAAAGGAGTAACCGACATCATGCGCGAAGACGGGCAGGCTGAAATGCACTGCCATTTCTGCGGCAAGAACTATCATTTTTCTATCAATGATCTTGAGAGCTTGCTTTGCGATATTAAGCAATAAACGCATCTATAAAGCGGCGAGGAGATAAAATGGACAAAGCCAGAAAGAAAGAGCTTGCTGAGGAATTCAGCAAGATTAAGGTTTTTTTAGGCGTGGCCGCCATCAAAAACATTTCAAGCGGCAAGACTTTCGTCACATCTTCACCAAATCTGAAAAACAACTGGATTACGCTGAAGATGCAACTGAACCTCGGCACGTTTGCAAATAAAGAGCTTCAAAAAGATTGGAACGAATTGGGCGAAACCTTTTTTGCATATGAGATTCTGGAGCAAAAAGACGCTTCTGATGCAGTTGACGCCCGCTGGGAAGCAAAGCAACTCGAAAAGAAATGGATGGATAATCTTCTTCCTTATGGCGATAAAGGCTACCACAAGCACCCGGCCAAATGAGCCGCTCGCAAAGGAGAACAGCAATGGATATAAAGGATCAAATTACAGAGAAGCTCATGGAAACTGAAAAAAAATACGGCGTAAAAATTATATACGCTGCTGAATCTGGAAGCCGGAGCTGGGGATTCGCCTCCCCAGACTCCGACTACGACTGCAGGTTCATTTATGTCTCAAGGTTGGAATCCTACTTGTCTCTGGAAGAACGCAAAGACACGATAGAATGCGAACTCAATCCGGTCTTTGACATCAGCGGCTGGGATCTTAAAAAGGCGCTGAAGCTTCTGAAAAGATCAAACGCCGCCATTTGCGAGTGGCTTTTATCCCCCATCAAGTATAAAGAAGAGCAGTCCTTGATAGAGCCGATCAGAGGCCTTATTCCATACTGCTTCGATGAAGCGCGCACGCTCCGGCACTATATGGGCGTTGCGTCAGGAAAGCTTTCCGCAATCAGGGAAAAAGAGACGGAAAGGCTTAAGACATACTTCTACTGCCTCAGGCCGCTGGCATGCTGCCAGCACATTTTAGAATTCAGCTCCTTTCCTCCAGTGGAGTATGCTTCCGTTATAGGCAGCATCAGCATTGAGCCGAGAATACTGGATGAAATCAATAAACTCTTGCTTTTAAAGGCTTCGATGAAAGAAGGGGAGCGAATCCCGAAAAACGCTTCGTTGCTGGAGTATATGGATAAGGCGGCTCTTTCCATTGAAGAGGAGCTTTCTAGGATGCACGGGAATCCAACCCAACAAAACGGCCTGCTTGACGGCATTTTCAGAAAAACCATTGAGGATGCCTGGATCTGATAAGGGAGAAGATTGATGTAAGCCTTGAAACTAGTTAAAATTAACAAAAGCGCTGCCTTAGGCTGTAAACTTCATGCCATTATTTCTCTTCTTGCCCAAAACTTCAGACTTATGGACAAAAGCTGCGTTAGTATTTTTATGCAAGAGGTTGCATCGCACCAAGAAAGCTCTCTTTTCTGAGTGTATGATCAGAGGTAGCTAGAAAAATCCTCAGCCAAAAAGGAGCGCTCATCATTAAGGCATCAGTCTATAAAAAGCAAAGCTATATTTAATGCTTTGACTGCAGGCTTTATTGATTTGAAGAATTCCTGGGTCGACGGCCTTGCAAGCTTAAAGTCTCTACATACTCTGCAATAAGCGTCTAAATTGTGATTATTGAAGGATTCTTAAATCCCTTAATAGCAAATAAGCTTAGACGCAAACCTTTAAAGGCCATTATTAAATAAAGGGGAAGTAATTATGTTTTGGGTTTTCATGATTGTAGCTGCGTGCTTTGCATTCGTACTTGCGCTAGTGAAAATGTGCTTCAGGTTCAGAGAGAACATTGAACGCATCAGACACGGCTACCCTACTCTCGACAACGCTGAGAAGATCAATTCGGGAGAAGGTGACGAAGAAAAATATCGAAATTAGGAGATCGAATCATGTTTTGGGTTTTTATGATAGTTTCAGCCATAGAATACTCCATCTTGCGCATCGTGAAGTCAACCCTTGCGCATGAGGAAAACATTATCCGCTTGAAATACGGTTATCCTCCGATAAAAGCCATAAGTAAGCTGCTATAGCCTGATGCTGGCGTTTTCTTTCCATATGATTCGAAGCGGGTTCATTTATAATCATCGTAAAGCTGCGATTTTGGGATTCTGTTATACTGCAAGCGCGATTGATAACGGCATTTCGCACCTTGAAAGCGCTGGATTCACGCATTTAAGATTCAGAGCTAGCGGACAGTCAAGCCGAAAAATCAGTGCATTTGGCTGCGCATCGGCGTAGCGTTGCAGAATCCAAATCTGCTGAATGCGGCTGTTGCCTAAAAAAGGCGCGCCTTTCTCTATAGGCGCGCCTTTCGCCTATGAGCAGCCTCTTCTTTCCGCCAGCCTTAGAGTGCAAGTTGTGTACTTGCCTTCTTCGCTTTCGAGCTTCTATCCGAATAAGCTGCTTCCTGAAAAGAGGATAGCTCTTTGATTTACATTTTTCAGTCCAAATCCGCTTGTTCCCGCATCTGACGAAAAAACTCCATTCATTTTCTCTTCAGAAATGCCCGACCCATTATCAGTGACTGAAACGAAAACTACTGAGTTTTCGGCATAGATATCGACATCAATTCGACCCCTCCTGCCTGAAAGCTTTTGAAGTCCGTGAATCAGAGCGTTTTCTATGATGGGCTGCAAAGTCATTTTTGGTATGAGTCAGTCCCTGACCTCGTGTTCAATGATGAAATCTACCGTGAACGGCTCTTTTGAAGAGTCAGATGCAGCCGTGACTTCAAAGCGCTTCAGCTGTATGTCAATGTATGCCTTTGCAAGGGAGACTTCATCATCTATAGCTACGATGTCCTTTCCGCCAATAAGTATACTGCTTCATATAAACACCTATGAAGCTTCGCTTCACCACTAAGGATGAAAATATTAAGCCATTTGTGTGTTTGAGGCATGGACAATGTCCATAAAATGTATTTTCGTACTAAACTGCCTTTTTTGGAGCCTGATTATCAATTGAATGGTGCGAAATGTCGATGTCGGCATTTCGCACGAATATTTGATGAAAAGCGGTATATCTGCCTCAAATATCTGGTCAATGCGTTTATTGTACTTCCAGCCCGCGCCTACTCATCTGATCTTACCATCCAGTATATGGTATCTAAGACGTTGTATAAAAAGTGCGGTTTGATCGGCGCCTGCTTCTGCTTTTCCATCTGCTCGTACAGCGCTCCGATTAAAGCTTTGGATTTTGAACCATGCTTTTTTGCGGAAGCTCAGCGACTATACCGCTTTTCATCAAATGTTACTTTTTTGGAGCTTGACTGTCCATTGAGTGGTGCGAAATGCCGATCTCGGCATTTTGCACTCGCTGTATAATCAAGCTCCAAAAAAGGTATTTTTATATGAAAAGCAGTATATATGCCAATCTGGCCTATCGACGCGCTATGAAACATATATGACGCCGCCTTCGGCATACATGATCTCACCATGCGCATCCATTTTTTTGAGATCAATCTCGCCCACAGATTCACTTTCAAGGGAAATTATTTTTTCACCCTCGGAGTTTATGACATCATATTCCTCAGGAAGCTCCATCTCTGCTTCAAAGCCCCAGAAACTCTCCTTCATCCATGTCAATGACTGCGGCTCCTATCATATCGCTGAAATTCATGACATTTCTCAGAAACCTGACATACTGACTACTGTTCTCGGCTTCTCTTCATCTATGTATTTCATTTCATAATGGGCTGAGAAAGCCCCTCCAGAAGTAACTGCGCTGAAAAATGGCATTGAATGGTATTCAGACATCGGAAAGTAATTGATGCTTTCATGAGCGTAGATTTTTTTCTCGTGCACGTAAAGCCTTATTCTGAAACTATATGAACTTTGCTGCAATGTCTGGATGACATTTTTCAGCTGTTTTATCTCTTAGATTTGAGTATCTATTATCTGCTCATCCGGAATCCTGACAAGCGCGTCTCTTATGTCGCGGTAGACAAGTATGGCGTCTGAAAGCATAGATGCCGCATTCATCTCATTAGTGATGTATAAATCCGACTGCTTAAGCGTCTGCATAATGGAAACGGCTTTATCCTGGCGAATTGCCTTTACTTAGCTTGAAAGCGAAAAAGAGAACATTCCCATGACAGGAGCAACAGCAAACAAAAAGTACAAATGACCCCTCAGCACCCGCTTAGTAGAAATGTAGTAATCTTGCATCTTTACTAAAATTCTCATCGATTGATATACTTATATATACTGATTTTCATATAAAATAACCTTATTTGGAAGATTTACTGGTACAGTGGGTGCGAAATGCCAGTATCGGCATTTCACACTGCTCAATGGACAGTCAAGCTCCAAATAAGGAACATTTAATGAAAATAGGTATAGGCAAAATCGTCCGCTAATATATCATTTGCAGCCAATGCGCTTTTTTAGCAACTTGGCTCCATAGAGATTGTACAATCAAGCTAAGTAGGATTTCATACGCAGTTTGGCATATGAAGCGACAACTGCAATAAACTTTAAGCAGCTAAACTGTTTTCAGCTGCATTTTCAACAATTGCAAATCTTGAATTGATCGGGTCGGGCAATATCATTTAGAAAAGGAGGATTTACATGAAAATTCATAGACTCGCAAGGGTTCTTGCAATGGTTGCCGCTATCAGTCGAGGAGATATTTGTTCAAATATCCTTCGGACAGTCTCTATATAAGCTGTTTTGCATTGAAAGAGCCTATATTTGTGCTTGACCATATAGGTGCCAATGAATGATTAAGCTCCAAATCAGGCGCATTTGACTGCAAATCGCTATAGCTGAAAGAGATCGCTGAAAATGAGAGGCCTGCCAGATGCAAATCCTGAAACAGAAAAAGCGTCTGCGATAAATTACGGATTTGCAGTCAAACAAGCCTATTTTCGAAGCTTGATGTACATTGAGTGCGAAATGCCGATATCAATCGCACTCGATGTGCATCAAGCTAAAAAGGAGGCTTCATATGCAAATCTGTATATTATCCGCAGACGCGCTTAAAAACGCAAATGCCCAAGAGATATGCCTATTTGCATAAGCTCCTATTTAAATAGGCAGATTTGGCTGCAAATCGGTATATCTCGGAAAATTGAGTCCTTCAAATATTGTTTCCTGCTTTGCGCCCCGCCGCCAGGGCTTTTGCGGCGGAATAGGCCGCCCGCGCCTTATAGTCGTGGTTCCAGCGGTTGATGGAGATGAGATCGAAAATTATGGCGCCAGTATGCCGACAGAAGCGATCCATTTGCTCAAGGCATGTTAAAGCTCCATTTCCAGAGCCTCCGGGCGAAGCTGCCAGAAGAATCTGCTTTCCCGCAATAGCCCCATTTTGCCCGAATTCGCATCTTCTGAACCTGTCCAAGAAACACTTCAAGCCTTCTGCCATTTCCCCCCAATACACAGGAGTGATGATGCATATAGCATCAGCTCTTTTTAGAGCCTGCTGGCCTTCATTAAATCCGTCTTCTCCAAAGGCGCATTCATGATAGCCTCGGCAGCTGCCCCATCCATCGTTGCAGACATGGCACGCAAGCATATGATCAGCGTAGAATGTTTCTACCTCGGCTCCGCTTTCCTCAGCTCCTCGAATTATCTGGGCTGTAATGGAATCACACAGTCCGTCTCGTTTGGGGTTTCCTGAAAGAATCAAAAACCTCACTATTTCCGCCTCCCTTATTAATGACGCAATTTCACCTGAAAGAAAGCATTTCCACTGATTTGCAAATGAAACTGCCTATTTGAGAGGTTGACTTTGCGGATGCGAAATGCCGTGATCGGCATTTCGCACCTTGAAAGTGGACAGTCGACTTCTTCAATAGAAACATTTGACTGCAAATCGGCGCCTCTTCCCTATGAACCTGATCCATTTGAGCAAAATAGCTTGTAAGCCTAATACTTCCACTTCTGAATATACCGCTTTTCATCAAATATTCCTTTTTTGGAGCTTGATTATCAATTGAGTGGTGCGAATTGCCGGTAGGCGTTTCCCACTCGCTGTATAATCAAGCTCCAAAAAAGGTATTTTTCTATGAAAAGCAGTATAGTTAGGCTCATATTCATGGCAATTAGGCCAAGCTTTTCGCTGAGATATACCGATTTTCATTCAATGCTCCTTTTCTGGAGCTTGATTATCAATTGAGTGGTGCGAAATGCCGGTACCGGCATTTTGCACTCGCTGTATAATCAAGCTCCAAAAAAGGTATTCTTCTATGAAAATCAGCATATATAGCGAAGCGCAGTCAACTGCACTGATTTTGGAGCTTGATTCCATGCTGTACAGTCCAGCTCCAAAATTGAGAATTCCCTGCGTCCGCTAGTATAATCAAACATGCTATAATTATAGTTCCTGTTGAAGTCTATGTCAAATACAGGAACTTTGGGCTTTACCTGCAAATTTGCAGTCTTGTTTTCCAGGGCGGCTTGCCGACGATTCTTTTAATCAATTGGTTATGAAGCTTGATGATCCATTCAGAGTCTGCGTATGCACTTCAGCCCTATGAACTTTTATATGCAAATCAGTAATATCGGAGTTGTTTCTGGAAGAGATTATGCAGATTTGCAGTCAAATGCACAGATTTTGGAGCTTGACTGTCCATAGAGCGGTGCGAAATGCAGATATCAATCGCACTCACTGTATAATCAAGCTCCAAAATCGGCTCTATTCACGTCCAATTTTAGAACCAATGCCTTTATAGCGCTTATCTAGGCAAATATACTTTCTTTAACCGTCCCAATCCTGATGAGCAAAGGTTATAGCCTGTACTGATTTGCATATGAGCCCCTATGATTCCGCTATTCACCGCCAAAGATGAATCTGCAGAGTCAAGCTGAAACGGCAATTTTCATGTGCAAATCAGCATAGCCATGCTGTTTTAAGCCCGACTTGCCGCTTGCGGATGAAAATTCTTAAACTGGAATAAGCCTACCATTTTTCCGACATATTTTCGCTTGCTTTAGGCTGATTCGAGTATTTCAGCCATCACGCCATTTATTTTTAGCATAATTGCTCGATTCGTTGCATTTTTAGCTGAAAAGTATTAAAATAGCCTTAAGGAGGAAACGCGCAGCGCTTTTAGATACCGCTCCTTGAAACTTTAAAGGCAACCGGAGCAGTCTCCTGTAAATCGGCGGTTGCAAATGGATTGAAGATAAATTGATTTTTAAAGCATAGTCATCTCGAGGGATGCTCAACAACCCACCGCCAGATGTCTCTAGGCTAAAGCCCCTTAAGCTCAAGCCATAGGCCAGGCGGACGGCTATTCCAGCCGAAAGAAAGAGGCGCGTTCCTCCCCAGCCCATTGCCTGGCGGCATTTGAGGCGGGAGTCTCCCGCGCCAAATCTGATGAAAGGATAAGCATCCCTAACTGGCGCTGCTGCGGCCATTACATGAAAAAGACGATAAAATATTTGTTGCTGGCTACCCTGCTTTTCTTCATGCCCTCTTGCGGGCGAAAGGCGGAAGTCGCGGGAGCGCCTTCAGCGGAAGCGCCGACTCCAGTACTATCGATGCCGGCATCTGAAGCCTCCCGCCTAACACCCGCGCCTTCTCAGCTGCCTGGACAATGGCAGACAATTGAAGTTGCTGTTCACGCTACTCCGCAAGCGCAAACCGCTCCATCTGAAGAAGCTCCCGAAGCGGAGATTCCTCAGCCTGATGCTCCGGCAGAATCGGAGGGAGCTCCAACTGGGTCGCCCGAACAGATTCCGAAAGATCCGCTTCCGACCGAAAGGCCGCAACTTTTGCTTCCGGCTGAAATCAAACCCGATTATTCTTTGCCTGATATCTCTCAAGGAATGTCCGTTGCGGCAACCCCTGGCGACATGCCGGCAAAAAATGAATACACGCCGCTTGACAGCTCCAAAACCGAAATAGGAATGATGACTCAGGAATACCTGGGAATGAACATAGCGGAAATTCCAATGATAGTCTATGACAGCTCAAATCCTCAACTGGACAAGTTCAGCGGGCATAACTTCGAGCTTGACAGCATAAATGACTCAATCATGAACTCAATCCAAAGGATATACGATAATTTCAAGGACAGAGCCAACCTCGGCTCTGAGATCATTGAGATAAGGGCTTATCCCTTCACAAGCAGCGAATTCCTGCAGTTTGTGGTAACAAGCTCCTCCTACCCCAGCTACGGAACAGACGGCGACATGTTTTCAGTTAACTACTACATATACTATAACCGCGCCATGAGCATTGAAGATGTCTTGAGCCAGCTTAGGATCTCAAAGGAAGAATTGTCTGAGAAGGCAAAGCTCCTTTACGCGCCGGAAACGCCAGGTGAAACTGTGAAGGCCGTTGACTGCGTAGCCTTCCTGCTGAACCAAGGCCCGGATAGAAACCTAACAAGACTTCTTCTGCAAGTGCAGACAGAAAGCCCTGAAGCAGGAAGTTGGAAGCGCTTCTATCAGTTCACTCCAGAAACAATAGAACTGAAGAAACTGAATCCGAAGCAGCTTTTCAATCCCAGCGAAATGGATCAGAAAAACCCTCCTCTGTCTTATGCAAGATAGCATGTCAACAACCCGCCGCCTAATGTCTAAAGACTTTGATATTTTAGGCTTAAGCTTGCCGAACGCAAACCCTGTCCGGCGTGCCTAAGCCTAAAATGGCTTCTCTGTCCGAGAATGCATAGGCGGAAGCGGCCGAGCAAGGCCGCGCGCATTTGCAGGCGGGATCCAAATCCAGCAGGGTACAGCCATGCCGCTGGCTGTGAGTCGCAAAAATGTTCCGGCGGCGGCTCGGAAGTCTCACAGGAATTCTTATGTTCATTAAATTATATTAAAATGGCATTTATGTCGGAAGGGCAGCATATCCGCGAGCGGAACAGCAAATGGTTCTCGCAGGCAGCAACACTTCGGAGGAATCGCAGGTCAGCGTCTTGCCGAAATTCTTGCAATAACAACACGCGAATGCCGTTTTGCAATATCAAAGAAAATTTTTCGCAAGCCCCCTTGCTGTCAAAGGGCTTGCGGAAATCTTCTCTGATTTTGTTTCTACTCAGATAGTGCGCCATATTAGAATTCTCTAATATGGCGCATTTATGCCCCGCAAGCGGGGGGCCGTGCCCTGCCCCTGCCAGAACGAAATCGGGGCGCTCCGCGCCCTTAAAACCACAGCCACAAAAAGCGGCAAGCCGCATTCCCGTTTCGGGATACGGCTTGCCGCTTTTTCGTTCCGGGGATAACAGAGAAAGGAGAGCTGGCGATTCACCATCTGAGCATCAAAATAATCACGGGCGGCAAAGGCAAATCCGCCGTTGCCGCCGCCGCGTACCGCGCCGCCGAACTCATCAAGAGCGAATGTGGCGGGAACACGCACGATTACACGCGCAAAGGGGGCGTCGTCCACACAGGGATCCTATTGCCGGAATATGCGGATCGCGACGTACTGTGGAGCGCCGCCGAAAAAACCGAAAAGCAAATAAACTCGCAATCGTCGCGGGAAATCAAGATTGCCCTGCCTGCGGAACTCTCGAAGGAACAAAACATTTCCCTTGCCCGCAGGTATACTGGTTTGCATTGGATAGTTCCGATTTTGACGCCTGATTATACAATTAGTGCGAAATGTGAAATAGTCATTTCGCACCCTTCAATGGACAGTCAGGCATCAAAATCGGTACATTTGATTGCAAAGCGGTATATGCGAAAGAGCAATTCGTCAGCGCCAGGATGTGCGTTTGCATCCACGACAAAGGCTGCGGCAATCCCCGCTTCCGCATCATGCTGACAATGCGTCCGATTCGCGAGGACGGCGCTTGAAGGCGAAGGTCGTGAAAATCGACAAAAAGCGCACCGAAACCACCGACTGGAACGACCGCGGCAAAGCCGAGCAATGGCGCATGGCGTGGGCGGCGTATGCAAACACCGCTTTGCACATTGCGGGAGCGCAAACCGCAGATACTATTCTCGACCACCGCTCCTAAGAGCGGCAAGGGACAGCGCAAATCCCGACAATCCATCTCGGCGTTGCCGCTTCGCAAATGGAGCGCAAGGGCATTGCCACGGATCACGGGGACACCAACCGTGAAATCGCCGTCTCCAGCTTGCAAATCCGCCGGCTCCGGGCGAGGATAAAACAATGGCTGAAAACCGAATCGGAAAACACCGCGCCGCCGACGCTCTCCGAAGTTCTTTCCGAGATTCTGCAGCGCGGGGCTGAAAACCCGAGCCGGCCGAAAATCGCCAATCTGAAAATTGCGGCGCGGGCGCTGAACTTTCTCACGGAAAACAACATTACCGACATTGCAAGTCTGAACGTCAAAGTCAGCGCAATGACTGGCCGACTCCGCAGCGTAAGTGAAAAGCTTAAAAAGGTCGAGCGGCGTTTGAAAACCCTCGACCGCCATATCCTGCAAATCGAGAATTACAACAGCAATCGCGAACACAAGGCGCGGTACGAAAAGCTGTACGCCGAGCATGAAGCCGCTGGGCAAACAAAGGGCTTTTTCGCGGAGCGCAAGGCGCAAAAGCTCTGGATGCGGCGCAGGATTATTACGGGGCGAACCGCGCCGAAATCACGATTTGCGATGCCGCCGAGCAGTATTTGCGCGACGTGTTTCAACAGCAGTTTAACACGAAGAAACTGCCGCCGATAACGAAGCGGAAGGAGAAGCGCTCCGCCAAGATCGCCGAGAAATCCGTGCTGTACGCAGATTACCGCAAGCTGAAAGACGAGGTGGGTCGCATAGAAACAGTCAAGCGGCACGCACTGAAAATTATTGGCAGGGACGAGCCGAATCCGGACGAGTTCAAGCAGGCGAAAATGCGGGGCAGGCATGGAACGGCCGCCCTTCTCCGGAGGGGAAGGATAAAGATAAAATTGTTGATTTAATTTAAATATTCCAAATGTGCATTTTCACATTTCGCCGTCATAATGACGAAACCTCTGGCTTTTCAATCGTCAATGTGCTAAAATAACTGCATGCTGGATAATATTGGCGCATACCGAGGAGGAGATGCAGGTGGACGGCAAGACCGCTCTGCGGAATAAAGTGGCATGCTTCATCAAGTCAATTGGGTTTAATATGTCGAATACGTTGTT
>JAISZB010000057.1 GCA_031269465.1 Clostridiales bacterium | reverse complement strand
GGGGCGGACGCCCTTTTCGACGTGAACGCGCTCGGGCACGGCGTATGGTATGTCGCAGGGAACAAGACGTACTACAAAATTGGAAACCCCGAGTTCACCGTTGAGGGCGGCGCTGAGGTGACAATCCGACAGCTTTCGTGGGATCAGGTCCTGAACGCGAAATCCGGAAAGAAAAACCCCCTTCCCGATTTGTACGTGCCGGTTTATTTCGCGAAGAGCGGGGAGCCTGAAGTTCCCGGCAATTTGAATATAAATCCCGGCGCCAAATTCTACATTTTCGGAGCTACGTCAAACAACTCCAATTACGGAGTAATCCGCGTAGGCAAAGGCAGCGTCATCAATTTGGACAACCCTGAGGATTTCGACATCCGAAACAATGCAGTCAACGCCCCCGCAATTTCCGGAAACAGCACAACCCATGAATTTGACCTCAATATCAACGGCGCGATTAAGTCTTGGAGGAGAGCAGTCACTTTCGGATATTACGACGACGCGCGGCATTTGCTTTTCTACCCCAACATCCATGCCAATGTTGTGATTAAAGGGTATACAACTTTAAAGAACACTTCAGACAATGAGTCCTTCGACTTGAACTTCCTTATGGAGGATCACGGACGCATCGCTCTCAGAGGCGGGATCCCTACACGCAAATATACTGTGAGCTTCGACAGCCAAGGCGGAAGCGCAGTGCCTCCGATTGAGAATGTGCTTGAAGGAAGCCTCGTTGAGAAACCTGCTGATCCAACAAGAGAAGGATTTAAGTTTATCGGCTGGCATAAAGATCCCGCAGGGACGCAGCCATGGAACTTCAGCTCTGACACTGTGGAAAGCGATATCATTCTCTATGCTTCTTGGGAAGGAATTGCCAAGTACACGGTAACATTCGACTCAAAGGGCGGAACTCCCGTATCGCCAGTTGAAGTCCTTGATGGTAGCCTCGTGCCGAAGCCTGATGATCCTACGAAGACGGCATACGACTTCACTGGATGGTACAAAGATTCAGCTTGCACCGATCCATGGGATTTCGCCGTAGACACCGTAGAAAGCGACATCACGCTTTATGCGGGCTGGGAGAAGAATGGCCTTCACCACACAGTAACATTTGATTCCAACGGAGGAAGCCCTGTAGATCCCGCGACAGTGGAGCATGGCGAACTTCTGGAAAGTCCTGAGGAACCCATTAAAGATGGCTTCGACTTCACCGGTTGGTATAAAGATCCCGAATGCACCGATCCTTGGGATTTCGATTCTGATACTGTGACGGAAGACATCACGCTATATGCAGGCTGGGAGATTCCAAAGCATACAGTGACTTATGATTCAAAAGGCGGAAGCGATGTGCCGCCGGAGACGGTACAGCATGGCGAACTTGCGACTGAGCCTGCCAACCCCGAAAAAGCCGGATTCATCTTCACGGGTTGGTATAAAGAGCCTGAATGCCAGCAACTATGGGATTTTGACGTGGATGTTGTAGACAGCGACGTCACCCTCTATGCGCGCTGGGAAATTCCCACGCATACCGTAACCTTCGACAGCCGAGGCGGTTCAGACGTGCCTCCGGCAGAAGTGCCTGACGGCGAAAAAGTTCCGGTTCCCGGCAAGCCGTCAAAGGAAGGCTATGACTTTACAGGCTGGTATACAGATCCTGAAGCGACCGCGCCATGGGATTTCGAAACAAACGTTGTGACGGAAGACATCACTCTTTATGCAGGCTGGGTAGAAAGCAAACTCACCCACACCGTAACCTTCGACACCCAAGGCGGAAGCAAAGTGGACGATGTTCAGGTGCCCGACGGAGGCAAAGTTGAGAGGCCGGAAGATCCGACCAAGGTAGGCGCTGACTTCATAGGCTGGTTTAAAGATCCGGAAGCAACAATACCGTGGGTTTTCGATGTTGACGTTGTAACTGAGGACACCACCATTTACGCAGGGTGGAATGATCGTGAGCATACAGTTGTATTTGACATTAACGGCGGAGATAGCGACCCCGAAAACCCCATAGCTCCGCAAACTGTTAAAGAAGGAAGCACGATTTTAGAGCCGGAGTCTCCAGAAAGAAAAGGTTATGTATTTACAGGCTGGTACACGGAACCTGAACAGATAAACAAATGGGACTTTGCTTATGACGTTGTAACTAAAGACCTTGTTTTGTATGCCGGCTGGAGCGAGGCAGGTACAGGTCTGATTGTAACCTTTTATTCGAATGGCGCCGTTGTGGGATCGATAACCGTGGATCCTAACAATCTAATCCCGCAACCCGCGAATCCAACCAGAGATGGGTATAGCTTTGTGGGCTGGTACTGGTATGGCGGCAATGGCTATGCGCCCTGGAATTTCAATGATACTATCATAAGCTCAAAGGATCTGTATGCCGAGTGGCAATAGTAAATTTCAGCCGCTCCGACAGCTAGGCGCAGTTACAAAAGCGGCGCAGCCAAAATGCATCTTTCAAAGGCGGATTGGCGATGCAAGCGCGCTACATAGACAGAAGCTCAAGAGCATGCCGACAGCACGCAGCGGCATGACTCTATGACATGACGGGAAAAGGCTTGGCGGCAAATGCAACCGCAGTTCGGCAAAAGCCCTAAAATTGTTCAGAAATTCTTGGCTTGGCTGACGGCGTGTTGCATGGCGCAAACAAGACACGCTCCATAGATAGATAGAGAATTGATTATGGGTTTTTACCCTTACTCTTGCAAGAATGCATTCGCATGATGAATTTCGGGTCTTTACGCTCTCCGGGCCGATTCCTAAACGCCATGAAATGCCTTTGCATAATCAGCCTTGATTAAGCGTACGCCTGAGAGTTTAAAGGCCCTGAATTTCATAAGAAGCCTTAAGGCGAACAAAAGATGAAAATCCCCCGTGGAAAGCTTGCTCTCCACGGGGGATTTTCATTGCCATGGCAACGCCTGATGACAGGCAGCGGCAGTCCCCTGCCCTATTTGGCGGGGCTGGCATGCGCTCTTTGTTTGAGCGCAACCGTCATGCAGCATTTCAATATACCGATTTGCAACCAAATGCGCCTTGGCGCTTTCATATGCAATTCCATATATCAAAATCCTCAGCGAAAAGCAGGCTGCCCGAAGGTACACTATTATGATTGTCATGATACTATAAAAATGCTATTTAAAAAGCGGCGCTGGATTTAACAGCGCCGCCGCTTGACCTGCGATTGGAGGCTGCCGCGTTGTTCAGTTTCATCGGAGATCATCGCTACTGTTCGGAGCGGCGTTTTTCCTTGCGGACTTACGTTCGTTCGAGTTCAACTGCTTTTTGGGCGGCTTCGATTAGTTCCTCTGATATATCAAAGTCTCTGAGGTTCTCAACAATGCCGCACACGACAGCTCCAGGCTTCGCCTTGCGAAACGCTTTAGATGTCCATGTCGCGCGTGGCTGCGCCTTGATGCGCTCGATCTCCTCCCCCATCAAGGCCTGCTCTATACTGCTTTTCATATAAAATTACCTTTTTTGGAGCTTGATTATACAGGCTTCTATGGATAATCAGGCTCCAAAAAAGGAACATTTGATGAAAAGCGGTATATCTGCCAGAGCTTATACTCCTTGCGCACTTCCGGCTTGGAAGCCACATACCCGTGGCGCTCCACGAACTGGGCGAAGCCGGGATCCTCCTCATAATAGCCCCGCAGCGCGGTGTCCATGCCAACGGCCTCCTTTAAGTCTGACCTTCTGCTTCCGCGCCCTGCAGATCGCCGCCAGCCAGCAGTGCAGTGGCCTTGTGAAATCCGGCGCAAGCTCACGGAACCTCGGGAGTTGGAGGCGGTGTATTTCAAACCTCTCAACCGAGCGCTCGCGCGGCTCTTAGCAGTACGCCAATTCCGCCGCCTGATGGAAATTTCCGCCTGACGGCCTGAGTATGAAGACGAGAATGCCAAGCACGGCCGCCCTCGGCATTTTAGCCGTCACATCGGAGAGCTCCCCGCCCCGCCTCGCTTTTTAGGACAAACTTTGCTTCCCGTACAGCAAGGATCGCTCGTTTATCGCCAAGAACAGCTGCAGCTGCGCATCGCACAGCGCAATCTCCCTGGACGCCACAGCCGCCTCAACGCCTATCCGATAGCCGCGCCTGACTGTGCCGGTGTGAACTCTCTACGGCGTGACCCTTGGATATTGAATAATATACCGATTTTCAACATCAAATGTTCCTTTTTTGGAGCTAGATTATCCACTGAAAGGTGCGAAATGCATTTCGCACTCGCTGTATAATCTAGCTCTCAAAAAGGTAATTTAGTACGAAAATACATTTTATGGACATTTGTCCATGCCTCAAACACACAAATGGCTTAATATTTTCATCCTTAGTGGTGAAGCGAAGCTTCATAGGGGTTTCTATGAAAATCCGTATAACTATATGCGAATATATTGATAACCTTCAGAAATCGCAGCTTGAAAAGCGCCTGGCAGGAGTCTTGGACAAAAATCGCCTTAGTTTGATGTTTCAGTTTAGCCATATGTAGAATGCCGCAACCTCTGACTGAGTTGAATGCAACTCGGGGCTGGCATTGGCTTTATTCAAGTGCGTGGTCTAAAACCGCAGCCTTTAGGCGGCACGCAATGTCTTTAGCGATGGCTAATTAATGCACAGCTTGGAAAAAGAGAATTTGCCTCACCATGAGGTGCATGCTGTAGAACACGCAACTCAACTGCGCATTTACTGCGCAGAGAAATAGACTATTTAAATTCTGGCTTCATCGCGACGCACCGCCAGGCCTCCTCGGACGGTAGCGAGCGCTCTCCCATCATATATCCGCCAAAAACTGTTGCTCGCGCTTCAGGTGCCATTGGATTTTGCTTCGTCAGGCAAGCTCATACGGCGCACATTCCGCCTCCTAATTCGGTTTGCGCGCCTCGGAGCGAGGGTTCGCCTCAGTCTTCTTTCAGAGGCCCTTCAAGATGGCATCCTTGTCCTTGACTTATGGCGCCTACTGCCAAGCACATAGCGGACTTTCACCGCATTTAATGCCTGGCACAGCAGAAAAGGCCAATTCTCTGGAAGAGAATCGGCTTGATTTTGGATCAATAACTCAGCGCTTTTTTCGAAAATCATCCGTAATCCACTTTGCGAAGCTTGGAGGCCAGCGAGCAGCATGCTATCTGAAAATTACAGGTTTTGAACTTTCCTTAAGACTTTCAAAATCAAGCATAACTGCATCCTTAATGAAATCTTGAAATGCCGCTTTATCCACTGAAATCCTTCTCATTAAATGATCCAGACTGGATGGCTCCAGATACATCTTCAGCCGCTTTATTGGGTTGTCATAGTCAAATGGCTCTATCTGCCCTTGAGCTTCAAGTTCTTTAAAGCTAATGTCAATGGTCTCCAGCTCCGTCTTATCAGAAAGTGTTATTCTGACGGAAGCAGGCTGAAATCTGTATTTGATTTTCTGGGCAAGGCTTGAGACGCTGTCGGCGTAAATCTCAACGTTTTCAACGAAATAGCGGTAGTCTGCTTTGCCGCTGTTGGCAAAGGCCAGAAGAAGGCATGTCCCGGCTAGCGTCAAGCATAACGCTAGGCTCATTGAAAAGGCTGAAAGGAATCTATTCACCAATTGAGTTTACCCCCTAGCCTTGGCGCTTTTTTTGTTCAAGAGATTTTTGAAAGTTCTAAAGCCAACTCTTGCAAGTCATCATCCAACGAGTTGACATCAAAGACAATTCGGGAGCCAGCCTTTATTTGGTTTGATTCTTTATCTTCAGGAGCTATGAAAGAATCTCCACTTTTTTTGCCAAGAATAATGTCAGTGTTCAATGTATTTTTGCTTGCATTTCTATAAGATGTTTCAGAAGAGCTGCCAACGCCGGATTGGCTGAATATTTCTTCAGTATAGGGCTGTTCTAAAGAGCCGGAAGGACGGGAGCTTTTTTTCAAATTGTCGCGTTCCGTTTTCAAGGCGCTTATTTCATTCATCAATGCTTCTTTTTGAGCAAGCAATTGGTTGAAGGCTTCCCTTTCTCTCTGGCTGCTTAACTCAAGCTTGACGAGTTCTTCTTTCTTCAGCGCTATTTCTCGACTAAGGCGATGCTCTATTTCAGAGGAGCTATTTAAAGCATTAGATGCTTTTAGCTGTTTTGCGTCCTCATGCGCAAAATGGCTTTGATATTGCGCTGGCTCATGCCTAGAAGGAGCGAATTGCTCCTGGGCATTGGCGCGGTTCGACTCGGGAAATTTAGATTGCAAGGCTTCGTTATACATGGGTTTCTCTTGCGGATTTATCTTGTCTTCATTTAGTGCAGAATTTTGATATTGCGCTGTCACAGGCTTAGAAGGCGCGAATTGCTTCTGAGCGTTGTTGATTCGGGCAGGCTCATGATATTCAAATTGCAAAGGCTCTCTGTATTGAGGTTGCGCCTGAGGCTGACTTTCGTCCTCCTGCGCAAGAGGGCTTTGATATTGAGCCGGACTTGGCTTGGATGCAGTGAATTGCTCCAGTGCGTTGGCGCGGCCCGCCTCGGGGTATTTGGATTGCAAAGGCTCCCTGTATTGAAGTTGCGCCTTAGGCTGACTTTCGTCCTCCTGCGCAGGAGGGCTTTGATATTGGGCCGGCCTTGGCTTGGAAGGCGTGAATTGCTCCTGGGAGTTGGTTCGGCCCGCCTCGGGGTATTTGAATTGCAAAGGCTCCTTGTAT
>JAISZB010000041.1 GCA_031269465.1 Clostridiales bacterium | reverse complement strand
TAAGTAAATCCAAGTGTTTCCAATTTATGTATGAGATCGAAGGACGGATAGCCCCGATCGAAGATGAACGGCTCCCTTGCGGAGCACCCTTTCCCCGAAAGCGAGTCCAGGCGCCTTTCAGCCATGGTTCTCTCATCTGTCGGCAAAGGATCGATCTCAGCGTCGACCGCAATTTGGATGTATATGTCGCAGATAATCGAAGCTTGCGCTGGATCCACGCCAGGCTCACTATAGTTGGAATTTGCGAATGCGACGGTTTTAGATTGAGAAATATGCGCTTGATTCGCCTTTCAGGCAAAGCGGCCCCTAGAATTTCGTTCGAAAGGCTTTCAAACAGCGCTTTTTGCGACAATTAAAGCTCTTCCGGCAGACTGCAGGCGTTCAGTAGCAGCTGGCAAATTGCGCGGCCGATTTGGAAGGGAAGACAGTGCGCCTTTTGAGTTCGCAAGGTTTTGCTGAATGCGTGCACTACATTGTAGCCCAATATTAACCCGACGATCTCCCCCACAGGCTGCGTCCACGGCGCCGCTTCCACGCGCGTCGAGCTTCATCACGGCGGTCTGGTTGCGCGCCGTCCTCTCGATTATCGTAAGAACTGCGGCCGAGTCTATATCCCAATGGCCGAACTCCCTGCGGGCGTCCCCGACCTCCGGGCGCCCATCTGTGCCCGTCCCCAGCATTCTCTTGTTTTGGGAACTTTCTTGCTTTTGAGCTTGCGCCGGATCTTCAGCGCCAGATCAATGCTCTTAATCAGCATAAGCCCCAGATCTGTGCGATTGCAGTGCGTCTTGGCGCAATAAGCGGGCCTGGCGCCATTGCGCGTTAAGGGATTTAACTCAAAAACCAAGCCTGCATCCAATCAGCACTTGATTTCGCCATAACTATAGCAAAATCGGGGTGACGCGAACGCCTAAACATGAAGACAGCGCTCTCCATATAAACGCGCGCCGAATATAATCCCTGACAGCTTATTGACCCGTTGGAAAATCCAGCACAATCCGACCAACCATTCCCTTAATTGAGGGATAGGCCACTAAATCTTTCACGTATCCCGTTGCAGTGCTGAAACGCGTGTCGCCATCAGGCAATAAATATGGCATGACACACTGCGGGAGCATGTCAACCGTGTGACGATTTACATAAGCTTTACCATTCATAAGTACCCGCACTGCATCGCCTATCTTAAATAATGCGTCATAAGTGGTGTACCGCTGCATTCCTAAAACCAGAGGTATCCAAACCTCACCCCTCGGCTCCGCCATAAACCACACGTCGCGGCTTGTCTTGAACCCGTTGCTGCGGGCAAGGTATTTCCAAACATCCAGCCTGTTCATGCCGTAGTATTCCAATACTTCATTAGCGGCGGGGAACTGAGTTGGTTCCGGCGCAATGCCGCATAAAATAGGCGGAAGCGCCTTAAACTCTTTCACCTCGCCGTTTATGGTCTGTACAAACGCCGCAGGAGTACGCTCAATAAACCCTATGTTCTCATTCCTAAAATTCATTATCATCAATTTGTCTTGCACTATATTCACCCGCCTTTTCTCGCATGTATTCTATACGCTTGAATAATATAGCGTTAAGACGCTCGCAGTCACTGGGAAAATACTCATTCCATAAATCATTGGAGACCATGCTTACTCTATTTAAGCACTCCAAAAATGAATCAACCTCGTCTGAATGGTATTTTACAAAGTACAAAAGCAAAGCATCATATCTTTGCCTATAATAGTCAACTACATAAAAGGCGGATGTTACTCCTTCCATAAACTGATTTATGTCTTTGATTTCATCCGGGCCGCCAAAAGCATAGTTGTGGTCGAACAGCGGCGCTACGGCTCCTTCATGTATTCCCCAATTGCCGCCGTGCCTATCCTCATTCATAATCAAGTAATCGAACAAGCACATGCGTACAAAGCCATCGACAGCGATAAAGTTCTTCACCGAGTAATTCACATCATCATCTGACGCTTCCTTATATTCTCCAATATCATAACTGGCAACACCCAAATCCAAGCCTGCCCGTGCCAATCTTGTGCGAGCCGCTTTTATTTTCAACTGTTTAGCGAGTTCATATGAAAAAAGCTCAGCGCATATCTCATTATTTGTCAGCCCAAACTTAAAATAAACTTCTCCATGAGGCGAAGTAAAACTGCGCTTAGGCCGACTCGCGCTCGCTCCTCTGTTAGGCGACTTGGGGTACTGATCCAGCTCCAACAACTCCGTTTCAGATGCCAACAACACATCATTGAACAGTGTTTCGCCATCTATCAACTGCCGCACAGCTCCTGCTATCGCATCAATAAGCTCTCGCTTTTCAACGGATGCCTCCATGCTCCTTTCTACTCGCGCCATACGTGTCAACTGTGTCACGCCAAAGGTAAAATTAGAATTCAGCGCGATTTCAAATTCACCGCAAGGTGTTCCTATTAAGAACTGACTTTTACACCCGTTTTGAGACAGCTGAGCTTTGAATTGAGAACCTGAGCATCCGCTCCCCAGCTCCCTTATCACCATTGAAAACACTTGTTTCGACAACTCCGTAAAATCTCGCTGCGACATGCCAATCACCTCGTGCCATCTATTTTTTGAAGCTTGTTCTTCACGACGCGTCTTTGCCTCTTTATATACAGATTTGCATATGAATCTTTATGACGCTGCGCTTCACCGCTCAGACTGAAAGCAGTCAAATATAGGAGTTTAACACCGAAGCATATCGTTTGAATTTATCAAATAATAGAGTTTAATAGCTGGTATTACCAATCTCTGCAGGCGCTTTGGCGCTAAATACATTTCTTGGAGTTTGATTGTGCAGCTTATCTATGAACAGTCTAGCTTCAAGATGGGTAGATTTGACCGCAAATCGGTATGCCTGCGATGCGGCTCCCTTTTTACATCTGATCTGATGCCACATGAATCACTCTGCTGAAGCCTTTTGCGGAAATCGGAACAACCATGCAAATAAATTCTTCCCATCTTTCACAACAAGAATATCTCCCCCAAGCGCTTGCATACCAAAACTTCCCTTTTTCCAAGCACATTCTACTATAATTCGCCCATAGTGTCAAACTTAACTCGTTAAACTCATTGCTCATGCTCTGTTACCACAGCAGTTTGCAGATGTTGGGATGCTGGCGCATTGCAGCCTGCGCCTCGGTCATGCCTGGCAAATAGCGCTGCATAAGGCAGGCTGTTCACAGGGAGGTTGCGGCGCATCTTGCCTTGCCACAGGAAGAAGAGCACCGGACAAGCTTTGGCAACCGACAGGGTTGCATAGTAAAAAGTTCCTTATTGTAAAAGCTCTTGGAAGGAAGATTTCATGAAATGCCTGTTAGGCTGAAAGGCTCTGGAGTTGAGAAACAAAGCCTTAATTTGCATTCGTCACTGAAAAGCGTGCTGGCTATACTGATTTGCAGTCATATACGCATATTTTGAAGCTTGGTTATCCATTGATATGCGCTGTATATTCTAGTGCTGTAAGTCTCAAACAAGCAATATTATTTTAACATAATATAGATTTCTGGCTTAGCAAAAAACCGACCTTATAATCACTTAATGCTCAAGTATTTTTTTTAATTACATTGACAAAATAGTTTAATTCTGTTAATTTATTTTAAAAAATCAGAGGTGGCTGACATGTGGACAGGCTCTCCACATGAAGAAATTTCGAATCCAAAATGCACAAAAAAGCGATATAAATGTCATATAAATTGTTTGAAATGATGAATAGCGCCCGGCGAGTCTCCACCCGGGGCGTTTTCTAAAATGCGCAAAGATTCGGCGGAACATGGCGAATCTTAGTGAAGCCTGCGATAATTTTTCCGTTGATTTTCCCGTGCTATTTTGTATAATATCAACAAAATCATACGGAAAAAGGGGGCTTTGGCAATGTTTAAGGAGCGCGAGGGCCAATACTATAAGGTTAAGAAAAATCGACACGAATTTGGAGGCTAGAGCTGTCTGCAATTAACCCAAAACTTGCTATAATTTGATTTGCATTGCAGATTGCCGCCGAACCAGATGAAGTTGCGCCGGGGAGCCAAAAACACGATGGACATCATGGATACAGCCAGGCAGGCCGAGGAGGGTGCCGCAAGGAAGGCCGGGGAGGGCGCCGCAAGGAAGGCCGGGGAGGGCGTCGCCGATTTCGCCTGCCGCGATATTATGCATTGGCGCTATGAGCGCCGCAAATTGAAGGCCGCAAGAAAGCTTTTGAAGGAGAAGGGGCTTCCGACAGCCGGGAGATGCCGGCTTAAATGCTGGATTTCCGCATATGCGGCGCCGCCTCCGGGATTCATCGGCATGCTTTCGATTCAAGAGGGCGGGCTTCGCGCGCCGCTTGTCGAATACAAAGGCAAGGCCGCTGAGATTTTGCCGGAAGAAGATTTTTTGGAGCATGCCGGGATGAAGCCCGCCGACTCTGCGCGAAACAGAGGAAGGCCGCCGTTCGATCGGCCGGTGCGCACAGCCGTGTCTCTCGCGCGAACATCCATTTCCGCGAAGATCCGGCGGATATTCGCAGGCGAAGGCGCCGATTTGGAGGCGGCCCGGCAGTCTTTCCGCGAGGCGGGGGCCAAAATAAAGCGGGAGGCGTTCGAACTATTGTTTGATGCTGCTGTCGAGTCCGGCTGCAGCGGATATTTCCAAACATGGCACGGATATAGGGTTTCTGCGATCGACGCGGAGATCGACCCTTTGTCGACGGACGAGAGGACAATGGCTGAAAGGCGCCTGGACTCTCTTTCGGAGAAAGGGCGCTCCGCAAGGGAGCTGATCATCTTCGATCGGGCGCTGCGGCGGACGTTTCAACATTTCTGTGCAGCTTGTCCAAAATGAGCTTGCAACCTGAGGAGTTTTCTTAAAAATGCAGGTCTTGGCTATTTTGTGTATTATTTAAAAAATATATGAATTGTAGTATTAAAATTCATTGTGAATTCTGTATATTATTTATGTAAGCGCTCATTTAGAGTAAATACAGACTGCGGGTTTTATCGCCCTTGCCGATTGCTGCGGCATGCTAGTTCGTTGCATCCAAGCGCAAATGTTCAATTTTTAAGCGGCTAAGACTTGAGGCAGTACCGTAAATAGGGATTTTTGGGCAGAAAACATCCGCATCCAAGCAAGTGAGCAATGTGTCCCTTCCAATCTCAAAAGCGCTGTGTAGAGCCATAATAAGGTCGCTGACAGCCGCAGAGGGCGATGAACACGGGCATCCATATCAACGCCAAAAGGCACCCAAGGTGATAAATCCCGTTTGGGTGCCTTTTGGCATATCCTAGCCCTTCCCTGAATTCATTTCCACCAGTTTGTCCCAATCTATAGAGCCGCTTTCATCGCAAAACTCATTCAAGAATTCTTTGAGCAGGAGATTGGAGGCTTTCTGATAAGCGTCATCGAACACCTTCTTGTATTTCTCTGGTATGTCGCCCATATAATGAATAAGCTTTAAATAAAAATCTTGATCTCCAGTCAATTCGGCCCAAAACTCCTGTCTTGCCATCTCTATGTAAAACTTGGGCAGGCCTCTGTTCGAGTTCCTTTTCTTCCCGTAGCCATAGCCTATGATTGGAATAAAACGCTTCTTGGCTTGCATAGCCAGCTTGTTCGCGGCCTTGAAGTTCTGCTCCTGCTTCTGCTTGCTGGCCGCATTGAAGACGCTAGGCCCCGATTTCGCTGCAATCCCATATACGCTGTCCCCGCAGTTGACGGAAATGTCAATGCCTTCCGCCAGCGCCTTTTCCCCTTGGGCGGCGACAGTGGCTATGGGTTCAAAAAAAGCGTTGCCAAAGATTGTCTCTTCCGAAGACGAAACAAACTCGGAAAGTAGGCATCGACAATCTCATTCGCATTTTGCATGGATTTTGCCCGAATGAGGTAAGGGTTCTTCTGGCGCATGATTTTCTTGATGCTCAGCTTGTCCAGGTTAGCGATGAGGCTCTCGTAGAAATTTTCCAGAGCATCGGCGACAGCACGAATAATAGCGTCTTCGTCATAGCTTTCATTGATTGCCAAAGTTGACCCACATTTCAAGCGCGTTTTTCAACTTGCTGTGCACATCCGTTCCCCTTGTTCTTTTGGTCTCTATTGTGGAGCTCCCATCGGCGACAGAAATCAAGACTTGGCCAAGCGCTTCAGCGAGTCCTATCGGGACGGCATTGCCTATTTGCTTGTACTTGCTTGCCATGCTTCCGGCAAATGACCATTCGTCCGGAAACTGCTGGATCCTGGCGTACTCCTTTACGCTGAGAGGCCTGTCCAAGACAGGATGGCATAGCATGGAAGCTTTCTGTACCGGGGAGGTGACCAGGGTTGGAGCAGGCTGATCATAGGAAAGCCTTCTGTAGAAGCCGACTTTTCCCCCTCCTGACCGAAACGCCCCGCCCATCGCCTTCTCAACTAGATCCGGGGGCAGGCTCCTCCAGTTCCCTCCCTCGGGAACCATCTTCAGGTAAGCTAGCCTCTCCGCCGCGAAATGGGCGCATTCACCGTGATCTCCCTCCAAGTCTCCTATCGCGCTTCTCAATGTCCTCCATCTGTAGGACGGATCCTGGTGCGTTTGAAAGCGAGTAGGCACGGGCAGGAATATGCCCTCATGGTCGCGGCTACCCACAAGGACAAACCGCTCCCTGAATTGCGGCGCTCCATAGTTGACTGCGTCCAGCACCCCGTAAACGGTTCTGTACCCCAATGAGGTAACCTCATCCAGTACAACCTCAAGAGCCGATTCCACCGGCTTTCCGCCGTCGAGCACCTGCGCCGACATGAGGCCTTTGACGTTCTCCATGATGAAGAAGCGCGGCCTTATCGCAAGCAGCATCCTGACGAAATCCTTGAACAGGCTTCCCCTTGGGTCGTTGAGCCCCAATCGCATGCCAGCGGTTGAAAACGGCTGGCATGGAGGCCCCCCGCACACCAGGAACGGCTCAGCGGCGGACAGCCCCGCCGCCTCCAGCAATCGCTCAGGCTGAATTTCCTGGATGTCCCCCAGGATGGCCTTGCAGTTGTTCGCCTCCACTGTATCTACGCAAGTTCGATCAACATCCTGCCCAATCCTCACGTTCAGCCCGGATTTTGACAATCCTATGTCCATGCCCATGGCACCCGAGAACAGGGAGATTACATCGCGGTTTTTGCCTGATTCCTTGTAATTCTGGTTCACCAGCATTCTTGATCCTTCTCTCCGATAGGGTGCCGCTGAAAAGCTTCCGTTGCCTCTTTCTTTCCACAGCAGTATGGCGCTGCCTTGGTGGTACAGCAACCATTTTGGAACGGCTCATATCTTGAAAAGGCTAAGCTCTACCATTGTTTTTCACTTTTGCACAATTATTTATTACGTTTTATTGACAGAGTTGGCTCGCTTAAGCGCACCATAGATTCACGAGTTATCTCAATGCTGCATGGGTGCCGTCCGGCATTTCGCGCCTATCCTTTGTCCAAGGCTCTTCCGTGCGGGTGATGGCGCGCAACCAATGGGTCGGCTTGCCGCCGTAGCTTTTCGATGGCCGCATCCATCGACTCCGTCTCGACGTCTATAAAAGCCATCATGGCACTGGCTTCATTGAAAGCCGCATCATCCCACGGCACAGAATCCATTGGCCCACGCTGATGCAACCGAAGATAATGCCGGCACCACTACAATAAAATGACCGCTCGTGTTCCACGTCACCGCCAAGAGCATCGCTACCGTTTCCACCATAAGGCAGCGAGGTTGATCCTTCAACGACTAAAAACGAAAGATGAAAACACAATCCTTTTTAAGGGTTTGGCATTCAATATCGAAGGCTATAAGGATCAAACCAGGAGATTCCCAGAGTATCGTTCTTCGCCGGAATACGCAGGCGCTCGGCTTTTGCGGTTCGTATGAATGAAAATGTCTCCCTCTGGGAAATTTCACGCGCGGGCGCGAGAGTACTATTGTTCTCATTGTATGCCTAAAAGCCGCTAAAGTCAAGCGGCATAGAGGCTTGGCAGCTCGCTAGATGGGCATGCGGATCAGGGGCGTGGGATCTACAAACAGCATTGACGATCAGGTTGGAGAGGATGGCCAGACCTCGACCTCCCACATCACCGCAGAAAGGGTCTAAGCCTTACGCGCAGTGTGTAGATCCATCGCGAAGGAATAAAGGATTATCTCCTGCAATAGCAAGCAGAATATCTCATCTAGAGCAGGCATTGCCACAAAACCTTATATTTAGCGCGTATTTGGCTAAAAGCCGGCGTTGTTGCTACTCGGATCCTGAACAACGAAAAAACAAATGAGACTGCGTTGATGCCCTTGCTCGTTGGAAAAATTGAAGCCGTAACGGCTCGCGCCACCTTCACGGCCGACGCGCTGAATGCGTAGGTGGATATCGTAAAATGCATGGTAAAGGTGAAGTCGGATTATCTATTGGGGGTAAAAGCGAATGCTATCGCGATATTATACCGATTTTCATTCTATTTCCAAATGTGCATTTTCACATTTCGCCGTCATAATGACGAAACCTCTGGCTTTTCAATCGTCAATGTGCTAAAATAACTGCTTGCTGGATAATATTGGCGCATACCGAGGAGGAGATGCAGGTGGACGGCAAGACCGCTCTGCGGAATAAAGTGGCATGCTTCATCAAGTCAATTGGGTTTAATATGTCGAATACGTTGTT
>JAISZB010000246.1 GCA_031269465.1 Clostridiales bacterium | reverse complement strand
CAAAAGTCTGGCTGATCGGCATCAAGCTGTACATTCATTCTGATTCAACCGCCGTGTACCGAACGGTACGCACGGTGGTGTGGGAGGTCGGGGGTTAGCCGCCCCCTCCTACCCGATTGTGCGGATGCGCGCTAAAACGCGCCGGCCTTAAAGCTTTACTGCCCATTTTCACTCTTCATATTCTGACTTGCGGTACGCATATGCCTGCAAGCAAGCATCATCAAGCTTAAAAATCGTAGCCTTCCTTTGCGCGCCAGTTGTTAAACAAGCACCGCGTGCTCTTTTACATCAACGCGGTTCACAGCGAGCTCGATGCATTTGACTATGGCGTCAAGGCCGGGCCCGACGTGCCCGTCATAGTGCATTGCCTCAGGAAACGAGCTGAAGAGCGCGGGGTTGGCAGTAACTATGTTTCCGCTTATAGAGGCGATTTGCCCAAGATCTGATATGAAGGCCGCATTCGGGAAGAATTCCAGTACGCGCCTATGCTCCCGCAAGTTGGGTTCGGCGGGACGGACATATGTATATGGCTCTCCGCTGAAAAATGCGTCAGCTGCAGACTTGAGCTTTTTCAAATCCAAAGCTACTTGAAAAAACAGCGGCTCATCTACAAAAAATCCGACGGCGACAAGAGGCATGAAGTTTGCGTCGCCCCATGAGTGGAAATCCTCGCCGCTCATGCTGCAGCATATCAGAGCGTCAGTATTGTCAAGCTTTTCAGGCGGCGCTTCCGGCATGTATAGAAGCCTGTATCCTGAAAGCGCAAGCCTCTTTGAAAGGACCCCGGCGAAAAAGGCCGCGCTTGCAAGCTTAAAAAGCCCGTCTTGATTGCCAAAGCGCAGCGTGACGTTTCTGCTTCTGTTGGTCGCAAGCATTTGGGCGGAGCGATTCGGCGTATAATTCAGCAGATTCACTATCTGCATGACTTTTTTTCGGGTCTGCTCGGTTATCTTTTGATCCTCGCGCCCGTTTAAAACATAGGACACTGTAGCTACGGATACGCCGGCTTCACGCGCAACATCCCTGATAGTTGTATTTTTCATGAAAACAAGTATACATCATGAGCGCTCTACAAGTCAAATCAAAGCTATAAAGCTTATGCAGAAAAAATATAAAAAATATTTTCAAAAAGTATTGACAGCTTTAGATGATTATGATATGCTCTATTTAACTTAACCGGTTAAGTGAACTAAATGCGAGGGCAGCTTTTACATTTTTTTCGCTGAATGTGGATGGAGGTTATGAATGATGCTGCAGCGTCATCATATGCCTAAAGCGAAAGAGGCATTTGGCAGCCTCTCACTATGCGAGGAGACGACAGTATGAAAAGCATAAGGCTGATAGCTCTAATGGCTTTGTCTTTCTTGGCGATTGCCGCTTGCTCAAGCGGACCCAAGTACACAGTCACTTTTTACGACGATACGGCTGTTATTAAGAGCCTTACCGTCAAAGAAGGGGAAAAGGTTGAATCCTTCGTCCCTGAAAAGGATGGGTTCAACTTCATCAATTGGTATGCGACCCCTAAAAAGGCGAGGGCATTCGACTTTGAAGCGCCCATTTCGGCAGATGCGGAGGTTTTTGCAGGGTTCTCGCAGCACAAAGACGACACGCGGGAGTTCTACATTCTAGGAAGCGGCACAAGCAAGCTTCTCCTTTCAAGCAATTGGGGAAGCGCCATTGATGATGAGCACAAGCTGGCAAAGGCCAGCGGCAAGAACGAATACTCCATAACTTTGGATCTCAACGCCGGCGATGAGTTTCAGTTCGCAATAGACTCAAAATGGCGCAACAAGCGCGGTTTTGGATATCTTGCGGGAAACGCGCTGGATGACGGGACTGAAGCCTTCACTGGAAGCGGAACAATTGGAGATACAGGAGCCAAAGGTAGCAATATAAAAGTAGGAGTTTCCGGCAACTATACGCTGACCCTTACTACCTATCCTGCGGATGATTTCTATGACTCCACGAATCCCTCTTATGTGGAAAGTGACAAAGAAGTTTTCAACGTGGGGACTTACGACAGAATAGACTGGGTCAGAAACGGAGACGCGCAGGAATCCGCGGATGTAACCACCGACTATTATATAAAGGGCGCTAAAATAACAGGCTGGCAGGATGTCTGGACGGATGAGACCAAGTTTGCCAATGACAACGGCGTCTACACCCTTAAAGTACATCTCGAGGAGGGCGACGAATTCATGTTCACCTCGACAAACACGGTATCAGGAGCCGTCTCGGCCGGCTCGCAGTATATAAGGCACTCAAACCTCGATGCAGCAAGCCAAGGACTCTTTGACAAGACTGATTCACTGAATTTGATAGTGCTTGAAACAGGAGATTACATTTTTACATACGCCCCTGAAAGTGAAATTCTTACTGCCTCAAAAAGCTGAGCCTTTTTGCGGGCTGCTTCAAATCGGATGACGTTCAGTGAGTTAAAACTGCATCCGCATGCTACGCCGGCGCGGATAGGGGAGTTCCTATTTATACTGATTTTCATATAAAATCACCTTTTTTGGTGTTTATTATACAGCGAGTGCGAAATGCCGATATCAATCGCACCGCCCAATGTATAATCAACAAAAAAAGGAACATTGAATGAAATTGGCATAGCGTGCTCATGCAACATGATTATGCAGCGAGTGAGATTGCTATCGTCATTTCTCACATAGAAAGTGGATAGAGCTTATCCGCAATTAGGCTTAAAGGATTATTCCTAATCCGCAGTATAAGAAAATATTGCGGATAAGCTCTTAAGCAGCGATATCGGCGCATTTGGCTGCGTTTCGGCATAATAGGGCAAGCCAGACTTGAACGCTCCCGGGTCCGTCCTAAGGCTGCCGCAGGGCTTGAGGCCATGGCTGGAGAAGATAAAATATTGCGGATGAGGTTGAAAAAATGAATGAACTTGCAATTCTACACGTGCCGGAAAGCAAATTCTGCTTTCCGGCAGACGACAAGACTGTATCTCTTAGGCTTAGAGTCTCTAGGCTTGACAAGCCTAAAAGCATATCGGTCGTTTACGGCGGAAAATATGAATACGCATTCTCTCAAAAAGAGGCTGAGATGGAGCTTGTATTCACAGACAGGCTTTTCAGCTGGCACGCAGCTTCCATTGAACTTAGTGATGTGAGATTTGTCTATGTCTTTAAGATCATAGAGGGTGAGAACGTCTTCTACTACTCCGAGGACGGGCTTTCGGATTCTTATGATTTTACGCTGGCATACTATAACTCTTTTCAGCTGCCCTACATCAACGGGGCGGATGTCCATAGAGTCGTGCCGTGGATGCGTGAAGCCGTGTTCTATCAGATCTTCATCGACCGCTTCCATAGAGCGGACGCATTTAAGGACGATTCGTACATAAACATGAAGTGGCTCGGCAAGCCGACCCCTAAAAGCTTTGCGGGAGGCGACATTCCAGGAATCGCTGAAAAGTTGCCCTATCTTGCCGGGCTTGGGGTGAACACCATATATCTAACTCCGATTTTCACGTCAGCTTCAAACCACAAGTATGACATAAGCGACTACTATTCCATCGATCGCCAGTTTGGAAGCAACGAGGACTTTAGGAATTTGATGGAAAAAGCCCATGAGCGCGGCATGCGCATAGTCTTAGACGCTGTGTTCAACCATTGCAGCGAAAACCTCAGGCAGTTTCAGGACGTCCTGAAAAATGGCAGGGCATCCAAGTATCACGGCTGGTTCATGATAGACGGGGATCGGCCGGATGCCGCCGCCAGAAACTACGAATGCTTTTCCGCCTGCGCCTACATGCCTAAGTTCAACACTTCAAACAAGGAAGTCCAGGAATATCTTTTGGGCATTGCGACATTTTGGATCAAGGAATACGACATAGACGGCTGGAGGCTTGATGTATCGGATGAACTGAGCCACGACTTCTGGAGGAAGTTTCGCTTTGCGGTAAAAGAGGCGAAGCCGGATGCAGTCATCATAGGAGAGAATTGGCATGACGCCAATCCCTCCCTCCACGGGGATCAATTCGACGGCATCATGAACTATGCATTCACGAAGGCCAGCTTGGATTTTTTCGCGAATGAATCTATAGACGCAGGCCAATTCGCGGAGAAATTGAGCGGGCTTTTAATGAGAAATACGGATCAGGCTAATTTGATGATGCTGAATATCCTGGACAGCCACGATACCCACAGGTTTTTGACCTGCGTTGGAGAAAATCGCGACAAGCTACTTGCCGCTCTTGCAGTTGAATTTATGTTTGTCGGGGCTCCCGGGATTTATTACGGGACTGAAATAGGCATGATTGGCGGATACGATCCTGACTCCAGGAGATGCTTCGACTGGAATGGCGAAGGCGGCGCAATAGCGGATGCAATTAGTTCATTGATAGCGTTAAGAAAGCGCAGGGAGCTGAAATTCGGCGGCATAAAGATTGCGCATGAGCGAGGCAGCCTGATTATAACGCGCGATTTTGATGGAGGAGCAGTTTTGCTTCAAGTTAACGCTTCCAAAGAGTCTGAGGATCTATTAATCCCAGGAAATCCTCTGGTTGAAAACGGCTTGCTTGCGGGCAAAATCAAGCCCTGGGGTTTTGCGGTCAATTCAACTGTCATTTAGCGGATGCTTCGAGGCAAGCGGGAGGAAATGCGCCGCTTTTTTGCGGGGGAGATAAATTATGACTAGAAATTTCATTGCGCTGGCAGGACATCTCTTGGCGATTGCCGCTGTCATTGCGGCGGTTGGACTCACAAGCGCGCAGGATGCATCAGAGGGCGCGGACAAATTCACAGGGGAGCTGGAAAAAAACGCTACTCTGCGAATACTGGAAAATGATACTGCGATAGAGCAGGGATACTTGAGGCAGCTTCTTGAGGCCTTTAATGAGAAGTACGCCGGCCAGGGCATAGAGGCGGTTGACGCCAATATGGATCAGTTCTTGGATCTGGAGAATGACGGGCCTTACGGATACGGGCCTGACGTGCTGTATCAGGCAAACGACATGCTCATGAAATACGTGGATGGAAGGCACATACAGCCTCTTCCGGTGGAGGAGCTGGAGTGCTATCCGCAGATAGACGAACGCGCATGGGAGGCCTATAAGGCAAGCGTGGACGGCCTGGACTACTACTGCGGAGTCCCCGTTAACATCCAGGGCTCTCTGTTGTACTACCGAAAGGATCTGCTTCCTGAAGGCTGGGAAGGCGCGTGGGACGAAAATGCAAACGGGATCCCGGACATGGCTGAGAGTTGGAGCGCCATGTATAAGTTCTCTCTGGAGCGGAAAGAGAGGGAGCCTGGCAAGTACGGATACATGAAATCCCTGTTCGACGTTTATTTTTCTTCGGGCTTTCTGTTCTCATACGGAGGGTACGTCTTTGGGAGCGGCGGGACGGACACGGCCGACATCGGCTTTGCATCGGGAGATTCCTTCAAGGGGGCGTCTGTTTTAAGGCAGCTGGCTTCCATTATGAACCAAGAGGCTATCGATGATACAATAACGAAAAACCAGTACTCGAAGCTTGCGGCCGGCGACTATTTCGCAACTATGACCACTCCTGACGTATATACGCTTTTTATAAAGGAGCTTGTTCTGGCTTACAAAAATGAGGGGCTGAGCCAGGCTGACGCCGAGGCGAAGGCTGAAGAGAACCTTGTGATTTCTGATATACCAAAGCTTCCCGCAAGCGGAGATCTGAGCGAGGACAACCCTGAGCTCATACCTGCGAAAATGATGGGAGGCATAAACGGATACGCAGTCAGCGCTTACACGAAGTATCCTAACGCCGCGCTTGCATTTGTAGACTTTGCCACCAGCTATGAAATGATAGAGAAAAGATATGAGCTTCTTGGGGTTGTGCCTGCCAGGCGGGACGCAGCGGAAGCTGCCGGCGGGCTTGCAGGCATAATAAACCAAAACTTGGCGGATGGCAATATCTCCGTCATGCCCTCAGTACGCGCCATAGCCCAGGTTTGGACTCCTGCGGAGACATTTTTCACTGATGTTGCGATGGATCCGTTCAGGGAGCCGTCAAGCCATAAATACGCAACTCCTGAATCCTTCAAAGCGGGTCTTGAGAAGGTGGATCAGCAGGTTTACGATGCGATTTATACTTTGCAGTAGGGGGGGAAGCCGAATGGAAAAGAAGAAAAAGCTGCCGTCGTTGCACTTCTTCAGCCATTACAACGAAATTCTTCAAAAAGGCGATATGAAAGTGACGCTGTCGATGATTTTCATGGGGCTTGGGCAGCTGCTGCACGGCCAGCTGGCCAAAGGGATCTTGTACCTTCTGCTTCAAATTGGGGCTGTCTTGTACTTCATCTTCTCCGGAGCGACTGCCATTGCAGGCTTTTTTACCCTGGGCTCTGTGCGCGGCAACCAATGGATGGGCATAAAAGGCGACAATTCCATTACGATGCTTATAATGGGTATTTTCGCCATCATCATATTAATAGTATATGTCATGCTCTACCTTTCCAATGTGAAAGACGCCTATGCGACCCAATTGCTGGTGGCCGAAGGGAAAAAGCCCATTTCATTCAAGAGTGAGCTCAAGGAGCTCTTGGATTCCAATTTTTATAAGAGCGCGCTGTTCGCCCCAATAATCGGGGTGTGCGTCTTCAATGTCCTGCCCATAGTATTCATGGTTTTAATTGCATTTACCAACTATGGAGGAGCCATTGTCCCTCCAGAGCTGGTGGACTGGATAGGATTTGGGAACTTCTGGAGGATTTTCACCCTTGGACAGTTTGCTCCTACATTCACAAAGATTTTGGGATGGAATGCCTTGTGGGCTGTTCTAGCCACTGCCATCAATTATTTCGGCGGATTGGCCCTGGCGCTTCTATACAACAAGAAAATCGTGAAAGTCAAGGCGTTTTGGCGGGCGTTTCCGGTTTTGGCATATGCCATTCCGGGCTTCATCTCCCTGCTTGCCTTTAAGTTCATGTTCTCCTACGGCGGACCGATAAACTATATGATAACGGAAGCCGGATCGAAGGCTGTAGGATTTTTGGATCTTGAGGCCAGATGGACAGCCAGGCTTATCGGCCTTCTTGTAAACGCCTGGATTTCAATTCCGACATCAATGCTACTTGCCACGGGGATACTATCAAACATGAACAAGGACATGTTTGAAGCTGCAGACATAGACGGGGCTTCCCCCATAAAGCAGTTTGCCGCCATAACGCTGCCGTTTGTCCTGTTTTCCACGACTCCGGTGCTGATTACGCAGTTTATAGGAAATTTCAACAACTTTGGAATTTTCTACTTCCTGCGCGGAGGTATTTACAACGACGGGTATTTCCTGGCCAGCGACACCGATCTTCTTATAAACTGGCTTTACAACCTCTCCATAGACAATAACTACTATTCCATAGGAGCGGCCATAAGCCTGATTATCTTCGCCATCACCTCGACCATCTCGCTGGCGGTCTATGTAATGTCGCCGGCGTATAAGCAGGAGGACACGTTCAGATGAAAAAAATAGCTGAAGGTTTCGCGACGTACGCTCTGCTTGCCGCGACAGGATTTGTTTTCCTGTTTCCGTGCCTGTGGCTTCTTCTTGCTTCGCTGTCCAAATCCGGATCCATCTACTCTTTCGACGGATTCTTTCCGGCTTCATATTCTCTTGATAGCTTCAAGACGCTCTTCACTGACACGACTATGTACAACTACCCCAAATGGTTTATGAATACTCTGTTCATAGCCGCAGTCAACTGCGTTCTAAGCACTTTTCTCGTAATACTGACTGCATACACTATGTCGAGGTTCACCTTTAAAAGCCGCAAAGGCCTTATGAAGACTACATTGGTTCTTGGCATGTTCCCGTCCTTCATGGGGATGATTGCAGTCTATCTGCTTATGACGCAGTTCAATATGATAAATAATCTGTGGGGCTTGATTCTTCTGTACAGCGCGGGAGCGCCGATGGGGTACATGGTGCAAAAGGGCTTCTTCGACACCATACCGAACTCGATAGATGAAGCGGCGCGCATTGACGGGGCGACCAGGTTCATGGTATTTACCAAGATAATCCTCCCGCTTTCAGTGCCGATGCTCGTATATACGGCGCTTACAGCCTTCACTTGGCCGTGGAGCGATTTCATACTGCCAAAGCTTCTTTTGAAGGAAAAAGATCTATACACCGTGGCGGTCGGCTTGATGAGCCTTGGAGAAACCGAGTTTTCCCGTTTCGCCGCGGGTTCGATTTTCATTGCGGTTCCCATAGTGATTTTGTATTTCAGCCTAGTGAGGTTCATGGTAGACGGTTTGACTTCAGGAGCCGTCAAGGAGTAAAAAGGATATAAGCTTAAATGAAGGATGCCCTGGCTTTTAGGGCATCCTTCATTCGGCTTGATTTTGCTGATATGCTGATTTTCATTGAGACTTGATTATGCAGGCGACGATGGACGCTAAGAAAATAGGTGCATTTGACGTCGGATCTGCATAAGGAATCAACCGCAAAGATGTTTAAGTCGAATGCGGTGCAAGCCGCCGCAGCGATATAATGGCGTTCTCGCCAACAATTATCATCCAGTGACGCTATTGCAAAGGCAGTAGAAATCAAGCTTGCAACTGGAATGCTCGCTAATGAAAATAAATTGGCTGCCAGCTAAGAGAAAGCATTGGACTGCAAAGGTTCTCACGCTGAAACTCTATAGCATCGACTATACCGCTTTTCATCAAATGTTTCTTTTTTGGAGCTTGATTATCCATTGAAGCCTGTATAATCAAGCTCCAAAAAAGGTAATTTAGTACGAAACCACTTAAGGAGGCGCCGTTTGCGCAAAGTTGCGGTTTTAGGTATGTAAATTTGCAAAAAGCCAATATTTAG
>JAISZB010000374.1 GCA_031269465.1 Clostridiales bacterium | reverse complement strand
GCTTAAACTCAACCGCGATTGTTTCTCCGATTGAGAGGATATTGCGCAATTCATTGGTAGTCACTATTTATTCTTCTCCTTCGGTTCGTCCGGCACATATTCCATAATATCGCCGTAATCACAGTCGAGAACGCGGCAAATTTTTTCAAGCAAACTCACGCTCACGCTGTTTTGAAAAACTACCTTGACAAAACGTGTCATTTGATCGCAATTGGATTTACTTGAACTCCTTAAGGCTACAATCAATCGACGTGGAAGACGCGGTTGGGTTCGCCGTCCCATTTCAAATCCTTGTCTGTTTCTGGAGCGTCTTCAGGAACGAACTCATTGGTGTAGATTTCTTCCTTCGTAATGTCGCCTTCATTCCAAAGTCCTGTCAGAAGCCCCATGTCAAACCAGATGTCCAGATATTCAGGCGCTAAGTTTTATGCTCGTCTTGGACGATGGCTAGAACATCTCCCTTATCGAGTCCCAGAACCGCCGCTACGAGATCACCCGCTTCTTCAAAATGGCTGTTCGCCCAGATCCTGGCGCGATACATGGCGTTTACAAAGCCTTGAGCGACTTCCGGATGCTCTTCTATTATCCTGTCGGCAAGCACTCTCGCGCCGAGACTGCCGGTGCCGTTTTGAAATATGTCGTATGTAGTCCCGAGCGCTCGGACTTCGCCGGTTGCCAAGGTGATTTCGGCATAAGGCGTATGCGAGGTGGTTACATCAATGTCGCCCTGAAGCACAGCCTGCTCCATCGTTCCGGAGTCGCTGAAGGTGGTGAAGTCATACTCCGGAGAGCCTTGCGCCAGCGATTTTTCGGTCAGGCCCTCCCTCAAAAGGTATTGCTCGACATAACCGCTTGTGCACGCGCCGATTCCGCCGATGCCCACCTTTGCGCCCTTGAGGTCATCCAGCGTTTGCAAAGGGCTGTCTTTTTTGACCAGGTACGTGACATGAGGGCTAGTGGAGGTGTCAACCATTCCAGGCGCTACCATCGTGACTTTAAGGCCTTCTATGCGCGCTTGCGCGACGCCGGAGGGATGCCCTGAATAGGACGCGTCAATGATGCCTTGCTCAATAGCCTGATATACCGTTTTTCATCAAATGTTCCTTTTTTGGAGCTTGATTATCCATTGTAGCCTGTATAATTAAGCTCCAAAAAAGGTATTTTTATATGAAAAGCAGTATAGTTGGTTATCCCGCTCAGATCCCCGATGAACTCGATGTTTATTCCGGCATCCTCAAAGAAGCCGAGTTCCCACGCTGTAACGAATTCCAGGTAGTAGAACGGGGGGTCGACTACGCGCAAGGTGAATAGCTCTGCGCTTTTCGCGCCATCGGTTGAAGGCGGCGCAACCTCCTGTGATCCGGAGGAGGTTGCGCTTTGAGAAGCGCCGTTGCAGCTTGGCAGGGAAATAACCGCTAGCGCAACAGAATGCACAGCGCCGACTTAACAAAGTTTGTTTTTTTCAATTCCAGCTCTCCTTTTATATACTGGTTTGCATTTGGAAGCTCAGATTTTAGGTCTTGATAATACAGCGAGTGAGAAATGCCGGTACCGGCATTTCTCACAGCTCTATAGATAATCAAGCTACAAAATCGATGCATTTGATTTGCAAGTCTATAGCGCGACTCTTCTCGCATCAGCGTCGCCGCCGTCCTATATCTGCGTTTCGGGCAGTATCTCGTTCGCTATGTCGGATGCAGGCCTGACCTGCGAAGCTTTCGTAAAACCTTACCATTCTGTTTGCAGCAGCTCCCAGATATTGTGCGCGATCCAGCTGTAATCGAAGGAAACTCTCATTTCCGCAGCAGTTCATGGACGTGGAAGCTTAATGTCAACCACCGTTTTTTCGTTTTCTCCCAAATCCGCATCAGCTCATCCTGAAGAGTTTCCCGGGTTTGCGCGTCGACTGCGGCGAAAGGCTCATCCATCAGGGGCACTTGCGGATCGCATGCAAGCGCTCGCGCAATTGCCACGCGCTGCCGCATTCCGCCAGACAGATCGTTCGGATAGCGGCTTTCAAAGCCGCTCAGCCCAACGAGATCTATGTACTGCTTGCACAGCTTGACTTTTTCTTTTCTTGGGACATGCTTGACTTCCTAGTCGTAAGAATCATTCCCGATGACAGTGCGCCAAGGGAACGGCGCGTATCCTTGCATGATGAAACCCCTGTCGAGGGCGAGGCCCGACGCAAGCTTCCCGTCTATATGAATAGTGCCGGCTTTGGGCTTCGACAGTCCGGAGACAATGTCAAGGAATGTAGACTTGCCGCAGCTGGACGGCCCCACGATGGATATGAATTCTTCGGCGGCGATGGAAAGCGAAAAATCTTCCAGAGCCACGAATTCCTCCATTTTGCTCGACTGTGGATTGCCTACATAATAGACTGGCGCAAAGTTTTGAACTCGATTTTAGACATGGCCGCTCCTTCCTGCAAGCAAAGCGCAAGCATTGACCATGCATATCAAAAAGCCCGCAATCTTTTAAGATTGCAGGCTTCGTCCTGTACGATCACCCACGTTATTAAGCGCCTCTTCGATCCAGCCTGGCGGTACAGAAAGCCCGTAAACTCGCTTGAACCATGCGGCTATTGTATCGAAAAGCTTAGGGCTGCCTTTTGTGTAAGCGTAAACTGGTATCCCGCCAAGCCTGCGCCGCACAGCGTTTAAAGCCGCCGGAGCGGTTCCCGAGTCGGTGTCGGCTACGAACATGGGAATTACATCCTCAGGCATGGTATCCCATTTCCCCTCGAAGCATTAATAAATTTTAAAAAAGCCATGCATTATACGATAAAACATGCATGCATTTATTTGATTTGATATTAGCATAGTCAATATTATGTGTTAGGATATTTTGTAAAACAATTAAATTTGTTAAGATTGTCTATCCTCTATCTGAAATGGACTTTAATGACTTTAATGAAGCATTATGCTCTTGCAAATGAGCTGATTATATCTGAGTCGTGAAATCTTTAATAGCCAAAACAAATGCATTTGCGTGCATATTTGCATTCAAATAATAATTCTCATCCAGAAAATTCAAAGCAAAAATTTATCATTTATTAATGGCAATAAAGGACATAATAATCATATTGCAGAAATGAAGAGCATATATGGCAGAATAGGGTGAACTTTCAAAGCTGCGCTTTGAAAGGCTCCGCCATAACGTGGGAGGCTGGGATGTTTTCTATAATAGGCAAGACAGGCGCATCCGTGCGCAAAACTCTGTTGGTATTTTCTTTCATTGCCATTACGGCAAGCGCGGCATCAGCGGCTGGCGAGTCTGGGAAGCCTTCAAGCTTAGGACTGAAAGAGCCAGATATAAAGCTTTCAGAAGGATTCCCCAGCCTGTCGGTAAATATTTTAGAGCCGAATGATGAGTATTTGAGCTGGGAGATCCATTTCAGCCTCGGACCCAATCCAGAGCAATGGGATAGGATAGTGATAGGCGAGCTGATTGAAGAGCCTGCGAGAAAGGAAGCCATAAGGTGGACTTTGGTTGACGAGAATGGAGGCATATGGCCTGTCACGACCCCATCAGGCCTTAAGATGAGCTGGCTAGCCCCAGATGCTGCCGGCTGGTCGATGAATGCTGGTGAAATGGATTTTTCTACCATTAAGGATAAAAATTTGACCATAAAGCTGACCGCTCTGAAAGATCAGGCGCCGAAGGAGGGCGAAAGCTCTGAAGGAATGCTAGGTGGAACGTTTATAAACTGCTATTCAAAGAATATCTTGACTCATAGGAATGTTTCATACGCCGGCTCAAAATCCAGCAGCGCGTCGACGGATTTTCATCCTCTGGAGGATGCGCCGACAGAGCCGGACGGAGGCGTGCTTACGGTGCCTGAAAATGAAATGGCGGATTTCAGCGCTTCCTCTTCTTTAGAGTATGAGCCTTTGGAAGAGAAAGGCTCAAAAATATCAGGGACTGAAAGAAATGAAGGCAAACTTGCGCCGCAAGGAGAAGCTTGCCCGGAGGGCGGGCAATTTACGGCGGACAATGCAATTTTCGATGATCCGCCGCCCGCAGACAATGCGGAGGATCTTATTGACGACCCTTTAAACGGAGAATTCCGAGATTATAAGATTGCTGAGGAAAGCAAAAATCTGAAGGCGCTTGAAGAGGAAGGCCGGGATTTCATACAAGCCACGCCTGAGCCATTCGCAGGCCGCGCCGCGCCGCCAAAAGAAAGAGAAGCTTCAGCGCCTGATGTCGAGAGGCGGGCAGTAGCAGGCGGAGCATCCGAATATCAGGGTAAAAGCGCAGAGTATAAGCCCTACAGCAACCCCGCTTCCTTCATAGACCTTAAAAATCCTGAGCCGCTTATGGAAATAGGCGCCTTGCAGACCGCGAAGCCCGCTGGAATGACGGGAAGCGGCTTTTCATATAACGCTTTTGAAAAAGGGGAAAAAGAGGCTGGAAAAAGGAGCTTCGAAGAAGAGGCACCAACGGGATCATCAATTAATCTTCAGATAATAAAGAGCGGAGAGCCGCAAGCCGGCGAAGCGGTGCTTGATACGAACACCGAGACTGTAACTTACAGAATTAAAGCCGCATTTGGGGACTTGGGAAGCTGCAAGGTCATTTCCATTACAGATGAGCTGGACGAGTCGATGGAACGCATAGGGATGGATTTCATAAACACGGATTTGGATGACTGGCAGATCTTGGATGACTGCGGCACCGTGACTTTAAACAGCCTTCTAAACGCAAAGAGCTTGGAAGGAAAGGATATTATCATCGACATACACGCCAGGCTTAAAAGGAAGATGGACATATCAGGCGTTGCGGGGGGGGCCTTTGGCAGGGAGCCGGGGAGGGCGCTGTTAAACCGAGCCAAGATGAGGCTGGTTTCACCTTCGGGAGACGCAAGAGAGATAAAGGCGGAGACTGCATATCTTTACACCGCTTATCTGCCTTCATCCCGGCTGCCTAGAGAGATTCCAGAAATCAGGCAGACCGTGGCGGGCGAATCAGAGGCGGTGTTTGAATCCAGGCCGGATAGCTTCATATACCGCATTGAGATGGATTTCAGGGATGTAAGCTGGATGGATAGGGTCAGAATAGTCGATAGGTTCGATCCTGAGCTTTTTGAAACTCTTTATGTGCATCAGGTGTCTTTTAAGGATGATGGTCATTTGGCGTCCAAGCCTTCGGTGGATTTGGACGAGCATGGATTCTCATTCAACTTGGACAGGGAGAACCTGAAAAGGCTCAAAAACAGGACATTCGCATTTTTAGTCCGCTGCTCCTTCAAGCCTTCGATGGAAGACGATGAAATTGCCGGCGTCTTGGCGTCAAGCAACAGGAATTCGGTTAGCGCCTTTTTTGAATCAGAGGAAGGAGACGGCTTGAAATCGGTCTCTGAAACAAGGATATCCATGAATATCTATGAGAAAGGGGCTTCATCGTTTCAAAGCGCTTTGGAGGATGTGCGATTCAGGGCGGAAAGCGAATCTTCTGCTCAAGGATCGCAGGAGAGGCGGCTAGAAAGATTTGATTCGGGGACAAGCGCTTACGAGAGCGAACCGGCTGTTTTCGCGTCTCCGGAAATGGAGGAGATGAGAAGGCGCCACGCTGAGCTTGAAGCTATGGATGAGGATGATGAAGCGGAAGAGTCTGGGGAGACTTATGCTGAAGCGGGATTTGCAGCTCCTTCAGGCATGAGGGTTCGTGCTGCGCAGGAGGCGCAAGCGGGAGGGATGGATGATGTAGCTATTCAGCCGGAAACTGCCGGGGAGGATGGAGAATCTCCTCCTGAAGCGGATATGGAAATCAGGGGATTTCCGTCAGCCGTTGACGATGAGCCCGAATTCAGCAGCAACTCGCGTGAAAATGAAGGGCGTTTCAGCGAGGCATCGCGTGAGACGCAGAGGCACTGCGTGCGGGCTGAGGTAGAGATGCAGGATTATTCCCTGGCTGAAGAGGGCTGACATTAAGAGAGATGCCCGTTGCGCGAGAGCGAGAGCTGCCATATGAAGGCTAATCTTTGACGTGGTGCCGAACGGAGCTTTCATCGCGTTGCGATAACGCCCGAACTTCAATGAATCAGACGGTGCTGGGGCAAAGCAATAACACCTGCTTTAACGCCACCATAAAGACTTGGAGATGGTTGACGAGCTGGAAGCTTGCAAGTGGGAGCGGCGTGGCAAAGCGAAAATCATCTATCCGGAATATGAGAAGCGCCTGCTCGCCATTACCAAGTTCTTCGAGAAGTTGCGGCTGGCGGTCATCAACACCGCTACAGTCGGTCGGGATGGCGTTGTGGCCTCCATGTCATACTGATTTTCATCAAATGTTCCTTTATTGGAGCTTGATTATCCATTGAAGGGTGCGAAATGTCGATATCGGCATTTCGCACCCTTCAATGGATAATCAAGCTCCCAAAAGGTAAGTTAATATGAAAATCAGTATAAGCAATCCCGCAGAAGTCGAAGCATAAGGGTTGAAGTTCCACGGCTCGCCTTCGGGAGGGCTGTTATGCGTCTGCTTTCTTAATGATATAAAGGCATATCGTTGAAATTAGCGCGTCCCTTGCCCTCAAGCCGTTAAGAGAAAGCTGGAGGCACGGCTAAGCATCCCCACATCTGCGAAAAACCGCTCTTGAGAACAGCGGCTATTGATGCAAGCGTAGATATCCAAAAATAAAGAAAGCCCAGTATTACTGGACTTTCAGGCGCCATCTACCGCTTTCGCAAAGTTTATCAACAGATGGCGTCAGATTTGCCGCAGAACCCTTGAAAGAAAGCGATCTTCTAGAGATTCTTGCGCGTTATCCCGTTTAGGGGCTTCGGGGATGAAAGCGCTGTCGTAAACAGCAATTTCAGGAAGCCATTCGCCTTCTGGCGAAACTTCTGGAGTTGTAGAGCTTAAAGGTTGGAGTATACACATTTCCGTTTCCTGTGCCAGAGCGTCGGGAGAATATGCTGGTGCGTACTTTGTGTGATAGCTCGGTCACAACTGTAATCTCACTAGTGCTGTCGCTCTTAATTGCGTCATATGCTTTTAGCCTGTAAAATGCTTAATTATAGCTAAATAGGATCGCTGCGCATTTATGACTGTCTACACTAGAGCCTGCACAAAATTCATCAGCAAGGAAGCGTCAGGCGTTAAAGGAATTCTGTAGGGCGGGTCTGGGAGTCGGTGTGGAAAGAGCGCCGGAAGTTCCTTGAGCAGGGATTTGACTCGACAGCCTGCATCTTCACCGATGACGCGTTGTACGAAATCAGCCCGCCAACGATAGCCCCAAGCCCAAGATGGAGGGAGAGGTTTGCCGCCAACGCCACCTCGCAGGCCGTCAGACATGCGGGCATCAAGTGCTGACGGCGCTGATATCGGTCGACACCAAGACGTTTGTGCTGGCTCAGTTAATCTACGACAATAACCTCAGCATGTCCAGCCGGAAAAAGCCTGTGGATGCTAGCATTGTCGCGACTGGCAAAGTAGACAGCCTGGAGGAGAGGATCTCCGAGATTAGCCTCGAGACCCTCAAAAGAGACTGCCTTAAAAGCGAACTTGATGCGTGTTGCGAAAGTCGCAGTGGCAGAGGCGGGCGGCAAGTTGAAATCGGCAAGTCATAGGCTAAAGCGCCGTGATGGAAGCCAAGAAATCGCCTAAAGAAGCTTAATATGCCCACAAACAAGCAAAAGCTCTCCTGAGGTAAAAAATACGTTCATGGACAGCCACAGCGAGAGCATCAAGGCTTTAAGCAAAGAAATCAAGGACAACTGGGCCACCTTGAAGAAAACAAAGGTTGCCCTCAAGAAAGATCAGAAAAAAAGCTGAAGCTAGTGCTGTGGCTCTTAATTGCGCTACATGCATTTAGCCTGTAAAATGCTTAATTATAGCCAAATAGGACTGTAGCGCAATTAAGACTGTCTGCACTAGTTGTGGCAACTTGCGTGAAAAGCGTAGAGGGACACGTTTTGCAACATTTCTCAATTTCGTCGGATGTTTGCTCAATCAAACCCAACATGACAGCGGATGCCTCATGCCAAATCTGCTTCAGTAAAAGGCATTCAAGCCTTTGCCCATCACGGTTAGTCGCATATGCTATTCTGTTTCTCATAGAAAATTACCTTTTTTGAAGCTTGATTATACAAGCTTCAATGGATAATCAAGCTTTAAAAAAGGAACAGTTGATTAAAATCGGTATAGTAATTCCCATTCTTATTAGTAAAACTAAAAATCCTAATGCAGTTCATTAATGCTAAAAAAACTTAAGTTTTTATGAACATCATCAGAGTAATTCATATCAGATGAAACCAGAAGCATATCCCCATTTTTGTTAATAAACATATTTAATGGCTCATAATGCGATATATAATTATCGAAAATTAGCTCTTTTTTATCTATTGTTATCTCTTTATCCAGTGATAAAGTGTATATTATTCCATCTAAAGTGACAAAATGCAATATGCCATGGTTATTCAGAGCATTTTGTCGATTTAAAAGAAATTTTAATGGAATTGAAAACTCATCAGGAATATCAATTTTTATATATACAGAATCAATCAATTTAAAAACGCAAAGCCTATTGTGCTGACTTAAGATTATTAAGTAATCTTTATATGTATAGAAATCTCTTATAAAATCTCTCATCTGATTTCCATAATAATTATTTAAATCTAAAAAGTCATTTAAATTAAGCTCTATTCTACTAACTAGTTCTCCAGTCAAATCTATTTCCATTACTATATAGATATCTGAATTATAACTACTCTCAACAATAATGACAAGGTTATTATCAAGTAATGCTAGTGATTCAACTAGATTATAGCCTAATTTTGAAGCTTTATCATATGTACATTTAAAAATGGTCTTTATTTCTCCATTGGCATATGAATCAATATAATAATATAGCACATTATTAATACTATTTAAATACAGCATTAATATAGAATTATTATAGATTAATATTTGAGATACAGGAACATTATGCGACCAAGAATAAAGTATTTCAGAATGTTTTTTTCTAAATCTATAGAAATTATATTATCTTTCTCTAAAGCACCCGGATCGATAATACAAGAAATTAGGTAATTATTATATCCTGTATTTTGAAAAAAACCATTGGAATACACTATGCTGTCTATTTGCAAAAGGATTTGCTCTTTTTTTAGATCCCACTCTATTGAACCTATATATGTATCTTTATAGAAATTAGCATATTTATCAGTAAAATCCATAATATTCACTCTGCCATCAAAATCATTCATAACTAAATGGTTATAAACATTAATTTTAGGAATTTCACTGACTTTTGCCTTGCAACCAACAATATTAATTTCTAATATTGTTATTAACAAAATAACTAAGTAATAGTTTTTCTTCATAAAATCCATCTCCCGTGCGCTAACTTGATTATTTATATGGTATATATCGAACTGAAGAATATAACGGATATTATAGCCCGGGTTATCCGAATGAACAATATTTTCTTTCTCCTGCAGGGAGAGACAGGCTGGAGCCGTCGTCGCTACTGAGATTAAGGCGGAGCGCTCGGATATCCTAGAGTCCCGCAACGCCGCGACAACAGCGCTTATGAAGTTGCCCGTCCGCACTTTTCCGTGCCCCGAAACCTTGGCCGGCTTCGCGATCGCCAACTCGAAGCCTCCGAGATCCGTTGTTCCGCGATAGATGACACATTCCAAAGAGCATTCTCCAAAAATCGACGATAACAGCATTCTCTAAAACCCGGCGGCTTCTTCTCAGGCGGGACCGGGACTTCGTCCGTAGCCTGTGGCGCCTTCCCCGGAGAAAGGGGAAGCGTTTCGCGTGGCGGAAAGGAAAATGCCGGATCATGAAGGGGGCGGTGCGGAGAAAGTCGACATATCGGGAACATTCTGCTCCAGAGTCGACGCGGTTCACACCGAGGGCTGCTCAATGGGAAAGCCGGTGAAGCTACGGCGACTCCAGCGCCGAACGGTCATGAAGACGAAGCCGCGCAGAGAGAACCGCGTCTGCGTGGGAAGTGCCTGATTCGACGGCTAAGCGCGCAGGGGCGGAGCGCAAGCCGCAGTGTAGCCCTGATTCTCGCCTTGAAGTCGATAACCTCCAACACTCCGAGATTCGCCGCAAGATCCCGAAAAAAAGAAAATGAGTCTCCTATAAATTGCAATATCAAATGCAACAGATGCCATAGGGATTTTTTTCCTCTTCCCAAGCGGAAATAGATGGAGCGGAACCATCCACCCGTCCCCAAGCCCGCCTTGCCGTAGGCAAGGCGGGCTTGGGGACGGGTGGATGCGAAGGCGCCCCTTGCGCTGCGCCGCGCTTTGCGCTGTTTTGAGAATCTCTATCTCAAACATTTCCGCAGGAGTCTTGCGACCCAGAATATTCCTGGGAAGCCCGCTGCGGCGCTTGCCGGCCCCCTTCTCGAAGCTGGAGTGGGGATGGCGGAAATAGACGGCGCGCTCCACGGCGCCGCCCAGCCCCGCGAACTCCCGTCTGCCTCGCCGAAGCTTCCGGCAACCTGCCCGGCCGCCGCGCCCGCCGGGCTCTGGCTGCGTGCCTTCCTCTCGACTATCGCCGGAACTGCGGACTTGTCCGATTTCTTTCCTGCGGCCGAGCCGATTTCCCAATGGCCGGACTCCTCGCGCGCCCCCGCCGCTTCAGGCCGATCTTCGACGCCCGCCCCCAAAGTCCTCCCGCTTTGGCGGGCTTTCTCGCTTTTGGGCTTGCGCCGGACCTGCAGTGCCAAATCTATATTCTTAATCGGTATAATGCCAGGATCTATGCAGTTGCATGGCGCCTTGGCGCAAAGGGCGGGCTTCCCCGAAAGCTCCGGCCCCAGCTTCGCGCGCCCCGCCGCCGCGTCGGGCGGCCGCCCCTCCCTCAACTTCTCGCCGGCGAACGCCATAAAATCGGGGCATTCAGCAATTTTCAGGGGCTTGCGGCAATTCTTGCGGCTTTTTCCATGCGCCGCACCGCCCGTCTCGGCGAAATACTCGAGCCTCT
>JAISZB010000349.1 GCA_031269465.1 Clostridiales bacterium | reverse complement strand
GGGCAGTGCTGCGCTATCTTTTTGCCCTCGTCCTTCATCTTCTGCAGGTAGTGGATCGTCTTGCGCTTCTTCGACGCCAGCGACATCTTGGGCAGCGGGCTGTAGATTCCGCTCATTTGATCTTCCGCCATTTCAATATACCCCTCTCTTTGTGCGGAGGCTGCGCCTCCAAGCATCATTTCCTCAGCTGCCAGCGGGTTCCTCCATCCGCGACGATGTCCGAGCCAAGGAAAAGCTCTCCGATATCGGAAACAACCAAGATCCATTTCGTACAAACATTGGTACACTTCGTCAAACTCATAGGCGTCACTTGGATTAATACTATCGCCCATCGTTCTAGCAGATTGCAAAGTGAAGACTAGCCGCTTTGAACAATAAGCATTCTCTTGTTACATGATATCTCAGTTGAATCTTACAAACAATCGTCATTCGCATAGACTTACTTTCTAAATACCCTACAAAAATGCAGAGTATTCTGCACTGCGGAACGAAAAATCAAGGGTGGCAGCCCGGAATATATCTGAGCAGAGCGTGGTTTAAAGAAAAAAGCTGAACAATTGGCTAACCAGGGGCAAAAAGGGAAGATCCGCTACAGCTCGTCGGCTTTTTCGCGGAGATGGCCGAACCAACCAAAACATGAACGCCAGCGAGCGCTTCATATGCCCAATCAATGGCGTCAATCCTTTCAATCTCGCCGACAAGCACACAGTAACGGCGGGCTTTCCACCGAGGGTGACTTCCAACCTATCGGCGAAGGCCGCGAGTTCCTTGACTGACTCAGGTCCGCTCCAGCCGATCCCTGCGCCATGGATGGCATGGATCCGTTAATGCTCATCTATACCGCTTTTCATATAAACCCCTATGAAGCTTCGCTTCAAAAAAGGAACATTTGATGAAAAGCGGTATACGAATACCTCAATCTCATGGCTTTCCATGTCTTGGCGGCAAAGGTCTAAGGTTTCGGACGCTGCGGAATTCGCCAAGGTCAATTTCGCCGCTCTCAGGAATTTTTCCCTTCGCCGGAGAAGGCTGGCAGATCGCCATCCGTAGACGTTTTCAGGAAAATGCACTAAAGCGGATGCGACGCCGCAATCCAAGACTCGGGCATGCCTCCGCAAGAGCGGCTATGCACGGGGGGCCTACTGTACTCATGCAACGGCAAGCGCTCCCGCAGAGGCGGCAAGAAGGGCAAGCTCCAGGTTCTCAACCTGTTCTGCGCCGAGACCGGGATGGCATGCAGGCACGCCGAGACAGCCGCGTCGGCGTCACCGACGCCACGTTCGTCGCGGACAGCGTCAAGCGCAAGCTGGCGGGCGACACCAGGCACTGCTTGACTTCGCTCAAGGATGTCGGCTTGTTTGCCGTAAGCTCGCACGGTGAATGGTTTGTCGATGCCTTCCACAGCAATATGGACATCCTCACAGGATCAATGGACGACCAGGATCATGCCGCCAGGAAGGTCGACGCCTTTTCCGCGCAACGCGCAAAGAAGCTCGCACTGATCCTGGGCGGCTATGCCTAGCCCTCGTCGTGTACGGCCCGCGGCCTTTTCCTGCGGGCAACAGGGCCAGCAGTGTTGTCGGACAGCTGCTAAAGCTCGATCCGCAAGGGTGTCTCGATGATGAACCCCGAAAAACACTATTGAAAGTCATGTCGTGGCAGCGGCGTTTCTACGATGAGGCAATCCGGGACTCCTTGTAGGTGAGTTAGCAACAAGGGTATCGAATTGGCAAACATCGTAGGCATATAGCCATCTTGGCGCGGGCAGCTATATTCTCATCGGCGGAGAGCATTCAATGAATGGATAATCAAGCTCCAATATAGGCACATTTGACTGCAAATCGGTTTACATCGGGGAAGCATTTGTCCCATCGCTAAAGGACGGGAAGATTTCCTTATCTTCCGAATGCTTGAGTCCGAATATAGTTGCGGTTCAACGGGCAAGCCGTGTGCTGGAGTACGGCCTTGATTGGCAACCGAGCAAACCATCGCATGAATATGATGGCTCTGCGTATCTCTTCGAATCAAAAGCATGTGCTGAATGCCTGCGCAACAACGGCAAAACCAAGTAAGATTCACGTTCTCGAATGCAGACTATCTATCGTTTTGCATTGTTCTTCTTGGTTTCAGTGATGCCAACCCTGGAGGTCAGTAGGGTTGCGGCGGCGGAAGCAGCGCTTTGCAGTGCAATGCGCGTGACCATAGCGGCGTCCACGATCCCCGCATCCATCATGTTTTCGTATGTCCCCGTAATGGCGTTTAAGCCTGTGCCCGCAGGGCTCTTTAGTATCTGAGCTACAGCGATGCCACCTTCAATTCCGGCATTCTCAGCAATCTGACGGACTGGCGCCTCTAAAGCTTTCACGATGATTGCAGCGCCGGTTTTTCGATCTCCTGACAACGTTTCGGCATATGCTTTTACGGCAGGGATAATCCGCAGATAAGCGATCCCGCCGCCAGGGACGATTCCTTCGCGTTCAGCCGCACGAGCGGTGTGAACTGCGTTGTCAACTCTCAACTTTTTCTCTTTCATTTCGGCGGCAGTGAAGGCGCCTGTTTTTATTACCGCAACGCCGGCTGTTATTTTCGCGAGCCGATCCTGCAATTGCTGTTTGGAAAATGTATAATCGGTCTTATCAATGCGCGCTTCCGTCGCTTTGATCCACGCTTCAATGGCCGCTTTGTCTCCCAAGCCTCCGACGATGCTGGCGTTGTCTTTGCCGACTATGACGGAAGAGGCGCGGCCAAGCATTCCCAGTGTGGCCTCCCGAACCGTTAATCCCAGCGTTTTAGAGATGAATGAGCCGCCAGTCAGAAGCGCCAAATCCTCCATACGGGCAATCCTGCCTTCACCGTAAGCAGGAGCGCGAACCGCTGCCACTTTAAAGACATTGTTTTTTATATTCATGACCAGGAATCTCAACGCGGCGCCTTCCAACTCGTCGGCGACAACTAATAGGGAAGCGTCTTTCTCTACAATTTCCTCCATGATGGGAATCAGTTCCTGTGGGTCTTCAATTTTTTGATCTGTGATGAGGATATACGGATTTTCCAATTCTGCGACCATCCGATCCTTGTCGGTCACCATTTCCGGAGACAGATAGCCCCTTTCGAGTTGCATCCCCTCCTTTATGTCCAAAACAGTTTCCGTACCAGAAGATTCTTCCACCAGTACAACCCCTCTTGAACCCACGCGCGTCATCGCCTCTGCAACTATCGACCCTAGAACTGGATCATTAGCTGACACCGACGCTACCTTTTCGAGTGCAAGCCGCGTGCCGGCAGGCATAGCCAATTTCCTGATTGCCGCGGCTGAGACCTGCGTTGCGCCCTGAATGCCTTTCCTAAGCTCAATAGGGTTTGCGTTAGCGGCGATATTCTTCCATCCTTCATTAAGGATGAACTGCGACAACACAATGGCTGTCGCCGCCCCGTCCCCGGCGGCGGCGTTTGTTTTGGAGGCGGCTTCGCGAATGATTTTTACTCCCATATTTTCTGTATCATCCGGGAGAGCCATGTCGTTTGCGATCATCGCGCCGCTATTCGCTACGATCGGAGATGCGGATGGGCGTTCGAGCAATACATTTCGCCCACTTGCCCCAAGTGTGATTTTCACTGAATTCGCAAGCAGGTTTACGCCGATCGACGCCTTCCTTAGAAACTCTATGTCATATGCGATATCCTTGGACATTCGTATATCTCCCTTGCTTTGTACAGCTCATAATTATTGTTGAAAATCTCGCTTCAATGCTTGCTCAGTCGAAGACACAGACTCAGTAAAAAACGCACCTCTGGATCTTTGATGTCCATATTCAGTACTTCCAGCATGCGGTCTCTGCGGTATATAAAAGAGTTGCGGTGAATGAACAGGCGCTGCGCCGTACGGTTGTCGTTCATTCCCTCATCCAGCCAGATGCGCAGAGTATTTAAATAATCTATAGAGGAAGAACGGTTGAACTCCAACAGGCGCCTGAATCCTAAAGGGTAAAGCCGCTTCACGCTTAAGTCTCCGGAACAGTGGGTAAGAGCATAGTCCAATCTGCAATCATCAAACTTCATGATCAAGTCATGTTCCTTTTTTGCGTACGAGAATGCGACCGACGCTTCCAGATAATACTCTTTCAGATTTGTCAGCTTCTCAAACCTGTCGCTTATTCCGATTGGCTCGTCAAATTCTCCAAGCCAAGACTTAATCCATGTGCGTAAAAGAGATTTGTCCCATAAACTTTTCGTCTCGTTGATCAGTATAACAAAATTACTTTCATAGACGGCGCCGATCGCGTTCGGCACAATCACGTGAAAACGCTGCCATAAATAACTGTTTTCAAAAATACTAGGCGGTCTGGCAATTACGAGGCAGCGAAACCGATTTCCCATTTGAAAATCACAGGATGCATACAAATGCTTAATTTTTATTTCGTCTGCTTTACCCCCTTTTGATAGAGAATCCAGAACATCCTTTAAGGTATGGTCACTATGCCTAGAAATGCCTGGGAAAACCTTTTTGATATAGACAGCCAGTTGGTTCAGCATCCAATGGTCATGATCCCCTGTTGGCCGATTGTTGGGCCGAATAGCCAAATATGCGATAGTATTGTTCTTTGAATCCAGGATGTCCTTGACTAGAATTGTAAATGAGCGTCCGCCGTCCATATATTTATCGAACTTCATGGCGCGAATTGTTGGCGTGAGCTGATTGGCTATGGCGTTTAGATCTTTTGGGGTCATATTGCTCATTAAAATGTCAACGTATTTTCCGTTCACATTATTTTGGCCTTCGTAAGATCCTGCCAGCACTTTGCTGTTCTCATCAGTTAATATGAGCTGATTGTCAAAAACAGGGGAACTCACGTCCAAGATTTCTTGTATGGTTCCGCTGCGTTCGCATATATCTTGCATTTTCATATCCCAGTCATCAAACTTCTGAAACACTTCACGGATCTGATTATAGATGTCCTCCAAAGCAAGCTGCAGATCCATGATAGCAAAATAATTTCCGCAAGATTTGTAGAGTGGCGGAGGTTCTCCGCTAGAAACCAGACACCCTTCAAATCCGTCCTGCTTGCTTTCAGGAAGATCGGATGCGCGGGCAATATAGAGGTTATCCGCATTTAGCGACATTCCCGTTTTGTATAGAATCGGCAGAGGCAGTGTCTTATACGGATCGCCCTGGCATTTGTCCAACGAGATCCTGAGACCCAGTTCAAAAGATAACAGCGAGAAACTTAACCTCATAGCAACGCGCTCCTCAGGGTGCAGATAAAATATTAGGCAAATGCCTGCAATTTCATCATCGACTGCGACAGGACAAGCTATGAACGCCGCTATGTCAAAGATTACTTTCGAAATTGGCTTTGTGAGTGATCAAACATTGAGATTTCACTATGTGCAGGTGTCTTTTCCTCTTGACTTTATGATGTTTTATATTATCATGCAAAAACCAGGAGGCATCTTAAATCTCGCTATGCCAGCAACAGTAAAAACGTCATGTGAATTTATGAATTTGAATTTCAACATCAATGCTTCAAGCTGTGATAAAATCTATGGCTTTTTTTATCAAAAGATCATTTTTTAGCATGGATAAATCTTCACCGAAGAATCTCTTCATATTATCTATAGTCGTTTGCTGACGCTCCGCAATAACCTTTGCCTCCGCTTCGATCTCATCCTGCGTGAGTTCAATGTTTTCCTTTCGGATTACATCTTCAAGCACCAACTCGGTCTTAACTTGCTTGTAAGCTGCCTCCCGAATATTTTCAGCAGTAAGCCCCACATCACTGGGCATATAGATTTTACCGGTCATCATGGACTCATACTGTATCTTATGCGTAATCTCCAAAGCCAGATGTTCATACGCCTCATCCACCCTAGCCTCAGGCACCGCGATATCGCTCTCTAACACGAATTTCTCAAGAATATCTTCTCGCATACCTTCTCCTATCTGCACAATCAATGCAATAGCCTCAATATTTTCAACTCATTTCTATACTGACATCTTAGCAATAATTTGTCAAGAGAATGATCTTGCTGTAAAAAAGGTGGAGATATACATTTTGGATATCACAGAAGGATGCTTAACTGCTGTTATTTCAGGAGGGAGGCGAAGTTTGACTAATAGCCCGCAAAATGGAGCGACAAATAAGCAGACGAAGGCTGCTATTTTTTTCCGCATATGTTTAAGAATCAATATTGATTTCCCTGATTATACCCTCAGAATGTTCACATGCATCGTCATAGCAGTTTTATCACCTGAAAATGCTTTTCTCATTTTGCAATCCGCTTTTTTTATATGCTATCCTGCTTTTTTGCATTATTAGTTTAAGATTTCAAGATTAATCGCCAATAGATCTTGGTTATAAGCAGCAAATATCATTAATTTGGAAGGAGTTCAAGCTCGTCATATGCGCAGACATTGTGATATCGCTCTGCAAGGTCTTCCTTGAGAGCGAGCGATAGGACGAAGAGGTGGACAGGTCTCGCCGAGGCGCTTGAGCGCAGGAAGACCAGGCAGTATTAAAAGGATAAGATTATCGACATGGATTTGCATTATATTCAATATCTATAAAGATGACTATTATTTTGATGATATTCTTAAAGCGGGCTATGTTGAGATTTAGATATACCGCTTTTCAACAAATGTTCCTTTTTTGGAGCTTGACTATCCATTGAGTGGTGCGAAATGCCGATTTCGGCATTTTGCACTCGCTGTATAATCAAGCTCCAAAAAAGGCAGTTTTATATGAAAAGCAGTATATTGACAAGGGTTGATTTAACTCTTTCTACCCTTATTCCGACTATCGCCATTATTTTAGCTAAGTAACCCCCTGAAGAAAGTTAAGTTCGATAAGAGAGCCTTCAACCGACGTCAATCTTAATAAAGACAAAATGCCACTTTCTACTTACAAGGGAAAGTTCCCAATCTACTGAGCTAACCTTACAACCATTTTTATAAAAGCGTCAATCCAGGAATTAATGTCTAATAAGCTAATTAACATAACAGATTAAATAAATATCCATTTTTTTCTATAGTCAAATGCTCTGCATGGAAGATGCAGTCATGAAAAAGGAGGATTATATGCCAACGCATGGAATGCAACTCGGAGCGGCCAAGATCAAGAATGGGCTGCTGAAGTCGCACACCCTCATTTTGCGCGCTGCAAACGCGCCATGGCCTTGCAGGCGCCTTCTTGCAGGATACTTGCCATCATAGCATAATCGGTTTTATTTTTTCGCCGCGCTTTCGCTCTCAGCTTGCGCAGCAAAGGTACGGATCCCTGAATCTGTGATGAGAATATCGGCGCGGCGATCATGCGACTCTAGCGGAACCTCCTTAGTGACAAGACTTTCGCGGCAGAGCACCACAGAAAGCGCTTTGCTTGACTCCAGCCAGCGATCATAAAATCCTCCGCCATAGCCGAGTCGGTATCCATCCTGATTTATACATACGCAGGGCACGATGTTCAGCTCAATTTGTTCCGTAGATATAAGCGGGCAATCCGGTTTTGGCTCCGGGATACCATATTTGCCGCTATGTAAATCATTCAAGTTTCGGATGGCGTAGGCATTCATTATTCCCATAGATTTACAGCGCGGTACGCAGACGCATTTGCCTGCAGCCAGCGCAGTCTCGATTAAGGCAAGTGTATCAGTTTCTGTATTTGTGCTGACATAACAGAAAATGGTATTTGCATTTTGATATTCTGGCAGCGCCAGCATTGCATTCAAAATCTTTTCGTCAGCTTCTGTACGTATCCGCAAATCCTCTTCGGATCGTTTCTTCAGCATTTTTGCCCGTAATTCGCGCTTTTTTACCGCTTCATCCGTCATCTTCGTCCACCTTGTCTTATACAAAATGATCTTCTCTTATACAATGATCTTCCATACGGGCAAGACTTAGAACCCGTGCGCGGCAACGGGAGAAACGGATATGAATTTGCAAAAAAGATTGTGCAATTCATATCCGCTTCAGTAAATATAAATAGGATTAATATGGCGATTTTCATTCAATGTTCCTTTTTTGGTTGATTATACACTGAGTGAACCGAAATGCCGTTATCAGCATTTCGCACTCGCTGTATAATCAAGCTCCAAAAAAGGCAGTTTTCTATGAAAATCAGTATAGATGCAGGAAAATAATCGCTTTATATCTGCCTCACGGTCTCCTGAGCTATATGATTTTGCTCTGTACTCTCCCGAGTGATTTGTTCCTGTATTTTTGCAAGCACTTTCTTGCTGTTGATCAAAAAATTAAGCAGGATGCAAGTGACTGCAATAAATCCCATGGCAACCAGCGCCGCTGTATAATTGCCCATCGAATCATACATCAGCCCGAAAATGGCAGGTCCCACACTAGCTCCAATACCTGACCATATTGAGAGAAACCCCATCATATCGCCGACACTCTGAACTCCAAACAGACGCGGAGCCATATTGGGCCCGTAAAGCCCTGACAACCCGTTGCCGGCGGCAAAGAAGACAGCGAATATAACAGCGCCGGCAAAACCTTGCCAGAGAAAAGCAAACAACAATACAGCTGCGAATAGACTGCCGAAAATAGTCATTGTATTTTTGGGGCCGAGTTTATCACATAAGAATCCAAAAAAGAACGTCCAGAACACACCGACAAGCGAGAAGATAGATACAACAAAGGCAGCGTTTATCTCATTCAGGCCGAACGAACCGAAAATGACCGCCATTTGGCTGCTAAACCCTTGCGCCGCTACTGTAGCCAACCCTACAATAAGGCAGATCATCCAGAACGCGGGGCTTTTGAGTATAGACTTGAATGACAGCGAGGGAGGAAGCGCACCCGCCCTTTCCTCGCCAGTTGCGATATCAACTGTACCGTAAGCTTTCAGACCATATTTTTTTGGTTCACCGCTTGTCAGGAATCCACAGATGATCATGCCGACAGATCCGATCAGACCGACGGCGAAAACGACCGGACGATACCCGATTGCGCTGATAATCCCTGCGACAAGAGGAAATGCTATAGCAAGCACTAGGCTCATAGCGATCATGAAAAGGCTCATCACCGTACCTCTGGCCTTTTCGAACCATTGGGTAATAATGATCTGCGACATCGCCATGCCGCCCCAAGTAGTGCCAAAGCCGTTAAAAAAAGCGGCTATGTAGATTGGAGTAATGCTGGCGGCTCTTGAAATTGTAAACTGGAACATAAAGACGCATATGGCTGCAATGACAATCATGATTCTATGATCCAGCACTTTCATAACTCTGCCGATGAGCGCTGCGCCGAAGATCGCGCCTATAGTCGCGATGCTCAAAGCCAGCGCCACTCTGCCGACGGTAGAGCCGATGCTGTCTGCAATTTGAACCAGATACAAGGACATCATAGCAAAAGGTCCAATTGAGAATGTAGACAAAAGGACGGCTCCAATTCCGGACAATAACCCTCTTCTTGTAAGTTTCGCTCCCATTACATCCGCCTCATTATCTATACAACATTTAATTATATCAGTCTCTGCTGTGCAGTTTGTGGTCAATGTCAGTATATCTTCCCCTAAAAGAAACAGGTGCGACGGCATAGCAACGCAACCTTGCCATCGCACCAAAATTTCATGCTTTCCTTAGAATTTCTCGATAGCATCCAAAAACTTGTCCAGCTCTTTCTCCTCCATATGGACGCCGTTCTTGTCAGTGGGATACGCGCCCGTGCGCACGTCTTTCACCCACGCGCCGTAGGCGTCCATGGCGAATTTCACCAGGCTGGCGTATGTCTTGGCGTGCGAGGCCGGCGAAGACATCAGTCCGAAGGTGTCCGCGTCCACCATCTCGCTGCCGTCG
>JAISZB010000346.1 GCA_031269465.1 Clostridiales bacterium | reverse complement strand
CCGCCGTTGGCGGAAGCAAGCGTCATGACGTCCTCTCGCAGGCGTTGAGCCGAGCGGAAATGGCTTGGCATTATTCGCAGCCGTCTGTTTTTTTATCTTGACGGGAAAGCTAGTGCCCTATAAAGCTTAAAACAGCATCAAAACTTGATTCAGCGGGGAGTGAAACACCCCGCCGCTACATTCTTTCATTCGTCAAATAACGGTGTCGGATACAGGCGTTTGAGCTTGATCCTTGCGTCACTTTAAAATTGGCGTCATGCTTGAGCGCTTAATCGGCGCTTTTCAAGCAGGGTTTGAAGCTCTACATGTTTTTATATCATGCATCCCGTTTGCGGGCAACGCGCGAAATAATGTTCAATCATGCAGGCATTAGAGATTTCATCTGGCGCTGATTATCAAGCATCGCTTGGCAAGATGAGATGGCTCTATCCCTATAAGAGCAGAATGTATGCTCCAGCATCTATATGGCCATCGTATAGCCTTTCGAAAGGACAGGCTTATATAATGTACAGCCCAGAGTTTTGCACAAGGCCCGGATAGTATGATCCCTATGGGAAAGCAATGGCCGGAGCGAAGCTAGCCTGCGATAAGCCAATTATTCAATGGCAGGCATCCTCCAATGAGAGCGTCTCTTGATTTGTCGGCGTCTTTAATTGCAGCCATCTAGGCTCCTTGACCAATTTTCAAGCGATCGCAGACTCGTATGGAGTCCCGTTAAGCATCATAAGTGATAATCAAGCTCTTACAAAAAAGTTACAGAACAAGGCTTTCTTCAAGATGATGGACAAGTTTAGGAAATCGTTTCCTGTAAAGGTTTTCGCCGTTACGACGGGCAGCCTCTGCACCTCGAGCCTTCCATGAATAAATGCATCGACTGCGTCTGGATTTTCACAGTCAGATTCAAAAAAGGGTTTGCGCAATCGTCGCTCTAAAAATCTCCAAGGACAAGGATAACCCTGATAGCCTGCCCTCTCTCACAGGTTAGAAGCTCTCGGATCCAAGCCGAGACAAACATTGATTTTACGCAATTTCTAGTTTTCCAGGCAAATGAGCTTTTGTATATGTCAAATAATGGGATTCAAAATGGTATATATTTGCCCAGAGTCAAATTCGGTCGCCAATTTTCTGATTCCCAAATTCGGCGCATAGCCGCGATTGCGGCGTCTATGGTTGAAAAAGGCTCCACAGGCAAAATTTCCGACGCCTCAGAGCTGGCCGATTGCCGCCGCACCGCCGCGGGCCGCTTCATACTCCGGCGTCTGGCACGCGCGGCAGGACAGCATTCAGCAAATAGGCGGGTACAATGATTTATATGACAAGGTTTTCTATTATGCTACAAGCATGGATAAAGATAAGTTCGAGTTCACTTCCGGCGGCACGGACTATGTTTTGTGGGCATGGAAGGGCAACTACCTGAATCTGGGGGCGGGGGCGGAACTAGGCATATATTCAAGCAAGTCAGGCATACTTGGCCGAGTCGACGTTTCCAGCCCGAGTCCTGACCATTGGCTGGCCGACACGGGGCTTTCGATGCCCATGACGCTTTTGCTGAAGGACGCCCAGGGGAACACGGTATTCGACTACAGGCCCGGCGGAAGCAGCTGGTGGATTACAGGATTCAACCCGTTCCGGCAGGGCATGCGGGCAAGCGATTTGACCGCTACGTATACCATTAATTTTAGCGGCTTTAAAAATTTGTATGATGATTTTCTTAAGTCTAAGGATTATATAGAGAATGCATCCAGGTGGTCTATAGACCCCAACAACAAGTATATACTAACTCTAAAATTCTAGCAAAGCTAAAGTGATGCGATGTTGATAAAAACAGCAGGCATATTGCCAATAAAGACTTAAAAGCCAAATAGCATCCATTATAAACTCATATGAGTTCGCAATACCTCAGTATTTTTAATCGATTACCTTATGATATATACCCGGTGAAAGCTACCATTTGAAAGTAGAGGCTGCTTGCGGGGAACGCTGGTTTAGAGTTCTTTGCAAGCAGCATTTCCAATCAAAATCACAGCAGAAAGGCCTAAATGACTATGCGTAAATTTCTAGCATTAATATTATCCGTTTTTATTCTATGCTGCCTAAGCTCTTGCTATTCGATGAGGGATGCAAGGTTGTCCATGCTTAATGACAGCGCAGACGAGGAGCAGGCTGAAGAGCGGCTGAAGCAGCTTATAGAGGCTATCGGGCGTCAAGATAAAGACGCTTTGAGGGAAATATTTTCAAAAAACGCCCTTGACGAGGCTGAAAATTTCGATGACGACGCCGACGACTTGTTCAGATTCATCCACGGCTCTGTTGAATCATGGGAAAAATCAAGTGGACCTTCTGTGTATGAATCAATTAATTATGGCCACATAACAAAAAATGTCAGTTCATATTATTACATAAAAACTACTGAAAAGATATATTTCTTTCTAATGAGAGATTATCCTGTTGATACAGACCACCCAGACAATGTGGGCCTATACCTGCTTTTGGCGGTAAGGGAAGAAGATGAAGACAAAATATACGATGGAAGCCAAAAGATTTTAAATGATGGAGATCAAAAATTACAGCGTTCCGGAATCTATCTGCCGATTAAATAGGGCTATTTACTATAACTTGAGTTAAATGCGGCATCTTGTTTGCTATACTATCAAATATCAGCGACAAAAAACGCAAGTGAGAAAATCATTTTTCAAATAGAGCAATATGAATCGGAAAATCTGGAAAAGCAGAAGAAGGATACGAAAACTTAGCAGAATGCGAAATAAGAATGAATGATTTTACAACCTTTCAATGGGACATGCCTATGGGGTATAGCCCAGATATTTCAGAGAAAGAAATCAGCGCCATCCTGGATGTCGACTTTACAGGCTCCCTTGATATACGCTACGGCATGATTTTTCTGCGTAAAGAGATGGGCCAATTTGACGAACGGCACTGTGAAGGCGGCAGTCGGGTGGAACGGAAGGACTGTCTATGACAATATCCTCCCGGATGACAGGGGCTTTTTCACTAAAGTCGCAGTCAAACTGG
>JAISZB010000166.1 GCA_031269465.1 Clostridiales bacterium | reverse complement strand
GTCTGGATCTTGTTCTCTATAGAAGGAGCCAGCCAGCCTTTATGCTTCGAGCGGACGCGATTGTTGAAGCGAGGCTTGCGATATCTTGTTTTCCTATTGCGCCTTGCGCGTCTGAAAGCTCTTCTCGTCGAGAGCAAATCTACTATATCAGTCCTCAGCTCCGCTTCAGCGGCGTACAACTCTTCCTTCTCCGTAGTCGCGGAAATGCCAATAGCCTTGCTTCCCGCATCTACTCCCAGATTTATCGGCCGGGCATGCTCCGTGCTATCGTACAGCAATTGGATTGCAGAAGGCTCAAGTTTTGCAACCTTAGCCATTCCATCCTTTAGCAAACGCCCTGCTTTCCCATGGCGCTTAGTCGGCATCAAGGGCTTTCCATTCTTATTCAGAACATAAACCATACATTTTCCTCCGCGCTTTTTAGCGCATAGCGCGCATATAAATCCCTATTTCTAGGGCAGGCTGCCCTTCGCCAATGCTGTTCCAAGGTTTTGCATGCTTATAGCACCGTCCCTTCCCCTAAGGAATGTTCAGCCATAAGCCGTAGAATCCGGAGCTGGAGCGAACGCCCCGGAGTACCTATATATTCTTGGACAGCGCAGCTTCTCGATGGAAGCTTAGGCTAGCCGATCAGGGCTATTGCTAAGCCCCTAGCTTTAGCTATGGGGTGATTGACATGCATTCCAGTATGATTAATGCCCTGGAAAAAAATATGGATTTATCTGAATGAGCTTTGGAGATTGTTTTTGAAATATACCTGCTTTGAAGCTTGATAATCCAATGAGCCATTATATAATCAAACTTCAAAATAGGAACTCTCATATGCAAATCCGTATAAGTGAAAAACAGCATGCAGTTCCTTGCTGAAAAGAAGTTTCAGCAACGTTGCTATTTAAGTGCGTCGCTAAGACATGGTTTTTACAGCCGCGCTCGCGGAATTTGTTCGAAACTTGTTATGCTTAAAATTCAAAATAGGCTGATATTTTGATGAGCATTTGAGAGTTCTGATTTTATGGTCGGATTATACTATTCTTAGAATCCAGCCCTATAATCAAGGCATTGATGTAAATCTGCATTTCGAGTCTTTTGCGCAGCAATGGGCATTGCCAGGGCGACTATTTCTAATGTATGACGCTTTTAATAGAAAACTGCCTTTTTTGGAGTTTGATTATACAGCGAGTGCGATTGATATCGGCATTTCGCACTTCTCAATGGATAATCAAGTTCCAAATAAGAAACATTTGATGAAAACTGTTATATTAGCTGCCTCGCCAATAATCTCTCTCCTACTTTGTTCGAGACCTCATAAGCTTCATGATCCAATTAAACCAAAACGGCTCCATTCTGCGCGTTACGGCGGCAAGCTCGTTGCGAATCCCTATGTTTTGCGGACAGTGCCCCTCACAATTGCCGCACTTTACGCATTTAGAAGCTAGTGAATTGTTTTTTCGATGCGCGGAGGTGCTTGTGATGTACATAACGATCGAAGTTACGCGTCCGTGCGTGTATGAAGCGTTATAGGAGGCGAAACTGCCTGGAATGTTGACTCCTTTCGGGCAAGGCATGCAGTATGAGCATCCAGTGCACGGCACTTTGTCTGTGGACTTGAAAACCTCCCTCACTTTATCATAGGCTGACTTTTCATTTTCCGTCAGGCAACCCGGCGCAGCTTTATCCGCTTCCGCGAGATTTTCGTCTAATTGAGTCATTTCATTCATACCCGACAGCACGACTGTGACTTCCGGCTGATTCCATAGCCAGCGAAGCCCCCATGCAGCAGGGGAGCGGTCGGCGTTGACTTTTTTGAAAGACTCAATCGCCGAGGGAGAAAGTCCATTCGCAAGCTTTCCGCCTAAAAGCGGCTCCATGATGATTACGGGCATGTGCTTCGCCGCCGCCTTTTTGAGTCCGCCAACCCCTGCTTGGTACTGCTCGTTTGAGTAATTGTACTGTATCTGGCAAAAATCCCAATCGAAAGCGTCAAGCACTTTCTCAAACTCATCTTTCGCGCCGTGAAACGAAAAGCCGATTTGCCTCAAGTTTCCTGAAGAGCGTTTTTCAGCAATCCATTCTCGGACGCCCCAATCGCATAGTTCGCTCCACTGCGCCAAGCTGTTGATATTGTGCATTAGATAGTAGTCAATGCAGTCAATATTCAGCGAAGTGAGTTGAGCACTGAAAAACCTGTCAAAATCCTTCCCGCTGCGGCAGTTGGCAATGGGCAGCTTCGTGGCGATATATACTTTATCGCGCGCATTGCTTATCGCAAGCGCTTTACCGAGCGCAACCTCTGAACCTCCGTAAAGGTACGCCGTGTCGAAGTAATTTACGCCCGCGTCAATTGCGCGCAGTATGAGCTGCTCTGCCTTTTTCTGGTCTATGCCGCTTACGCCGCGCGTAAAGCGCATGCACCCGAATCCTAAGATCGACAGCTTATTGCCAGTGCGTTCGTCAATTCTGTACTGCATAAATAATCCTCCTAGCAATCGCAGTTTCCTCCAAATGCGCGAAGCTGCTCTATGTTATTAACAAGCGCGACAAAGGCATCCCACTGCGCGCCGAGAGTAAGCCAGTAAAAATTCTTCGTTCCCTCTGGGGTCACGCCGATCATGCCCGCTTCGAGCAGGATCTTCAAGTGGTGGGATACCGCCGGTCGGGAGAGGTGCGTCTTCGCTGTGATTTCGCCGACTCGCATGCCCTCGCACTCGCCTTTAACTTCCATTTCCATAAGAGTCAAGATAATTGACTGACGCGTTTCATCGCCGATTGCGGCGAGTATCCGCCGCGACGCCTTAAATTGCTCCTTGATCAGTTTAGCGTGTTCTGATATATCCATGTCTCTGCTCCGTCCATAAGTCCATTAATTCAAACAATAGAACTATTGTAACACATCTTCACTTAAATTTTGCCATTGGTAAAGAAAAACGAGACGAAATGGCATGCGGGCAATGCGCTTTTCCATTACCATCGATATACTGACTCGCAGGCAAATGAAGCGATTTCGGAGCCAATTTACCCAGTGAAGCATTATATAATCCAGCTTGGAAATCTGAGTTTTCCAATGAAAGTCAGCGATTTGCAGTCCAATGCACCTACTTTAGAGCTTGACTGTCCATAGAGCTGCGCGAAATGCAGATATCGGCATTTCGCGCTCGCTGTATAATCAAGCTCCAAAATAGGCAGTTTCATATGCAAATCAGTATAGATGCATTGCGTCTCGTAAAAGCTCTGACAAGCTCTCATAAATCTAATATAATGAAATACATTAGTTGCAGCGGCGAAAGTTTGCTGAAAATGATTGAATTTGCACCCCTTGCTTGCAATGCGAATTTCCGGAAGTTTGGCGGATATTGCAACGTGAAGCCAGTAAAGGGCAGCGGCACTGTTTACTGACAGATTTGGAATGTCAAAACGCAGTCTCTATTTCGCTGAAATCGAAAGAGGTCATGACTATGCCGCCGCATAGCTCTGCGGCGATATTTTTATCGCACGGAGGAGGACGGCAAAATATGGGCGCTATATAAGCATAGAGACAATGCAAGCTTTGAATAGGAGCTGATGCTCGAGGAACTTAATTATGAGCTGGCCGCAATAAAACGAAATGCAGCAATTAGAAATAAACCAATCTTTGTTAAGGGATGAAGGGGATGCGCCTGACTTTGAACTCAATTCATCGCGTAACGGTTGGATCTGGGGAAAGGTATAAAACGGGCTGATCTGCTATGATTTTCATGTTCCTTTGGAGAAAGGCCGAAAACAAAAATGCGGACAGCTATGCTGGCGCGCGTAGGAAAGTTGCGGTTTTTGGTTATAAGGCATTTAAGTGGATAATCAATCTATCAATGCATTTGGCTGCGCGTCAGATTAAGACTGAGCAGCAATTTGAGAAGCGTTGCAAGGGAGAGGGGCCTGCAAACATTTACCTAGTGCGCAGAGCATCCCCGTTTCAGGAGGAGGGAGTAGCTATGATATCGTATATGCGTGAAGAATTGTCCGAATCTCTCTGCGCCTAAAATCTCAATCTGAAAATGTAAGCTCTGCGGGGGCTTGCCTCAGCAACTGCGGGCTGATTTAGGCGTTTAATATACAGGAGAATTTGATGTGGCGCGAAAAGGAGGGCAAACATTGCAAGGGCTAAACGTGATTTGGGTATTCAACCCTACATCTGAGAAGGCGCTGTTCTGCAAGCGGCGCAAGGATCCGTATAAAGGGCTTTACAACCTTGTCGGAGGTAAAATCAAGCCGGGCGAAGATGGGCTCGCCGCCGCTTATCGTGAACTCCGCGAGGAAACAAGCATAGCTGACATCGAACTTGTCCGGCTTATGGACTACACATACTTTCTCAAGGGCGCTTGCCGCGTCGAGGTTTATGCAGGCAAATTAGCGCAAGAAGTGGAGGTTAGCGGCGAAGAGAAGGAACTTGCGTGGCTCGATGTGAGTGAAGACTTCTTCGATATGAGTCGTTTCGCGGGTGAGGGCGACATTGGTCATATCTATGAAATAATCAAACAAAATTGGGTAATTTGGCAATGAAGAGTACTTGTCCGTTTCTAGTTTAGAGTTGGAGGCAGAAGAAGTTGCAGAATGCTCATTGAGGCCTTCAAAATGCTGAGCGGAAATGAATAGGATCATCTCAATCCCACTGGTTGCTTAATGAGCAAGCGCCCCTTCGCTTTTGCAAAGGGGCGCTTTTTCAATTGAGACAATCAGATGCTTGGATTACTTTTTGAAGGACTTTAAAGCTTGCCCGCGAATATATGGAGAGGTTGCGTTGAGCGATTGTAAAATTAGAGAATCTAAAATTTTAGGCATTTCGCCTTAATCAAGGATAAGCTATCATCCCAAAGCGCGGTTTATAAAATCTATCACGCTGGAAGCGACTTCGTCGCGAATATCCCGATCCTGGTGGATTTCATGCCTATGGCCTGGATAGAGCTTTGTGGACACATCTTTGTGTCCGGTGCTGATAAGCCAGTTGGATACTCTATAGACGCCTTCCCCGTAATAGCCGACAGGATCCTCATCGCCCGCTATATTGTAGATCGGAAGATTCTTGGGCACTTTCTCCGCCCACTGCTCTCCTGTTATCTCTTTGACCAGCGTGCACAGATCGTACGTGGACTGGAAGGTTGGGGGGATTCTCAAGTTGTTGTAGGGATCCGAAAGGTAATCCAGGACGATTCCTGCGTCCTTTGAAATCCAGTCAGTCGGGGTGGCGGGGCTTTCTATGCGATCATTCATGGAACCGAAAGTCTTGGTGACCGTCCAGATGTCGGATTCGCTTCCCTTGCCCTCAGCGATCAGCTTCTCAAGCTCGTCAGCCATCGGATCTAGAGCTGGAAGCTCTGCGCAGGTGCCGCAGATGATAAGCGCGGACATTCCCTCGCCATGGTGGGCGGCATAGGCTCTTGCAATCATCGAGCCCCAGCTGTGCCCGAACATGATATACGGGATATCCGGATACTTTTCGGCGGCTATCTGGCGCAGGCTATGCTCGTCTTCTATTGCGGTCATATGCCCCTTGTCCCCATAGTCCCCCAAGGTGGAGTTGATGGTTCCAGTGAGGCCGTGGCCTGCGTGATCATCGGCAAATACCGCAAATCCCGCGTCGTTGAGCTTTAAAATCAAATGCAGGTATCTTCGGGAATGCTCCATAAGGCCGTGAACCACTTGCACGACGCCGCGCGGCGGGGCGTCTAGGGGCGTATACAACCATGCTTTTATTGCGTCCCTTTGATTGTAAGACGGGAATTCAAGATCGATCACTGCCATGTCAAACTCCTCCTCAGGTGTTTTGCCCGCAGGCGTTTTCCGAGCGATTTAAGCAAGGCGCTCAAATAAATCAATGGCCATTCTGACGCGCCGATTTTGGTGCTGGATTATCCAGTGAAATCCGGCCTCAAAATCCCCTAAATCGTAACGCTTCGGATATGTGGATATGCCTATTTGCAGTCAAACGTTCCTGCTTGGGAGATTAACCATTGAGTGGTGAGATTGATATCGGCATTTCTCACTCGCTGTATAATTAACCACCAAAACAGACAGTTTTATATGCAAATCAGCATATGCAACGAAAGGCCCTAGCATGATAGCGCTATCAAAGGCTATTGTGCAATTAGCATTTTTTTAGTGAAAATGAGAGCTTAGCATTATTAGTCTATACTAAATGCCAAGGCAAGTCAATTGGGATGCGAGCAAAATATACTGATTTTCAGTCCAATGCATCGATTCTGAGGTCTTGTTATCCACTTTCAAGGTGCGATTGATATCGGCTTTTCACGCTAACTATATAATCCTGCTTCAAATTCTGAGCTTTAGTTGGGCTTATCTTTGGATCCAGAAGGACTGCCAAATGAAATGAAAAAAGATATAATTTAATCTCCCTATAAAGCGCAGTTCATCTATACAGCGAGCGCGACATCCCGATACCGGCGCACCTCCCAATGGATAATTAAGCTCCTAAATCAGTACATTTGACTGTAAATCAGTTTTAATTGCAGCACTTGAGGCTAATCCGAGCTTTTTCTGAACTGCGTGGAAATATCGCAGGAACGCTTTTTTATCATGCGAAATGTTTCCAGAATTATAGTAATTTTGTTGAATTTACACTGTCTTGATATGTTGCTTCTTGATTATTTTTCAGAAAACGATTATATTTATTATTGTACTATTAGCCTGCGCTCATAAAAACTTTACTGTTCAAAGAGCCAAGAACTATATTTGGGTCTTTAAACTCTAGCGGGGATCGCCCGGCGTCTATTGACTCAAGCGCTGATTTTACAAGCTTTTCATGCGCGTTTTGCCTTTCGCCCAAATAAGTTTAAAGCCCCCTATATTTTTGCGCCTAATGGGCGCGCTATTTTTTGGATTCATCTGAAGTTTTTACTTGGGAAAGCAGGCATGTAGTTCAACTTCACCTCAGCGTGAAAAGCTATGTTCTATTTCAGCGCCATCATAAGCTTTCTAGAATGCGTCTTTTGCATAAAAGCGGGGAGCAATGGAAAGGCAGCTCTAAACTATTGTTTTTTGACGGCAACTTGAAATGGAAGTGCTTTCATCCACGCATCTTAAGCGCCGCCTTGCGTAGGTAGCGCTTAACCCTTCTTCAAGCGGCATAGGCGCCGCTCTGCAGGCTCTGCGCGCTAGCGCGCAGAGCAAATAAAAAGCAGGAGGAATGCAATTAATGATCCAGTACAACAAGAACAATGACGTTCTAAACACCGTCAATCGAGGCACGCCGGCCGAATCCGGCCTGTGTACGCTTTGCCGCGCCGACTGCAAAGGCAAATGCGATACTTGGATGTCTTCCTTGAAGGGAAGAAAAATGCTCTATCCACGTGATTTTGGAGCTGTAACTTCAGGGAGCGCCAACACGAATCACTTGGGGGTAAGCTACAACAACTTGAGGATCCAGGGCTACAACTATGGAGCTTCAGGGCTTGGATCCTCGCTTTCAAACGAACCCGACGACTGCATTTTCCCTAATGTCTGTCTTGAGACTGAGTTCGGCAAAGGCGTGAAGACGAAATCTAAAGTGCCCATAATGACGGGAGCTCTTGGCTCAACCTTCATTGCCGCTAAATACTGGGAGTCCTTTGCTATAGGCGCCGCTCTTGTAGGATATCCGATTGTCATAGGCGAGAACGTTGTTGGAGTTGACAAAGCGTCTGTCTTGGAAAACGGCGCCATCAAGTCAGCGCCGGAACTCGATAGAAGAATTGACTGCTATCTGAAGTACTATGACAACGCCGGCGCCATTATCGTCCAGATGAACGTGGAGGATACGCGCAACGGAGTTGCCGAGTACCTTATAGAAAAGTACGGCGACAAGGTGGTAATCGAGCTCAAGTGGGGTCAAGGCGCAAAATGCATCGGGGGCGAAATCCAAGTCGCCAGCCTTGAATACGCGCTGTTCCTGAAAAACAGAGGTTATATAGTTGATCCGGATCCGTCTGATCCGACTGTGCAATCCGCGTTTAAAAGCGGCGCAATCAGATCCTTCGCGCGCCACAGCAGGCTGGGGTATACCAATCGCAACAGCGCCGAGGAAGTAGAAAAGGATTTCATGGGTTCCGTGGAATACCTGCGCAAGCTCGGCTACAAGAGAATCACCCTGAAAACGGGCTCATACGGCATGGAGGCTCTTGCCATGTCCATCAAGTACGCTACAGACGCCAAGCTGGATCTTCTTACAATTGACGGCTCTGGAGGCGGCACCGGAATGTCTCCGTGGTACATGATGGAAAGCTGGGGCGTGCCCTCAATAAATCTTCATTCTAAATCCTACGAATACGCCAAGATCCTTGCAGACAAGGGCGAAGATGTCGTGGATTTGGCATTTGCGGGCGGGTTTGCGCGTGAAGATCACATCTTCAAGGCGCTGGCTCTCGGAGCTCCGTTCACCAAACTCGTATGCATGGGCAGAGCCCTTATGATCCCCGGATTTGTCGGCTCTAACATCGAGGGCGCTCTGCATCCTGAGCGAAAAGAGAAGCTCAGCTCCAATTGGACGGAGCTTCCAAAGTCTATTTCAGAGGAAATCGGCGCGACGCCGGAGGAGATCTTTGCGGGCTACTTCGAAGTCAAGAACAAAGTCGGAGCGGATGAAATCAAAGATATCCCTCTGGGCGCAATAGCCGCATGGACATTGTCAGACAAGCTTTCGGCAGGGCTGCAGCAACTCATGGCGGGAGCGAGGCGCTTCAACATCCCATCCATCTCCAGAGACGATCTTTTCACTGCCAACAGGGAGACGGAGAAGGAGACTGGCATAAAATATGTATCTGATGCCAACGATGAAAAGGCCAAAGCGATTCTTAACTCTTAAGGTCAATTTAAGCCGTTAATGAAAAGGGGCGATGCGACAAGCATCGCTTCTTTTTTTGCAATAATTTGGAAATAAAAAAGATAATCACTATAATGTTCTATGATTCACTTTTTAGCCCAAGTGTTCGTATTGGAAATAGAGACTGAATTTGACTTTAACAGATTTTATCAGGACTTTTCTTGACAAATCTTCCTAAGAGCTATAACATAAACTTAAGCGGCAAATATTTATATCTTGCATTTCCAAAAGCAGCGATTGACTTGGCTTAAAATGATTTCATATGCAACGCCCGTCTTAACTGATTCAGAGAGTTTCATTACAGCCCTGACTGAGACGCTCAGATTTTTTCAGGCGCCTATCCTAGGCTTCGCGCTGATTTTGCAGCCGGAATATTAATGAAAGATACATAAGGGCTCAAAATCGTAAAAGTATGACGCCAATGGAGAAAGCTTCTGGAAGAGACTGGCGAATTCAAGCAATCTATTCATTTTTAGACAAGACGCCTTGTCGAAAAATGCGGTTTGCCGCAACCGCATGTCTGCAAAAGCAACTGACGCATAGGTTATGACTCAGGCATTTCATCGCGAAGCTGTTTGGAAATAAATAGCCAGTGAACGTGCAGACTGAATCAATTTCATTTTTTAAGCAGAATCCAAATTTCATGAGAAGGCACCTGCATTTTAAGGCCTTTAATCAACTTCTTAAAAGGCGCTAACTAAAAAGAACAAGGCTAATCTCGTTTTGCGCGTATGAAAGAAGAAGAGAAACAACTCAAAAAACGCATGATGGAAGCAAACTGTGTTTTTTCAGGCTTGCCTGCCGGAGGCTCAAAGTCGATGCGCAAGCCCCTCTTCAGGGCAATCTCAAGAAAAATTTGAGATTTAACTTGGGAAATTTGGCTTTTAGAAATATACAAGCTTTATCCGCAGAAGTCTATACAGAGCGGCTTCCAGTCATGCGAAGGGGGGCGAATGATGAATTTTGATCTCACCGCTTTTAAAATAAGCGATTCAAAACTGGTTTTGAAGCAGGCGGCAAATGAAATTGTAAAGCTTAACGCAGAGACGGCGCAATTCGGGCTTTACTTGACTGGAGAGCAGGCTATGGAGCTTGCAGAGACAAGGGACATTTCGCTCAAGGATTCCGGACGCATAGAGCTTGGAGTAGGAATAATTCTGAATATCATAAAAACATTTTGCGATTCCCCATATTTATCAAAATACAATTATGCTGACACTATTAATGAGCTGGTTGAAATGTTTTATTATTATAAAAATGAAACTATGGATCTAATTAGCGACCAGGAGCTTCTGGAATGGATGAAGGCGTCTTTCGATGGCGTATGCGAAGGCTCGATTGAGCTTCTTGGCTCCAGAGAGATGGAACGAATGGCGCGCAATGTGCGCTTCGGGCGAGATCCGTTCAGTCCGGGAGCATTTGAGGAAGCGGACGAGGACGAGGTTAGAGGCGAAGAGGAGGAAGAGGATTATGAGTATGGATGGGATTGAGAAAAAATCCTTGATAGACAGAACCCTCTTGAATCCTGAGCATTATTTCTCATCCTTGATTCAAGAAGCGCATGCTAAAAAGCTTATTTCTGACGCTGAAATGGAAAGGGTCCAGATTGAGCTAATAGAAAATCTCTCTGAGGCCATAAAAGGGAAGGAAGACGGCTTCAGCAGCTCCATGAGAGTTGAAGCCGCTCAAAGCCTAATGGATTCCAGAGTTTTTCAGATTGGCCTCTGCCTTAAATCGTATGAAAGTCCAGAGGCGGCTGTGGAGGCGATAAAAGAGGAAAAAATGTCAGATCTCTCCAAGAAGGGGATTGCCGTAGCGCTGGAGAAGATGGAAAGCGCGAAGGAGCTTTATTCGCAGGCTCTTAAAAATAGGATTCAAACTGGCAATAATGGATACAACGTCATGATGGATGAAAAAGCAAGCCGCTTCTTTGCGAAATACGACCCTTATTTCGGGGCGCAGGAGACCCACGGATCTCTCAGATACCCTGTAGCTTCCGTCTCGGCGCCGCTAGCTGGAATAGAGTTCATGGAAGAGTATTTGTCCAGCCTATGCTGTGAAAACATATTCTGCGGCAGGTTCCAAGGAGAATACATAAACCGGCTGAGTTGCTTCAAAGAGGAAAACCGGCGCTTCAACATATTTGAGCAGGTGTTTTCAGCTGCATTGGGATTGAAGCTTTGCGGCAGAAGCTGCGCGGATCTCGGTCTCTGCCGTGAGGATATCAAGGAGATTGCTGGGAAATTGGGCGGAAAAACGCCGCGGGAACAAGCAAAGCTCATTGCGGTGGCATGCGGTGAGGTTTTTGAGGAGACGGCGCTCAATCAAGTTGATGCTGATCCGCTCCAAAGATTTGATGCAAGGTCATACATTATTGGCTGGATCCCTAAACTGACTGAAGAAATAATCCTGGCGGCCAAGAGAGGCGCGCTGGAGGGCTTTTTTCCCGTTTCGCAAAGCGTTCAAGACGCGCGAGGCGGACGCAGGCTTCTATTTTCACTTGGAAAGAATATGAGCGAAGCCGATTACCGCAAGATGATAGCGGACATTTTGCGGTGCGAGCTGATTTTTGAGAAAGTCTCAATAATATTGGATAGAGTCAGATCCCTTGCAGATTTGGACAACCTTTTTTTTGACGCTGAACTTGACTCAAATGCGATTATTGAGATTTTCAAGCAGCTTGCTCCTGAGGAGCTGGCTGCCATTCATAGGCGACATTTTGGAAGCAAAGGCGAGGATATCTATTCCATCAGCTCTGACGAGCTGGCATTTCGTGAAATTTTGAAGGAATTCATCGGATCCCTTCATGAGGATTTAAAAGATAAAGTAATGGTTGCGATAGAAGACATTGAATTTGAGTGAATATAAAAGCGGCGGCGGCAGAGGGCGTTGAAGTGAGCGCAAAGTCAGCGCCAGCTGTAGAGGCCGCTGTATATGATTGAATAGATCAATGGTCAATAACCCACCGCCTAATATCTCAAGGTTAAAACCTTTTGATATTTGAGGCGGGGGCTTGCGCTTGCAAGTCCTGATCGGCGAGCCTAAGCTTCCACTGGGAAGCTGCGCCGTCCAAGAATATGCAGGCGCTCCGGGGAGTTTGCCCCGGCTTCGGGCTCTGCGGCTTTCAAGCGCGTTCTTAGCGAACGCCAAGCCTGCAGGCTGCGGTTTATGGCTGAACAGTCCTGAAGGGCGGCCAGCTGCGGCAGTGCAGAATCAGCGGGGCGCATTCCTCTCCCGCCTAATGGAATTTGAGGCGGGAGTCTCCTGCGCCAAATCTGATGAACCGGAAGCCATTGCGTTTGAGTTGAGTAAGCAGTGGCTGCACTAAGCGGATATTGTGTTTTGGCAATTGAAGCAATCGTTTCTGGATAATGCGCCTTTAATTGAAACCCCGCCTATAAGGCGGGGTTTCAATTAAAGCATATTTGGAGGCTGTCATGGACATTGTCTTACCTGATTACAGCAACAGCATTCTTGGCATACCCAATTCAATTATGGCTCATTACGGCGCTGAGCCGATTAACAAGACTCTTTCTCTTCTTGATTCTAGGCTTGCGGAGAGATTTAAAAATGTGGCTTTCATTATTTTCGACGGGATGGGCAGCGACATGCTTGAGGCCAATATTCCCAACAGCTTCTTGTGCAGGCATAAAGTTGCTGACATATCGAGCGTATATCCAAGCACTACAACCGCAGCCATAACCTGCTTCAGCAGCGGACTCTCCCCCATAGAGCATGGGTGGCTTGGATGGTCATGCTGGTTCGAAGAGATTGGAAAAGCCGTTGACTTATTCAGCAATAAGGTGCACGGCTCAGAAAAGCAGGCGTCTAGAGAGCCTTTAGCGTCTAAGTACATGCCTTTTAAACCTATTGAAGAAAAAATCGCCGAAGTTGCTTCAGATCTTGAGATCTGCAGAGTTTCCCCGTTTTCCCAGCAACATAAGGCTTATGACATTGGAAGCTTATGCTCGTCAACAAGCAGGCTATTAAAGAAGGAGGGCAATCGCCTCATCTTGGCGTATTCAGACCAGCCTGATCACAGCATGCACGAAAAGGGCTGCTATGCGCCAAGCATAAAATCTATGATGCAGCAGTGCTCAAGAGCAGTCGAGGATCTCTGCGAAGGCGCAAAGGACACCCTTTTTATCATAACCGCTGATCATGGGCTGACTGATGTAGAGACTCTTTGCATTGAGGATTATCCAGAAATTAACGAATGCTTGTCAATGCCTCCGACTTTGGAGTCTAGATGCATTTCTCTTTTTGTCAAGGAGAAGTTTAGGGAGGCGTTTCCTGAAAAGTGGAGGGAAGTTTTTGAAGATCGCTTCATTTTAATGGCGAAGTGGGAGGCGCTTGAAACGGAGCTATTCGGGCCTGGAACGCCCCATGCCAAGTCGCTTGATTTCTTAGGAGACTATATTGCATTGGCAGTTTCTGATATCTGCATTACTTCAAGAGGCGAGGACGGAAGCTATAACGACTTCGCTGCGGCGCATGCGGGGCTTTCCATGAAAGAGATGGTTGTGCCGCTTATTGTAGTTGAGAGTTGAGAAGCTCGAATAGAGCAGAGGCGGCTGAGTTATTTTAAGAACTCAGCCGCCTCTGCATTTTGCAAGTTGAATTTAGGGTGAAGCGGAAATCACTTAGGGTTTATCAGGCTTATTTTCGATAAAAAGGCTTTCAGTATTTTTCATATGCGCCTCTTATCGACATGCAAGCAACATATAAAATTCCTGTTGGCATACTGCGCATCCGAACAGATATCCGAGAGTCTTCCCAGCCTTGACCGAGTTGCCGGAGTCTTGATGTATCGAGGAAACTGCGGACATCTTCTTCCCTGCGCCAAATTTGATGTAATTCAACATTGATTGCCAGCCTCCCATGACGTGCGCTCCACCGCCAGTGATGAAGCTATCCTGCCTGCCGGTCCTGCGTAATTTCATTGAATATTATTGAAGAGCATGATAAAATATGCATTGGGAGGAATTAAGCATGGGCGTAGAACCCCCAAAAACCAAGAGCGCGATATACACTCGAGCCGCTGAAGAGGCTCGCGGCAAATCCAAGCTGGAAAGCAGGGCAGTGTCATTGGAAGGCTAGCCTCAGAACTGCGACATAGGATCTAAGGATGCGCTTGCCGAGTACTCGGAGGACATAGCGGAATTCATGCAGCTGGACATTGCCGAAGGCAAAGAGATATTAAATGCCTCTGGAAGGCAAAAATACAAAAAAATGAATTCGGATTGGATTTTGAGGTTGAATCAGATATATCCCTGGACGATCTCGAGTTAAAAGAAAAGGATGAAGAGTTAAAGGAAAAGGACGAATCATACCAGATCTGTCGTCTTTACATTTTGAAGCATTCCCCTGAATCCATAGCGAAGGAATTGAAACTGACTTTTGAGAAGGTGAATTCCTTACTGGACGGTGTTCTTCAAGAGGAGGCTCAGTAAATCCAGTCAATTAGCGTCAAATATGCGCAGAGTTTGGAGTTGGAGTATCCGATAATCCATTTCCAAATCCTGTGCTTTTAGAGATCCGCTTTAAGGATGCTCCGCTTGCAGATATCAGGCTTCCTCGACGGCGGGAGCGATATTCGAAAAGACGACTGCGCCTCCGGCTAAATGGTTTTTAGCGACCTATGCCGCATCGACAGATAAAAGGGGATATTCCGCCCTTCGGGTGCCGGGGTCTCATATCCTGCAGCATTGTCGGCGGTGTGTAAAATCCGCGAGGAAATGCCGAGCCGCGAAAAAAATGCCTCCTGCCCGAAACCGATGAAATGGGCGCGGCCTATTTCGATGCTCCTGAAAAAGGCGGCAAGAGCTTTCGCCGGAAGCCCTCGATTATCCCCAATACGCCAGGCTTGAGGCGGCACCCGGCGTTTCTGGAGAAGAACCGCAGAAATTCGCCGCAGGGAACATCGCTCCCGGATCGACTATTAAAGTTGCATTCAGCTCTTATAAAAAGCTTGAGGAACTGTTTAAGGTTGAACAGACTAAATTCGGCATAATAGTGAGTACAGAGAGTCTTAAATGGCTGCTTCATGCCGCAGCAGCCAACGCCAAGGCATCCATCAAAGGCGCCTTGCACGGCCTCGGAGACGGGAAGATGACCAGAGTGGCTTGGGTACGCCAGGAATCAGAGACTCATCCCAAAAAGAGCATACAAGTGGAATGTGTAGACTTGATAAGCATTACAGTGGGAAATACGATAAAATGTCCGCAGTTCCTCTACTGGTCGAGCTACACAATTCTTTTGGCTGGATTATCAGATCCTTCCGCATAGGCGAAAAAAGGGGCGTTGCGGAATTGAACGCCGCGAAATTCTCCGCCGACGCCCTCGAAACAGCCTGTGTCTGCGACAAGAAGGCGTCCGCTCTTTCAAATGTCGCACGCATGGCCGCAGACGCAGGGATTTTTGCGATGCCGACGAACCCCTGCTTTTTGGCTTTTGACCAGCTCTGAATAAAACGGATTTTGGATTTGCAATTAATTTATATATTATAAAATTTAAGTTCATATTCTGCATAATTATAAATAATTAATCGAACGTATTCAACGAAGGCCCCATGTCACCTTGCAGCGCCAACTTCATTTTGGCGTTCCAAAATCCTAGGAGGGAATGAATGGTTCAGTTCGGAGAAGAAACTTAATTACACATAATATAATTGATTATTGGCTTCATAATAA
>JAISZB010000065.1 GCA_031269465.1 Clostridiales bacterium | reverse complement strand
CCGATGTATCGCCGCTGTTTGCTTTGTAATAGCGGTCAAGACCGTCGCGGTTGGTTTTGCTTTCGTCATATTCGCGCTTGATTTTCTTGTATACAAGCACAAGCCCAACGCCTTCACGGGCGAACGCCAATGCGGTTGTCGCGCCAATTCCCTGCGGGTTATTTGCGCCTGTTATCAAGGCTACCTTGTCTTTTAATCCAAAATCCATATTTTCAATCTCCCACAATATACAAATTCCGATTTGTCGGCGCGGCACGAGTGCTTTGTAGCGAGGAAAACGGTTTGCCGCAAGGCAAGACGATTTCCGAAGTCGTAACCCCGCCTGTAGCGGCAAGCCTGCGGCAGCGCCCACGGCGGTTATGGCGCAGCCTAACCGTCAGAGTGGGCCGCACGCTTTGAAAAAGCGGGTGAAGCGTTTCCCGCCCCCGCTCCGTTTCCAACAAGCATCGTACCACGAAAACATGAACAATACCACAAAAACATTCTAGCCCCTCTGCTGTCGGCGCAACCTCCGAGAGGCTTTTCACATAGATAAACGCAACCATAAAAAGCCAATTCGGAAAGGAGCGGATTCAATGAACGAAAACACCAATCAAGCCGCGCCGAAAACCTTCGGCGCCGTCGACGGCAGCGCGCTCATGGCGCATGAGTGCGAGCCGCTGAGGTTCGCCGTGGAAAAGATGCCGCCCCGCATGCCTTTTCATTCTCGCGGGGAGCGGCAAAATCGGAAAGTCGCGGCTGTCCCTTGACCTCTGCGTGAACGTGGCGGCGGGCGGCAGGCTGCGGGAGTTTTCCTCCGGGCAATGCGATGTTCTGTACCTTGCCCTTGAGGATAACTGCCCGCGCTTGCAGGGCAGGCTGAACAAAATCAAAGCGGATTCCGTTGACATTTCACGGCTGAAACCCGCCACCGCCGCGTTCGGAATCAGCAGCGGCCTGCTGGAGAAGACCCACAGCCATCTGAACGAACGCCCCGACACGAAACTCATCGTCATCGACACGCTGGAGCGCATACGCGACTCGGAGTTTGACAAGAACATTTACGCCTGCGACCGCCGCGACACGGTCGCCCTGCGCGAGATAACGGGCAAGCGAAGGCCGGCTCAGCGGACGGCGTGTTCGTCCTCGAAAAAGACACGCGGACGGGGCGGGACGCGAAGCCGGCCATCGCCAACCGCGACATCTAGGGCTTCTGCTTCAAGCTGCGCTTCGGTCCCGAGCATTGCAAATGGGCTTTCGGCGACGGCCGGCTTCCGGAAGAAAAGACGGAGGAAAAGGACGAGCGGCTTCTCCTGTTGGCGGACGGGTTTTTACAGGACGCTTGGAGCGGAACGGCCACGGAACTCTGCGACGCGCTGAAATCGATTGACCCCGAAGCGGACGTTGCCCCGCTCACCATATCGCGGCGGCTAAAGGTCGACATCGGCTTATTCAGAAAAAACAATATCATCATCGACCTTGACTGCGGCCGCAAGAGCAGAACGATAACCATGACCCGGCAGGGCGGCCGGGAGCGACCGGATTCAACCGGGCGTGACAGTGTGACGGCGCGACGGTTCATTCACACACATGCCCCCGCCAAAAAAACGCAGGGGGGTATTTATAAAACGACTGTCACACCGTCGCAGCCGTCACACGCGCAGGGCGTCGGGATAAAACCTTTGCCGCCTTTTATAATTTCAATTTGTGGAAGGGAGTTTTTTATGGCTGACAAATCCGTAGTCCGAAACGCCCGGTGCAGGTGCGACGGGCTGAACAAGCGGGAACGGCGCAACGAGCGGAAGAACGCCGGCTGCATGAACGAGGATATTGTCAAAGAACGCGCCGCCTTTAACGTCCGGTTCAAGCCGAGCGCGGGGGGCTATGAAGCCGCCTTTGACGCCATGCTTGCCAAGGGCGCGATCAGCACAAGGGGGCTTGGCAAAAACCCGTACATTGTCGATGAACTGGCCTTTGACGTGAACAGCGCCTACTTTGCGAACAACGGGGGCTGCGGGTACGCCAAATCCTTTTTTGAAGAAGCCTGCCGCCTTGCCGTCAAGGAAATCGGCGGGGAGCAATGCGTCCCGTCGGCGGCCGTGCACGCCGGCAAGCGCAGCAGGGCGCTGTCCGAACGGCTTGGGCGCGACATGTACCACTATCATCTTCATGTGGTCTATGCGCCTGTTGTGGACAAGGAAATCCATTTCAAAAAGAACAGCAAAACTCGGAACTGTTCCGACAGTTTATTTCATTATTTACCGGCAAAAAGAGCATGAAATCTCAAAAGTTAATTAGAATATACATTTAAAAATGAAAAACTATCAATCAACATTTATAATCTTATAATGATATATATGTTTTCCTTATTTTATGAATTTATAATTAAAATGAAAATTTGACATCCCCTATCTTTATCCAATTATGCAATCCCCGCCATTTCGCTTCAAGCACGACAACAATGCTAAATTAAAGCTTCCCCTTTGGCTCCACGGCATGCCTTTTTTCTTATGCTAGATCTGACATAAGAAAAATAATGCTGTGAGTTTTCGTATATCTGCTAACTCCAAGCAGGTGTTGGAAACAGGGCAAAAAACGCCAATTCATTAATATAGATCCAACCGTTTGCTAAGGCAAGGCAATGAAAACCCATCTAAGCCAGCAAGCCCCAACCGCTGTTGGCCACTCCCGCGAAAAGCGGTGAAACCCAGCCTTTGCCCCATTCATAAGGCTTTCTTATCCCAGCGCACCTTCATGCCATGCGCAAGCGGATCCACAGAATTGAAAACGCACAGGCGCAGCAAGCAAAAGCATTGATCAAAAATACTATATCCATGAGTTTGACCGCAACACTTGCTTGCAGCCGTTGCAGCAAACTTGCTTGAATAATGAAACTTACTGCATTATTTTTCTTTTGCCTGTTCGAAACTATCCTATTGTTCGCCCCCTCAACATCCTGAGAGCTTATTTTTAAGCCGAGGCTGCTTCTTAGTCCATAAATAGGAATGCATGCCCTATTTTTTATAAAATAGTATATTAAGGATGAGCATTCTTTTTTGCATTTGATGAAATTAGAGGGAACATGCGGCAAGAAAAGCGGAGTTCCCACAACGCCGCCTATCCAAAGCCGCTTTTTTACGCCTTTTAAAATCTGCGCTTTTGCATTTCTGCCGTTTATAGGCGGACTCAGGAGCTGAGTCGCCTTGATTATGGCATGCTTATAGTCAAGCATTATAGCGGTCGATCCTAAAAAGCTGAATATTTTGAGAATATTGTCCCTGATTGAGCTTTCCCCGCCGGAAAGGAATATGATCCCCTTGCGGCCCAGCAGGGCGTTGCAGGTTAAGAATGCGAGGAATATCCGCGGCGCCCCGAAAATAGATTCATTTATTATGGCATATGCCTTTCCTTCAGAAGCGGCCCGCACCGCGGCGCGTTTTCTGAATCCGCCCTTTTCGCCGCCATTTTTCTTCTTTTTAGCTTCGCCTTCCCCTTTAATGCGCTTCAATTCAATTTTTCTTTTCTCTTCGTCTTCTTTGCCGATTTCCGGCAAGGCTTGATCCATGGCGCAGCTTATTATGCCGCATGAATCTTTTCTGCTCCTTGAATCAAGCTCTGCGCTGTAAAAAGCCTTAAGCGGCCGCTCCGCCGCTTCTTGGCCGGCGCCTCCGCAGCTAAAGGGAGATTCATCGGAATTTTTGCCGATTTCCGCGTTCGGCTCTGCAGGGCTGCCGTCTGATTCCGCTGATTCCGCTGATTCCGCTGATTCCGCTGATTGGCGCTTGCCGAATGCCGGCTCTTCGGCGTTTTCCGCTTCCGACGCAGCGTTTTCCAGTTTCTCCGCCTTATCGCCGGGCTTTCTGATCCGGGCCTCGGCTAGTACCTCGTCGACGGATGCATATATTGCTTCATCTCGATTTTCGCAGTCCATTAAGTTGATTTTGTCGATTTTCAGCCCCAGTTCCGCCGCTTCCGCAAAAACATTCAGCGGATCCGCGGCGGAAGCCGGAGCAAGCTGCGGCGGCCCTTCCGGCTGGAGCGCTTCAGAGTCGAATGCGCTTTCATCCAGCGCTTTGCCGGCGAGGCCGTCCATGGCCTCCGCAAGGGAATCCCCTTCATTTTGCAATAAACTGTGAAAACAATGGGCGCCGCTGAATTTTTCGGCCTCGGCGGCATGCCGGTTTATGCAGTCCATAGTTTGGGAATATGCCGCATTAGCGGCAAATCCTACGCAGCTTTCGCGAAACGGGTCGGTTTTGCACCTTACATTGAAATTCGCCTTTTCGGGAAATAAATCCTTTGCCGCATCGAAGACGGCGGTTTTCAGAGGGCCGGATGCTTTATACATCTGCGCATGCACTCTTCCGCACGCAGAATCAATATGATGCAGTCCAGATTGTTCAATGCCATAGCCGTCAGGCTTGCATAAATAAATGTAATTTTCCAAAGACCTCCTACATATTATGCCAAGCCGCTTTTTTGCGGGGCTGGCCTTGCATCAATTCTTCGGCCATATTTATTGCCTCTTCTGCATGGCCTGAAAAAAAACCGTCCATTGGCAATCCAATTCCGCCAGCTATTTCATTCAATTCCATTCTTGTCGATTATCGCCGTAAAGCGCAGCCCTTTCAAAAAAATGCCGTGTGCACTTTATTCCATGCCAATTTCCGAAATTTGCAATAGGAAAATCAAAAATTAATGTTCGATGCTCTTGGTTAAATGTGACAGATTAATCGACTAAAATATTCATAATAGCTGTCGCTTTGCAAGCCGTCGGAATAGCTACAATTTATCCTTAGGCAGGCTTTGCCTTGCCGCTAGATCCAATGCTCTTCTCGTTCTTTCCGTTTCAAGCACCTCCCTGGCAATTGCCTCAAACCCCGGAACGCCCTAGAAAACATCTTTCGATATAAGCTACGGATTTGAAGGGAAATCGCCAGACTTCAATCTTTCCCAGGTAATTTTTCAAGGAATCCGCATGAAGCCTGCATTATTGCAAAGGCCGCCGCATTCCTTGGCGGCGAACATATGCAGCAAGTCCTCGAGCAGAAGACTTGCCCCAGGCATGCAGTTTGTAAAGGGAGCGCGCCTTTCATCGCGGGCGCGGGGTCAATCGCCCGGTGATGTCGCATGGCCAGGGCTTGAATTGGTGCTTCTCCCAAAATCCTCACCGCTGATCTTTTTTCGTCCCGTATTGGGCATGCGCCAGCAACCCGCTGTGTTGTCTGCCAGGCTCGCTGCGGCCTCGCATGTCGCGCTCGGACTACCCGCCAGCAATGGGCATGGCTAGAAAACAGGCTGCGCTCCATGACGCTCCGTTTTTAAGTTCCGCGAGGGAAGCGCGAGGCGATGATCTTCATGCACAGGTTTGGCGCCGAGCTTCTGAAGCCGGGACTTCCATAGCCTGGCCCCTGAGCCGCCGCCACAGGTGAGCACCGGCTCCCCCGTGCCTGGATTATATCTCTTCCCCAGCTTCATCCGCCACTGCTCCATGATGTACGCCGCGAACTCCGCCTTGCCATGTCAACGCTCGCAATCACTGGGGAATCGTTCCTTTGCGGATCGCAGACGCCGTTTTTTCGCAATCCGTGTCAGAGAAGCCGCAGAACCAGCTTCAATTCGCCGCACTTGGAATAAGTGTACAGCAATTTAAGTGGTTATTCAATATTTCTATATTTTTTTGAATCTAAATGTACATTATTAAATCAAGATCCAAAATTGGCACTTTAGAACAAATCTGCATAACTTAAGCTATTACGAGTGAAGCTACCGCTTCGTAAATTTTATGGGCTATGAAAGAATTATTCATAGTGTAAAGATGGATTCCGTCAACGTCATGAGCAATCAAATCTACAATCTGATCAACAGCATAAGCTATGCCTGCGTCACGCATGGCTACTGGGTTGTTCTCATACCGCTCCATGATCTTGAGAAATTTTTTGGGAAGATCGACTCTGCAGAGCGTAACCATTTTCTCAATTTGCTTGGGGTTTATGACAGGCATAATTCCCGCTTCTATTGGAACGTTTATTCCAGCTTTTCGGGTTCTTTCCAAAAACTCATAGAAATATTGATTGTCAAAAAAAAGCTGGGTTATAAGGTGATTAGCTCCGGCATCCACCTTGCGCTTTAGGTTTATGATATCCGCTTCTATAGATGGCGACTCGGCATGCCCCTCCGGATAGCACGCGCCAATAATGCTGAAGTCTCCATTTTCCTTTATATACGTTATCAAATCATTTGCATGCCTGAAATCTCCCGAGAGCCTATCTTCTGGACTAATGTCCCCTCTCAGAGCGAGTATATTGTCAATGCCTTCTGATTCCAAGCTTTTGAGAAATAAAAGCACTTCCTGCTTATTAAGGCCGACGCAGGGTAGATGCGCTACGCTCTCCACTCCATACTTGTTTTTTATGGCTGAAGCGATTTCAATTGTAGCTTTGCTATTTTCACTTCCTCCAGCGCCATATGTCACAGAGATGAAATCCGGGGCAATATCCTTAAGGCTTTCCAACGCGCGATAAATCTCTGTTATTGCCGCTGTTCTCTTAGGAGGAAACACTTCCAAGGAAAAAACTTGCCGATATTTAAAAAGTTCTGTCGTTTTCATGGCTCACATCCTTTTTATTGTTTAAAGCTCTTGCTCAGTAGCGATTTCAGCTAATGCACCTACATTGAATCTTTATTATGCACTTTCAGAATGAGAAATGCCGATATCTGACTTTATCTCTCGCTGTACTGTCAAGCTCCAAATAGGAACGCTCGTATGCAAATCACAGTTCCAATTGATTTTCATGCCTCACCTGCTCTTCTTTATCCAACAGAGAAAAATCTTCCATTTGGAAGTAATGCTTGAGCCGTTTATAATTTATTTCCATTAACTATACCATGAATTATATGCTATAGAGTAATACTTAAAATATATGATCGAGCATAGGTTCATCCTATACTAATGGAGAGCCTATTTTGGGTGAATGTACAGCGAGTGCGATTGATATTGGCCTTTCTTACCTCTCTGTGGATAATCAACAAAAAAAGGAACATTTGATGAAAATCGGTATAATAGCATTCTTCCAGCTGACAAATGCCGACCGCATTCAGCCTCGCAAAATCCGGGGAAGAGAGCATCAAGTATTCCCTTACAAGATATCCCTGTCGGAAGCCCGCTCTGCTTGAATTGCGCAATAAAAAGCCGTTGCAAGCTTTAGGCTTTGCAGCGGCTATTTATATCTCAATGAGGCTTGCTTTCGTTTTGCTGCCTCTTGGCTCTCTCGAAAGCGGGAAGAGCGTACTTCTTTTCATATTCCGATAAAAGCTTCATATAAACTTCCTGATGACCTTCATGAAGCTCCCTGAGAAGCGTATGCGGATCCGGCATCGGCTGGATGCTGCTGAGTATTTTTGCTGCGACATTGGAACAGTGATCTGAAACCCTCTCGTAGTTGTTCAGGGCTTCAAGGAACACAACCCCTGCTTCTATGCTGCAGGAACCGTCTTTCAGACGAAGTATGTGCCGATCATGTATTGTCTCCACAATTTCATCGACAGTCTCTTCCAGAGGCTCAACTCTTTCGGCTGAATCAGTGCTGTGGTTCTTAAAGGCGTCGATGGCCAGCCCGCATACTTCATTAACCGCGCTGTCAAGAATTTTAATCTCTGTTACGGCCTCTTCAGAGAATGAAATCCTCTTGTCCGTCATTTCGCCTGCGCGTTGAATTATATTGATTGCTCGATCGCCGATCCGCTCGAATTCATTGATAAAAGAGATGAGAGTGGCTGCCTGCAGCCCTTCGTCCTCTGTAAGATCAAGCTTGGCGATTCCAACTAGATAATTAGTTATGGACACTTCAAGGGAATCTATGAGATTTTCCCTTTTATTAGCTAAATCCATCTCTTCGAGATCATTAGTCATCATGATGCTCAACGCCTTTTTTTGAATCATAGCCGCCAGCTCAGCCATTCCAGCCACAGCGCTTCGCGCATGGGCTATCGCCATTGAAGGGGATGCATAAAGGCGTTCGTCAAGAACAATCACATCAAGCTCAGGATGCCTTTCTTCCTCATCCTCAGGGACAGTCTTGTAGCTGAGCTTTGCAAGGAGCCCGCTGAAAGGAAGGAAAATCAAAGTCGTCGCAATGTTGAATAAAGTATGGAAATTGGCTATGTCGCCCATATTCATGGCATTATGCCAAAATGGAATATTGACCAGAGCTTTCAGGCTATATATTGCTATGAGAAAAATCGCCGTGCCTATGAGATTGAAATATACATGGCTGAAAGCAACTCTCTTAGCAGATCTGGATGCGCCTATGGATGCAATGAGGCCAGTTACGCAGGTTCCTATATTCTGGCCGAGTATTATAGGCACCGCAATCGCCCATGTAACGGCGCTGGTAGAGGTAAGCGCTTGAAGAATGCCTATTGAGGCTGAAGACGACTGGATTATTCCTGTCACTACAGTGCCAACTAAAACCCCTAGAAAAGGGTTTTGAAATTTTGAGAAAAGCTCAAGGAAGAGAGGAGAATCCTTCAAAGGAGCAACAGATGATTCCATCGTCAGCATCCCGATGAAAAGAACTCCGAATCCTAGCAGAATCTGACCGATATTTTTCTGTTTGGCTTTTTTAAAGAACATGGTTAGCACAATTCCTGCAATTATGCTCATCGGAGCCAGCGAAGAAGGCTTTACAAGCTTTACGAAGAAATTGTCGCTGGACAGATCTGACAGCCTTATTATTTGACCTGTCACAGTAGTTCCTATATTGGCTCCCATGATAATGCCGAGCGCCTGGGTGAATTTCATGATACCGCTGTTGACCAAGCCGATCACGATGACAGTCGTAGCTGATGAAGATTGAATGATCGCTGTGACGACTGTTCCCAACAACACGCCTCTAAATATAGACGACGTCAATTTTTTCAGAATGCTTTCGGTTTTTCCCCCTGCTATTTTCTCAAGACCGGCGCCCATAACCGACATGCCGTAGAGGAAAAGCCCAACACCGCCTAGCAGTGTAAGTAAACCAAAAAATGTCATAAAATCCCCCAATTATGCAACTGCATGCTGCCTTGCCTCCGACAATTCTTCAGTTATTCTCCGGTTGCGGCTCCCGTTCCATAAGCACCGCGCCGGCATCCTTAGCGGAAAATCCTTCAAATAGCACCTTGTAAACTATTTCGCTTATAGGAAGAGATATCTCATGCATCTTGGACAGTTTATGAAGGGCCTTAACTGTGTGGATTCCCTCCACAGACTTACGCTCGCTTAAGACGCGCTCCGGCGGGGCTCCTCTTCCTATCTCCTCGCCTATGCTTCTATTTCTGCTCTGCTTGCTGACGCATGTGACTATGACATCTCCAATTCCTGCCAAGCCGGAAAGCGTCTCAAGCTTCGCCCCCATTTTTGCGCCAAGCCGCGAAATCTCTCTTATTCCCCTTGTCGCCAGCGCGGCCACAGAGTTGTCGCCCAGCTCCAATCCGTGGCATATGCCCGCAGCTATGGCTATCACGTTTTTTATGGCCCCGCCTAGTTCTACTCCCGCTACATCGTCGCTGACGTACACCCTGAATGACTCTGAGTGGAAAATCCCCTGCAAAATTCTCGCGGTTTCCTTGCTTTCGCTTGCTATGACGGTGGAAGCGGGCTTTCCCATCGCAATTTCACCAGCCAGGTTAGGCCCTGACATGACAGCCAGCTGGTCTAAAGGGACAAATGCGAGCTCATCCTGTATTACTTGAGTCATGCGCTTGCAGCTGTCTTCCTCCAGGCCTTTTGTGCAACACAAGATTTTCGCCTCTCTGGGCCAAAAAGGCGCCGATGACGCCAAGAATCCGCGCAAACCGAAGGATACCACAACCAGAACCGCAACATCAGCTCCTTCAAGCACGCTTTTGGCGTCAGTCGAGACGTGAAGCCTCCCATCCAGCAAACAGCCGGGCAGCGCCTTGGCTTTGCGGCTTTCATTGATGTCTCTTGCGACAGCCTCGTTTCTAGACCACAGTTGCACGTTCAAGCCGCTTCTTCCAGCCAGCATGCTGGCTATTGCTATGCCCCACGCCCCAGCGCCAAGCACTGCTATCTTTTCGCCCATATCCAAGCCACCATCCCAATGCCGACGTTAAGAAGCTCAATAAAAGCTTGAGAATTCCGAGCCAGGACGCGTCCTGACCAATCTGAAAATGCGTTTCAAGCAGAAGCTTCAGACGCAGCCCTCACAAGCTTGCAGGTGTTGTCATACTGCAAAATCTTGTACTTATAGCCTTGCTCAGTCAAAAACATCTGGCGCTTGCTTGAAAATTCTATCTCTACGCTGTCATCTGTCACAATTGTATAAAACCAGGCCGAATTATTCAGCTTCGGCCTAAGTATGCGGCCCAGGCGCTGAGCTTCCTCCTGCCTGGAGCCGAACGTCCCCGAAACCTCTATGGCTGTATTGGCATCGGGAAGATCTATAGCGAAGTTGGCAACCTTCGATACAATGAGAATTTTAATGTCGCCTGCTCTGAAAGCCTTGTATAGCCTGTCTCTTTCCGCGCTCTTCGTAGATCCTGATATTATCGGAACATTAAGCCTATCGCTTATTATCTTCAGCTGCTCGATATACAATCCAATTATAAGAATATTATCATTTGCGTGTTCCTCTAAAATCCATTCCACAACTTCAAGTTTGTTTCTGTTCTCAGAAGCTATCCTAAACTTGTTTCTTTTAGGCGCCACTGCATACTCATGCCTGCCCGCGCCTTCCATATTGACTCGAATCTCCGTGCAATAGGCTGTCGCTATGTATCCAGCCTTTTCAAGAGTCTTCCATGGAAGATCATATTTCTTGGATCCTATAAGCGAGAATACATCCCCTTCCAGCCCATCCTCCCTGACAAGGGTGGCGGTGAGGCCCAGCCTCCTCTTCGACTGAATCTCGGATGTAACGCGAAACACAGGTGCCGGAAGCATATGAACCTCATCGTAGATCACCAGACCCCAATTGCGCTTGTTGAAAACATCGAAATGAACATAGTCTCCGCCTTTACCGGCTCTTTTGGTGAGAATTTGATATGTGGTTATAGTTATAGGCTTAATCTCTTTATTTTCGCCGCTGTACTCGCCTATGTCATCAGAATTTGCAGCTGTCTTGTCCAATATCTCGTCGCGCCACTGCCTGAGCGCTGTCAGGCCGGTAGTCAGAATGAGCGTCTCTGTGCTGAGCTTCTCCATAATGGCAAGTCCAACTACAGTCTTGCCCGCTCCGCACGGCAATACTATGACTCCGCTTCCCCCTGTAACGCTCCCCCCTGCGTAAAACGCCTCCATGGCGGAGCTTTGGTACCATCTCAGATCGAAGCTGTCATTGAGCGATATTCTAAATGGCTCGGACTCGCCGTATCCGGCAAGATCCATTACAGGATATCCCATCTTTAGAAGAATCTGCTTGATTTGGCCTCTAAAGAGAGGGCTGACAATGATCCTTTCGCTGTACGGGAGCTTTAAAGCAGTCTTTATTTCAATTAAAACGCTCTCATCTTCACACTCAAGATATAATGAGCCTTGTTCCTTGATTAGCCTGACTTTCCCATACCTCCTTCCATTGTCCAAGATTGTCTTTATCACCAGCTCAGGCAACTCGTGCTTCGCATATGAGCGCAGAAGGTCTATGGCGCCTTCAGCGGAAATGCCGCTGGAAGCCGCGTTCCACAAAGAAAGGGGGGTTATTTTGTATGTGAACATAAATTCAGGACTTTTTTGAAGCTCTGCGAAACTTGAGAGAGCATCCCGGGCTTCTTCAAATTTTGGATTCATAACCTCCAGCAAAACTGACATGTCGCTTTGCACTATTACAGGATTTGATGTATCTATCAAATATAATTCCTCCGTTTCCGCATTCTTTTTCTCCTTTCAGATTTGCAGGAACTCTCAATAAAAATCAGCCTGCAAATTTAAGTATACATTCTTTTTAGAGTGCAAGTCAACATTTGCAGTTGATTTGATAACCAATAATTGCAAAATGCGATAACATTTCTGTCAATTTTCATAAGTCCATTGCGCAATCATGCGGCGGCAGGGGAATGCGCCGGATATAAATGCCGGTTAACTCTATTCCAGCGTCTATATATACTGATTTTCATAGATAATGGCGATTGTCGAAACAAGGTTTGAAAGCGTTGAATCAACCCTTGAAAACAGCTAAATCTCAACATTTGACGTCAATGAAGATACAGTATCAATCCGCGACTATCACCTAGAAAATTCCCTTTTTAAAACTTGATTATACAGCGAGCGCGAAATGCCGATATCAATCTCACTCGCAAGCATAGCTTTCACATGCGCATCAGCATAATAAAAAAGAGTCCGTTATGCGGACTCTTTTTTGCAATCTACCTATTCAATTCGGCTTCATCCTGCATACAGCGAGCTCCCAGACGTATTCTCATCAGTGGGCAGAGGTGTGGACGGGGTGTATGGCGTAGATGTCGGCTGCTGAGATGGCGGCGCCGTGTTTGTAGGAGAGGCCGTATTCGTTGGCGGAACAGTTGTGGAAGATCCCTGCGTTGGTTGCTGAGGCGGCCTTGGGGTTAGCGTAATGTTCGCTGTCGGCCTGGCAGTTGGCGCCGTCGTGCTTCCTGAGCTTGTCGGGTTCAAATTCGGCCTCAGCGGCGGCAGCGTCGTCGGCTCCTGGGAAGCTGGCCCGACGTTCGGCCTTAGAGGAGGCGCCTCTGTCGGCTCTTCCGTCCTGCTCTCTTCTTCAGGTTCTGGAGTCGACGGGCTTTCAGTCCGAGGTTCTGGGGTTTGGCTTCTAGGCGGCTGGGTGGATGGCTGCGCGGTTCTTGCCGCAGGCCTTGAGGTTGCGGCTGGCGCTGCCGTCCGAGCGACCGCTATTGATTCTGAGGGGCCGGTTGAGACGACAATTCTAAGAGTCGAGTATTCAGCTACTGTCTGTCCAGCGGCGATACTTTGCCTAATGACGCTTCCCATAGGAATAGTCGAGCTGGCCTCTCTTGAAATCTCTACGTTGAGATCTGCGACTAATGCCGCTTCTCTGGCATCTTGCTCATTTCTTCCCAAAAGATTCGGAACCTCAACAAAGCGAATTCCTTCATTGACCGTCAAGCTGACGACGGTTCCCGCCCGCACTTTGCCTCCTTCCGCCGGCTCTTGCGATATAATGGCGCCAACAGGATATTCTGAGGTTCTACTTGTGACTTCTATGAAAACGAGGCGGGCTTCCTCAAGGATTGCCCTCGCCTCTTCGGCGTCCAGGCCGATCAAGCTGGGAATCGTTATCTCCTCCGGGCCTTTGGAGACTAGGATCTTAATGATATCTCCCTTTAAGACATCCACGCCTGAAACATCCTGAGAAATAACCTCTCCTACTGGCACTTCATCTGAATACGCTTCGACCACCTCTGCCTTAAGGCCGATCTTCCCAAGAGACTTGATGGCATCCTCCTGAGATGTCCTGCTGACATCGATGGCCTTTACAGCTTCATTTCCTGCGGTTATGGTAACTGCAACATCACTTCCGTGGGCGGCTATGGCGCCCGACTTCGGGTTCTGCTTGACTATGCGGTACTTGTCCAAGGGAATTCTCTCCGAATATGACTCTCCGTCTATAACAAGGACAAGGTTCTGATCTTTAAGAAGCGTTTCCGCTTCGCTCAGCGTCTTATTCTTCACGTTCGGCACGTAAGAGCTTCCATCCGGCACCTGATATGCCAAAGCGCCTGATGTGACGCCCGTGACATTGACCCCGCTATTCGTGTAAATGGCAATGGAGCCAATCACAATAATGCAGGCGGCGGCGCCGGCTACCCTCATCCACAAGGGAAATGGTAGAACGGGAGCCTTTTCCTTCTCACGCTTGGTCTCGGTAGATTCGAGTTGCTTTATGAACTCATGCGCGCTTTGCGTCCTGCTGTCCACATGCACATTCAGGGCATTCATTATAGCATTTTCAGCAGATTGCGGCAAGCTCGCGCCAAGCGCGGACGGCGGCTTGAGATCGTCTTCCATAAGCCTCGCAAGGCTCTCTCCAGGGGCTTTGCCGGTCAATGCCTTGTAAAATACGGCGCCTGCCGCATAAACGTCTGACCATGGACCGAGTCGCCCGGAAGTGCGATACTGCTCCTCCGGAGTGAATCCCGGCGTAGCCATGGCGCTGTTTCCTATTTGGTCCTGGCTGAGCTCGAACTTGGCTTTTCCGAAGCCTGCTAATTTAAGCTGTCCGGTTTTTGAAAGATAAATATTGTCAGGTGATACATTCGCATTGGTTATGCCCCTCTTATGGGCATCATCCAAAGCATGAAGTATCTTCAGCATTATGGCTTTTGCGGGTTCATACTGAAAGATCCCCTCCGCCATCATTTCCGCAAAGGTTATCCCTTCTACATGCTCTTTGACTGTGTATGCAGTGCCGTTTTCTTGAAATGTTTCATAAGTTTCAGAGATGCTGGGGTTTTTAAAGCTCTCTAAAATCTTTCCCTCATCCGTGAAGCCCTTGAGTCCGGCCCTGTATTGATCCTGCCTTTTGCCTGGAAGCGGAGTTAGAGTCGCTTCGCCAGGCATTCGGGCGCACAGGTTTTTTGGATAGTATTCCTCAATTTCCACTTTTCGTTGAGCAGCCTTATCGAATCCGATATACGATATTGAATATTCATTGGACTTAATTGCATTTCCAGCTATATACTGGCTTCTGAGCTCTGTTCCCGGAGTCAGGCAAAAAGGATCCTTAGCCTGAGATCCTTCTACGTGCCCGCACGATGGGCATATGCTGTGCGGCTTGTCAAAGCTCTCCATGCATCCTTTGCATATATTCATTTTTCTCCTTCTCTCTAAAAATAAGTGGGTTGCTTTAAAAGCATAAGTCGGAAAATGCAGCGAAAGGGCTTAAGCTGCTCTCCCGCCAATGCGCAAAACTTATCCGAAAACTTTACAGCCATTAAGACGACCAGCCTGTAACACTCCGCAGAACATGCAAGCAGAACGTCAAAGAAAAGAGCGGCTATTCCATTTGAGTATTTCAAAGCGAAAAACCTATAGCTGCGACCTAAACCCTAGCTAAAGCATAGGCGCGAGATATTTCATTAGAGAATTATTAAAATCAGAGCCAGTGATGGCAAGGCTGATAGAAACCGAATCAACTATACTGATTTTCATTGAAAACTGCCTTTTGGGAGTTTGTTTATACAGCTAGTGCAGACAGTCTTAAATGCGCTGCAGTCCTATTTGGCTATACTTAAGCATTTTACAGGCTAAAAGCATGTCACTCAATTAAGAGCGACAGCACTAGAGCGAAATTCCGATATCGCCATTTCGTACCTTCCAGTGGATAATCAAGCTCTAAAAAAGGAGCAATTATAAAAATCGGTATATCACGACATCCGATTAAGAGAGAACATAAAAAGATGTACTGCTTTCCATATATGGATGGGCCAAGTAACCTTCCTGAAAAATACTTCCTGCAAGAGAATGCCTTTGTGGCTTATGTATATTTTATTTGCTCCGCAGGCAGCGCCAGCGAAGATATGCTGAGAAAATATATAAAAAGCCAAGGCTAAAACCCCCGTCGCAATCCCATCAATAGTTTGCGGGATTGCGACGGTACTATTTCAAACGCGGCTCACCGGCTCAAAGTGCCTACCTTCATTTCCATATTGTCTATGTATTCCTCCAAAAAAGCAAGCTCCGAGTTTGTTCCGACAAAGGCTCTGAACATGCTCCTGCTCAGAGGCAGGGCGTCTTGGTTTTGGACATAAAGCACGCTCTGAGCATGCTCGCCCAGAAGGAATGCAACGAATTTCGCCGCTGCGCTCTGCTTTTCCTTATCTATCCGGCCGCTAACCGAAATGCTGTCTGAAAAAGCGCCCATTGAGATCGTCCTCGCAGATATGCTATCTTTGAAAAAGGGTATAACTGTATATCCTTCTATTAGGATCTCTTGCACGGCACGGTATCGGCTGCTGGTAGCAATCAGGCAACGCCATGGCGGATCTTCAGCCAGGCTTTCTAAAATCGTCAGATTCTTATTCGTATAGAATTCAATAAAGCTATTGAAGCAGGATTTATCTACAGTTACATTTACATTTCCTTTTATGGAACTCATTGTCAATGAATCAGGATAGGATTCTCCTTCCAATCCTTCATAAGCCTCAAGGTTCACATATGCAACAACTGCTTCAAATCCTAATGGTATGCTCTGCCCTTCAGTCTCCTTGATGCGTGACTCAAGGAACCAGTATTCATTCAAATCCAATACCTCCGCTACAGGAGACAAATCGGCGCGTTTGATTTTAGAGCTGTTTATGTAATCGGAGTAAAACATGCCGGGAGCATCATTGGCTGATGAGGCAGCATCCAGCCTCGACAGGTAGCCATCCTCCGCTACGGCTTCAAGAATTATCTCGATGTCGGGGCTGCTTTCGGAAAAATAAGCAAGAAGGCTTTCAAATGCTTCAGTCTTAACTGGATTGGCTAAGTCTGATTCAGGAATCCAAAAAACCACTTCCTGCATTCTGTCTGCTGAAGCGAAGGTTCTAGAAGCATCAGCGGCAAAGGAGTAGATCATCGCGCTTACAGCGCATGCAAGCGCAAGAAGGCAAGCGACAAGCGCCACCTTATTCAGTTTCTTGCTCAGTTTTTTGCTCGGCAGCGCGCTTCTGGGATAATTGACCGATCTGACTCCATGAAGGGCGTCTAATAGATGCTGGCCGCTGCGGAATCTGAACTCGGGACGAAGCGCCATCGCCTTGACGATAGCCCTATCCATTTTAATTGGAATTCCTTCAGCCATAAAAGACGGCTTCTCAAGAGCATCCTTTGACATTCTCTCCACCGCCTCGGGCGGGGTGACGCCTGTTGTCAATTTATACATTAAAGCCCCAATGCTATAGTAGTCCGTCCAAAAGCCTTTTTCCAGATCTATGGAGTAAAGTTCTGGAGCCGAGAATCCCGCTGTCAGTACGTTTTTAAGGCTCTTATGCGATCCCGGATCCAAAAATGCGGCTGATTCTATTCCAATTATCTTGACTTTCCCTTCTTCAGTCACGGCTATGCTGTCTAGTTGAATGTCCTTATGCACGATATTCATGGAATGAAGCGCATGAACTCCTTCGATAACCTCGTCTATTAAGTTAAGAGCCCTTGCCGGCTCAATCCTTCCGCCGCTTACAGCCAAGAGCTTGCTCAGCAGCTCCCATTCGACATATTCCTGGACTGAATAAGCGGTGTTGTTTTCTTCTAAAACTTCATAGACTTCAAAGAAGTTGGGATGCTTCCCCAATCGGGAAATTGCTTGAGCCTCAGCCATGAACCTACGGATCTGCTCCTGAAGCAGCTCCTGCTGTCCAGAGGAATAGAGAGAAACTTTTTTTTCGCCAGGAGTCCTGACATTGAGGGAAACAGAATAAAACTCCTTTACCGCTACTAGCCTATTAAGCTTGGTGTCAAATGCCTTGTAAAGCGCGTTGAAGCTTCCGGCTTCTATTAGCCTCCCAATAACGTATCTGCTGTTTATCTCGGCGCCAGGATAAAGCCTGAAAGCCTGCTCAGGAAGAGTTGCCTGGACCCAACCGCATAGCGGGCAGACTTCAGCTGTTCCTATCACTTGGAAACAGTTTTTGCAAATATGATATACTTGCATCAATATACCTGCTTTCTTCCGGTTTCTTTGCTCGGCCTGCGAATAAACCGCCTGATATATCGATTTGCAGTCATATATACCTTTTTCGTCTAAAAAGGAATTCCTCATGCAAATCAGTAAAACTTAGTAGAAGAGTAAAAACTTGGAAAGTTCACAGAATATACTCGCATATGTTTGCATCTTTTGATACAGCATTCCAAACTGCACATCTACTAAATATATTCAGGAGGATATATCTTGCGACGTCCGGCATTCATCGTCTTGTGAAAAAAATTATGGCTCAAGCCTTAAGGGACATATTCACTTCCCCCAGGCTCTGATATTTTAAACTGCGCGAGCAGAAATTATCTGTTCTCCATTTTCATTTTTCATGGATTTAGGATGCGTCTTTTGGCGCGCGCATTTAAGAATATCAGCAAATGAAGTCATCGTCAAATACGGGGTTCCCATCCATTGTTTCGTGCTTCTCCCGCCATGCTTTTCAGGCTGTTGAGACTGCGCTTATTAGTATATCCAGGCTTTTTTCTAGCGGGGCGAGCTATACCGATTTTTATCAAATGTTCCTTTTTTGGAGTATGACTGTCCATTGAGTGGTGCGATTGATATCGGCATTTTGCACTCGCTGTATAATCAAGCTTCAAAAAAGGTAATTTAGTACGAAAATCAGTATAACCAGAAGCTTTCATCGGCGCTTTTTTCGCCGGATGCTTAATGCAACCGAAATGAGTGTCTGATGCCAATATGAGGCAATGAACCAGGTATAGTCCTTGATCCTGCCTTAAGCCTAAAGGGATCCCATACCATTATATTAAATAATTATATCCTCCACAATGGCGGGCGTTCCGTTAATTCTTTCATTATAAGCCCAATTTAGCGCCTATATGTATTTTATCCTATTTTAGAGAATTAGTAAATATTTTTGCAATCATGGCCTCCTGTTATTCAAGAGGCTATCTCTAATGTCAATTCAAAGCGAGATGGACTCAATCCCGCCTAAAATTCCCCTTATAATTAATTCCCTCATGTTTTCACGTTTCCATTTGATTGTTCAGACAAATTATTCCATATATTACTATAAGAGATTGCCTCTTATATGACTATTTGAAGTCAAATGCACCTTTTTTGGAGATTAATTGCACATTGATGCCAATATAAAGCTCCAAATAGGAACTTTTCAATGCAAATCAGTGGCTTATCCTCATTCAGCGTTCATTTCTGGGCATTTGCATTTTTAGAATATTAAATTCAAGGAGTTTCTTTTATTTGGATAAGATCTTGATTCTAATGCGGATTGAGTTTGAACTGACCTCCGGTTCATTTAGCCGCTAAACGCATTTGACTGCATGTCAGTATATATTGACAAATGAACTAACATGGAGTAATTTATAGTAGAGCAAAGCGTATTGAACAGCGATGTTGGATTATTTCGCATCTGCAAAAAGGCGCTTGAGCGAAAACATGCATTATTAACGCAAATCAAAGTTGAAGAGGCGTGGACTATGAAATATTTGCTGGGCATTGATATCGGCACATCGGGAACCAAAGTTGCCCTATATGATTCAGGCGCGAAGCGCATCTGCGCGAAAACCATCGAATATCCGCTTTACCAGCCCCGTAATGGCTGGGCGGAGCAGGATCCTCTGGATTGGTGGAATGCGACGGTTGAGGGAACTAAAGCTGTAATGGCGAAAAGCGGCGCCAAGCCGGAAGAAATTGCAGGAATTGGCTTGTCCGGCCAGATGCATGGTCTTGTAATGCTGGATAAAGACGGAAACGTGCTTAGGCCTTCCATCATTTGGTGCGATCAACGCACTGCTTCCGAAGCGGATCAGATAAACCGCCTGGTAGGTGAAAAAAGAGTCATCGAAATAACGGCGAATCCTCCCATGACTGGATTCACCGCGGCGAAAATCCTTTGGGTTCAAAACAACGAGCCTGAGATCTATGCCAGGTGCGAACACATCCTTTTGCCAAAGGACTATATCCGCTACATGCTTACGAATGAGTTTGCGACTGAAGTCAGCGACGCCGCAGGCATGCAGCTTATGGACATACCAGCCCGCGACTGGTCTCCGGAAATCTTAGAGAAGCTTCATATAAGCAGAAGCATGCTTGGCAGCATGCATGAATCTGTCGACATCACGGGAAAAGTAAGCCGCAAGGCTTCACTAGAAACAGGCTTGGCGAAAGGCACGATAGTGGTCGGAGGAGCCGGCGACAATCCCGCCGCCGCAGTCGGAACCGGCGTCGTAAGCGAATCAAAGGCTTTTACTTCCCTTGGCTCATCAGCAGTAGTTTATGCGGTATCTGACAAGGTTTCCATAGACATGCAGGGGCGCGTCCACACATTATGCGCATCAGTTCCAGGCAAGTGGACTCTCATGAGTTGCACTCAAGGCGCAGGACTTTCGCTCCAGTGGCTTCGCAACACGGTTTGCGCCCCCGAAATAGCTCAAGCAGAGAGAGAAGGCGTCGATCCATACAAGGTAATGGACGCCCTTGCCGCATCCGCTCCAATCGGAGCCGACAGGCTCCTATACCTGCCTTATCTGATGGGTGAAAGAAGCCCGCATCCAGATCCATACTGCAGAGGAGTATTTTTCGGACTTTCAGCAAAGCATGGCAGAGAAAACCTAATTCGCGCAGTTCTTGAAGGCGTGGCTTACTCTCAGCGCGAATGCGTGGACGTCTTCCGTGAGATGGGAGTTGAAATCAGCGACATGCTGGTTACCGGAGGCGGCGGGCGAAGCAAGCTCTGGCGTCAGATGCTGGCTGATCTCTACGGCTGCCCGGTAAGCATTCTGGATTCCGATGAAGGCCCCGCGCTTGGCGTCGCCCTTTTGGCGGGAGTAGCCGCAGGGGTGTACAGCTCTATTGAAGAAGCCTGCGGAATTGCCATCCGCAAAGATGTAGTCCTTGAACCCGACAAAACAGCAAATGAGAGCTACGAACCTTATTACCAGCTTTACAAAAAGCTGTATCTCAGCTTGAAAGATGATTTTAAAACCCTGGCTTCACTTTAGTTCAAGGTTAAAAACAAGAGAGGGAAAGCGCCGGGCAACGCGCCGCTTTCCCTCTCTGCAAGAAGCCTTCAGCTATGGCAATTCCAATTATAAGACTCTATCACTCCAATCAAGTCCTTCCGCAAAGCTGCATTATTGTAGATGTCAAGTTTCCCCTCGCCTTTCATCAAGCCGTCCTCACTGACAAGGCTTATGAAATTCAGAGCATCGCTAAGATCCTTGACCGCTTTGTCCGTCTTTTTGCCATCCCCGAAAGATATACTGCTTTTCATATAAACCCCTATGACGCTGCGCTTCACCGCCAAGGGTGAAAATATTAAGTCATTTGTGTATTTGAGGCATGGACAAATGTCCATAAAATGTATTTTCGTACTAAACTGCCTTTTTTTGTTGATTATACAGCGAGTGCAAAATGCCGATATCAGTCGCGACACTCAATGGACAGTCAACAAAAAAAGGAACATTTGATGAAAAGCGGTATAGGAGCATCGCCTCCCATTCTTCGGGTTTCTATGCGGTGGATGCTCAATATATGATTTTTGCAGCCTTTCCGTCCGCGGCACACATGTCCGTCACGGAATAAAACGTATTCCCCCGCATTCCAAAATCCCATCTGATCGCTTTGCTGAAAATCCTTTCCAGATATGTCGGGATTTTTGTTTTTCTGTATGTCAAATGCGGCAACCTCTACAACTATTTCGTTATTGGCAATACCTTATGTACCTTTTCCACCGTTTTGATATGGGTTTGAATCTAGTTTTCTATAGACGGAGCAAGCCAACCTTTATGCTTCGAGTGGATGCGATTGCTGTAGCGAGGTTTGCAGCATATTGTCTTCCTATGCGCCTTGCGATAGGGCGCTATTCAGCTGCGCCTTCAACTCCTGAAAGCTCTTCTCGTTGAGAGCAAGTCCACTATGCCGGTTCTCAGCTTCACCTCAGCGGCGTACAGCTCTTTTTTCTCCGTAGCCGCTGAAATCCCTATCGTCTTGTTTCCCGCATCTACTCCCAGGCTTATCGGTTGCGTATATTCCGTGCTGTCGTACAGCAACTGGATCGTAAAAAGCTCAAGTTTTGGAACCCTAGCCTTGCCATCCCTCAACAAATTCTTTGCCTTCCCACGGCGCTTCGTCGGCATCATAGGCTTTCCGTCCTTATCCAAAACATAAGCCATGCTTTTCGCCTTTCTGCGCTATTCGCGAATAACTCCCCATTTCTAGGGCCGGCTACCCTTCGCCAATGCTGTTCCAAGGTTTTATACGTCTGCAGCGCTGACTCTAACCATCAAGACTGTTCAGCCGCAAACCACAGAGTCCGGAGCTGGAGCAGGCGCCCCGGAGCGCCTATAGGATGTTCTTGGACAGCGCAGTCTCTCTACAGAGACTTAGGTTAGTCAATCAAGGCTTGCAATTGCAAGCCCCTAGCTTTAGCTATGGGGTGATTGACTATACCGATTTTCTTACAAAATGTTCCTTTTTGGAGCTTGACTGTCCACCGAATGGTGCGAACAGCAGATATCAATCGCACTCGCTGTATAATCAAGCTCCAAAAAAGGCAGTTTTCTATGACAATCAGTATATTTATCGCGCCTTATTCAGGCTGTGCTTTTTAACGTTCAATTCGGTTTAGGAGCTTGGGATCTTTTTCGGTGATCGAAGAAACTGTCGAGCATTGCTGCGCTTTTACGCATCCATCTTAATTATGCTGATGTTCATTGGAATGTCCCTGATTTGGCTGGACTATGCCATAACAGTTTTCATCAAATGATTCTTTTTTGGGGCTTGATTATCCATTGAGTGTTGCGAAATGCCGATATCGGCATCGGCATTACGCACTGTATAATCAAGCTCAAAACAGGCGCATTTGACTTCAAATCGGTATAATGCAGTCCTAAAGCCAGTCATTTTGACTGAACGTAAGCATATATTCTATGGCTGCTTGCAACTAAACCGAATTCGCATGAATTTTTCAATCATATATTAGCACAATTGCGCCATTTGGTCAATAAAGCTTGAAGTTGTATGGTCAAGATATTTTCACAAGCAAATAGAGCAAATCAAGCTTAAATCCTGTCATCACTTATTTCTGAAGATGATATGCTGGCAGCAATTCCACGCAGTCGTCGCCCATAGGGCTAGAGCGCTTTGATTTTTCGGAAAATGCTAATTATCATTATAATCCGCGATTTAAGCGCTTTTAAATGCTTTTTTCGTTGTGCAGCTTAAGATATTCTGATATAATCTTAAAAAGGCGGTTTATAATGCCATTAACAGCATTCACAATGCAGGCCGATTTAGGGCAAGCAGTTGCATTCTAAGGCCGCTCAAAGAAGGTGCGGACTACAGCGAGCTTGCAAAGGAATCGGCACTGGAGGCGATGTAATAATCAGGCTCCAAAATGCCCATTCGTAAAGCTCCGTATGGGCATATCTCTGCTCTTAAAAGACATGCTGTTAAATGTTATCCAACTCTCAGCAAAAACTTAAATGCAAAAAGTTCCTTGACGATTCCTGCAAGCTACAAACGGAGGTTCTCTTATGAGTTATAGCTTAGTTGCAGCTTTAGCCTTTTCTATATTTTTTATTTCCGTCTTTCTTTCCTTTGCGTTTATTTCAATTTACATTAGCTCAAAAAGATACGGAAGCATTTTCATCTTTTTTTTCTCAAAAAAAGATGAAGCAGCCAGGTATAGGTTGCTTCATAGAATAAAAAGCCAGAGAAAACTTGCCGAAATAGCCGCAGGCCGATATAAATTCAGCGAAGCTCTTCGCGCTGAAGCTTTAAAGAAGCTTGAAAGCCAAGAAACGTTTGCGAGTATCGCAAAGACGGAATCCGGAATGCTTATGCTGGAGGCAATGTCGAAGTTGACGGATCAAAGAATTTTATTGGATGTCGTGCTTAACGGCTCCATGAACTCCAAGCTGCTTGCGATTCGGAGAATAGCGGATCCTCCAATCCTGCTTGATCTGCTGAAAATCCTTCCTTCGGATCTTAAGCCTGAAGCCGCAAAGCGGCTTATACTATTGTCGGCGGAGCGACCTGAAGAAGTTAAAAAACTATGGCCTGATATAAGGTTTGCCCTGAAAAAAGAGCATTCGGACTCTGCATTTATCCACTGCGACTTTTACAGGGATGACGCCCTTTCTTCAAGAGGCTCTTCCGACTGCCACAACGACAAAGGCGTTCATATAGACGACGGAAGCGGAAAGCACGGCGACTTGCGCCCGCTCGAAGCGTTTGCCGCGAAGTTCCCCGCCTTCTACAATGACGATGACTCCAAGCAAGACCATTGACATAAGGCGCATGCAAATCAATGCGAGCAGTATGGGCAAGCGCGCTTAATTCTAACGCGCTTTGGAAAAAGCCGCTATGCTGCTCCAAATTCGGTGCATCTGACTGCAAATAGGCGTATTTGAGCCTGAAAAGAGCCGTTTCAAAGGATGCTCGGACTCCAAATCTGATGAATTCGAGCGTGCATTGGCATAGCGCGTCCGCGCTTGAATCGGCTTTCCCGAATGCGGCTGCCCGTTAGACCTCATCAAGCTCGGGAAGCCAAAAAACTAAAGGCTTCAAGTACTCAAAACCTTCCGGAATCTCAGGATTGAATTGGAAGCCAAGAAGCGCTGCGCAAATTCTCTCTTTTTGCTGCGCATTTGGAGACGGGAAAGCTGCAGCTCCTGCTTCGCCTGCTTGATTCTTCAAAAATGGCAGCAACTTTTCGTAAAGCTTTTCAGGAGATATTACTTTTAAGTTGCAAAGCGGCGCCAGGCGGTAATCAGAGGCCGCGGCAAAAAGTTTCTTGTTCAGATCGTTTTGGTCGACGGGAAGCCATGCTTCTATCTGCCCATGCGCCTTCGCATGCCTTATGATCATTGCCATCGCGCAATTTGGATCGCCTGCGATTTCTCGCACGATTCTGGGCTCCCTTTTATAATATGCCATATATGCAGCTTTTCCCGCTAAGAAGCCTATTTCTACACTTGCGCTTGAACGCTGCAAATGCCTGCGCCACATGATTTCGCCTCTTATAACAAATGATGGCAGAGTTTCATACAAACTGTTTACTAAATTCCAATCATCCAGGTGCGCCTTGCGAGTAAGAAGGCTTTGCGGTGGAGCTTCAAGCCTATTTTCTTTAAAGCAGGCAATGAGCTTGCCGCCTGAAAGCTCCCAGCCATAGTTTCTATAGCGCATGCGATCGCCATGAAGCCATGACAGATCATATCCTTCTCTTGACATATCTGAAATTGCGCTCTTTATTAGCATTGACATGATGCCTTTATTCCGATAATCCGGACGGCAGCATACCTGGCCTACTCCTCCCACCTTCAAAATCTTCTTTGACTTTCCGTCGCCGACTGCCCAGTCAATTGGATATACGCCCAAGGCGCCTGCAACCTGCCCATCCGCAACAGCTATTTTATTGAGTGCAATCTCCCTGTCCGAAGCTTTCTCAGGAACAGGCAAAACATGTTCCATGCAGTTAGTGAACCAGTTCGCTCCATTTCCAAATGATAAGTCCAATAAATCCAGGAATTCGCCGTACCTCTGCCTTGTGCAGGCCATAATCTCCACTTTCATAAATTGGTTTCCTCCGCCTCCTATACGCGGTACTGATTGCATATGAATTGCACCTATTTTAGAGTTGGAGCAGTCATACTTCAAAATAGGCAGCTTCACATGCAAAACAACATGCCTGCAATTTACTGCAAATCGGTATAATTCGCATCAGCATATCCTCATAGAATTATAGTCTCAATAAGAGTTTATATCAATGATTGCTGCTTTAACTGAAGTTCTAATTCAAGTGAGCATAGACGCAGGCTTCAGCCACCTGCATTAGCATGCATTCCTTGCGCAGGCTGCATGCATAAGCTCGCAGCTCTTCCCTTATGGCTCTCTGCCAAGCTGTACGGACTCGCCTGCTCCGAGATGGAGAAGCAAGCTCCACCCAGCATTGCATCCGCTATCCGCTTTAAATCTTGTGGATGCAGAAATCCATTCTCCGCTTGAGATATACTGATTTGCGGCCAAATTCATCTATTTTGGAGCTTGATTATCCAAAGAAAGCTTGACAGTAAGCCTCCAAAACAGGAAATTTCATTCGCAAATCTATATGACAGTTAACAATGTTTTTAAGCTTTTTTATCCATTACGCGATTATGGCTGGGAAATTGCCCATTGCAAGTCTCGCCACAGTTCTCGACGTCAATTCAATGAATGGCAAACTCGATTAAGAAAATATAAAAAGTCTGCAGCATATACATATACCCTGCATGCGATTTGAAGTCAAGCATCTCTTTAATGCTGATTTTCATAGAAAATTACTTTTAAGCTTGATTATACCGCTTTTCATCAAATGTTCCTTTTTTTGTTGATTATCCATTGAGTGGTGCGAAATGCAGATATCAGGATTTCGCACTCGCTGTAGCAACCAAGATAAAACGGAACGTTCATATGCTCATCAGCGTTATATAAATGAGCGTTGGACTACCATGTTACTATCCTGTCTATCAACGACTGCTGCTCGCTTGCTGTGCGTCTGAGATAAATGCGCGTCGTTTCTATGCTTTCGTGACCCATTAAGTCAGCTAGCAAGGCAATATCATTGTATTTTTCCAGAAAATTCTTCGCGAAGAGGTGGCGGAATGAGTGAGGATATACAACTTTCGCGTTCAATCGGTACTTTATGGCATAGTTTTTCAGCTGTTGGGATATGCCCCTCGTGCTTATCTGCTCCCCAAAACGATTCAAAAATAGAAAGCCCGAAGTCTTTTTTCCAACTTTAAGCCAATCAAGAGTTTCTATTTTCAGTTTTTTAGGAATGTATAGCCTGCGCAATTTCCCCCCTTTAGAATAAAGATCAAAATATCCTGTATAGATGTGCTCGATCTTTATTTGAATCAGTTCGCTAACCCTTGCCCCTGTAGCCGCTAAATACCATACAACAAAGTACCATTCCATATTGCCGTCTTTTTTAAGCGAATTCTTCAGAAAAGAGTAATCAGCATTGCTGATGACATTTTCCAGGAAGTTCTTAGACTGCACCTTTACAAATTTAAGCTGAGACTTATCCTCTCCCAGGAACTTCAGATACTTATTTATAGCCTGGATCCGCAAGTTAATGGTTTTGGGCTTATACTGCTCCAATAAAAAGCCTTTGTATGCCAGCAAATTTTCTGTTGACGCCCCGTCGTAGTGAGACATGTAGTAATCTACCGTCCACATATACGAAGTTATTGTGTTTTCAGAAAGGCTGCTCTTTCGAAGATGCGTTTCAAAATTATCCTGCATAAATTGTTGATACCTCCATATAAAGCTTTCACAGAGATTGCGCCGCATAAACTATAGTTTGCGCGGTAAAAGCATTAATGTCGGCTATTGATCTTCACGCTATATAATCAAGCTCCAAAATAGGCAGTTACATATGCAAATCAGCTATATCGATTTGCAGTCAAATGTACCGGCTTAGAGCTTGATTATACCAATTTTCATCTAAAGAGACGTTCTGTCAAGGTAGTTTTTCAAGAAAGTTTATTTTCGCTAAAATTGAAAAAGAAAAAATCGGAGGGATAATACAATGGATAAACCACGCATATTTTCTACGCCGTTCGGCGACGTGTACCCGATTTACGTACAAAAAGCCGAGCGCAAAGGGCGCACCGCCGAAGAAGTCGATACCGTCATAACTTGGCTGACGGGCTACGACGAAAGCGGTTTGCGCGAGCAAATCGGCAAAGAAACGAACGTTGAAACTTTCTTCGCCGAAGCTCCGCAAATTCACCCTAACGCCTATAAAATCACGGGCAAGGTCTGCGGCGTTCAGGTGGAAACAATAACCGACCCGGTTATGCAAAACGTCCGCAGACTTGACAAACTTTTCTGCCCTATTTAAGTTCCGCTTTCGTTCCCACCGAAACAATGCCGAGCGCGCTTCGCCCGTGACTTCCATTGTGGAAACGCTCCGCAGTCTGCTCGGCGGCGGCGCAGTCGGAAACGAAATATGGGTCGCGCCCGCGTGGTGCGTCGGGATTACGGTTGCGGCGTATTTGTTCGCGATGAGAGCGTATAGGCGGCGGGTCGTTTGAAAATTTATACTTTCTTTACACATTTCTTTACACATTTCTTTACGCTTTCTTGGCTTTCGGCTTTTATACTGTACTCATATTCAACCGAAACGAAAGGAGCAACGGCATGAGCGAATATGTTCTGCGCACAAGGGCCGTCAGCAAAAAATACGGCGGCGCATACGCTCTGCAGGATGTGAGCGTGGAAATCAAACGGGGGCAGATTTACGGGCTGATAGGCTTGAACGGAGCGGGGAAAACGACGTTTATGCGAGCGATCACCGGACTGATTGCCGTCACAAGCGGCGAGGCCGAGTTGTTCGGGCAGAGCGGCGCGGAAGCCCTGCGGCGCGGCAGACGGCGAATCGGGCAATCCATCGAAACGCCCGCGCTGTACCCCGGCATGACCGCCGAACAGAACCTTGAAATCCAACGCGTTGTCGGCGGCGTTCCGGGCAAGGCCGGCATAAAAAACGCGCTTGAAACAGCCGGCCTTGCCGATACGGGGAAAAAGAAAGTCAGGAACTTCTCCCTCGGCATGAAACAGCGGCTCGCGCTTGCGATCGCGCTGATTGCGAATCCGGAGTTTCTGATTCTCGATGAACCCGTAAACGGGCTTGACCCGAAGGGCATTATCGAAATCCGCGAGCTGATGGTCCGGCTCGCGCAAAGCAGGGGGATTACGCTGTTGGTTTCCAGCCATCTGCTGGACGAACTGGCGCAAACCGCCACGCATTTCGGAATCATCGACAAAGGCAAACTTGTCAGGCAGCTTTCCGCGAAGGAGCTTTCCGAACAATCGCACCGGTACGTCATACTGACGGGCAAGACCGCAAAGGAGAGCGCATTGCTTGCGGAGCGGTTCGGGATTGCGGATTTCAGCGCGGTTTCCGCCGCGGAACTCCGCGTATACGAGCAAATCGACAGGGCGGGAGAGATGAACGCCCTGCTCGTCCGAAACGGCGTCACGGTGGAAGGCATAGGCATTTCAAAACAAAAACTCGAAGAATACTTTATGACGTTGACGGGAGGGAGCGCACAATGACGACATTGCTCTCTGCGGAATGCTGCAAATTTCCGCGCAATAAAATCACGCCTGTATGCCTGACAGGCATAGTGTTGCAGGCGATTATTCAGGTGACCGGGGACGGTGCCTTGCAAGGGCATCTCGCAGTGGCTAAAATAGACTCGATGTCGCCGTTCCTTTGTATATGGCTTTCGGCGTTCGTGAGCTTTTTTGTTGCCGCGGAGTTTCAGCACGGCGCAATACGCAACACGCTCTCCCTCGGCAAAGGACGGACGCAGGTATACCTGTCAAAACAGGCATCGGTGTTCATCGCAACATTCGCCTTTACGTTCCTGTCCGCCATTCTGGCGGTAGTGGTCAGTTCTGCCCGCGATGGTTTCGGCAACGCTTCGCCCACAGAATTTCTGCGGTTCTTCGCCATGATATTTTTGCTGCAACTGCTGAATCATTTCGTTTATGCGGCGCTATTCAATCTTTTCGCGTTTATAAGTAAAAATGCCGCCGCCACTGCATTGTGCGGTGTGGGATTCATCATTGTCGAGATGGTGTCCATATCGATATTGGGACAGCTTGGCGGCATCGGCTTGGCCATACGGCAGGCGTTTCCTTACTATTATGTGTCATTGCTGTATGGCGCGGATTATCAAATTTACGGATACGCGGACGCCGCGTTCGTAACGCGGAGCATTATCGTCAGTGTTGTATCCATCGCGCTGATCAGCGCGGTCGGAGCGTATATATTCAAGAGGTCTGATATAAAATGAACGTTCGCCAATCCTCGTCGTCGAGGACGACATATCCATCAACAGCCTGATTGCGGGCGCGCTTTCAGGTGCGGGCTACCGCCCCAAAGCGCGTATTCCGGCAGTGAAGCGGCTCTTATGCTTGAACGGGAGCCGTGGAAATGCGTCATCCTTGACCTGATGCTTCCGGGCAAATCCGGCGGAGAGGTGCTTGCCGCCATCCGCGAGAAAGAACGCATGCCGGTGATTGTGCTGTCCGCGAAAGCGGAGAAGGAGAGCAAGCTCGAACTGCTTTCGCTCGGCGCGGACGACTATATGACGAAGCCGTTTGACATTGACGAGCTGCTCGCGCGGGTGGCGGCGCAGCTTCGGCGGTCTACGGTTTACGCGGACAGCGGGCGCGAAAAAATCCTGCGCCATTCGGACATAGAAATGAACCCTGAAACGCGGTCGGCGACAGTCGGCGGCGTTCCGATCCATCTCACGCAGCGGGAGTTTGATATCCTGGAAATCCTTTTGCGCCACCCGCAAAAGGTTTACAGCCGCGCCAACATCTTTGAGAGCGTGTGGAACGAGGACTTCATCGGAGACGAGAAAACGGTCAACGTACACATAAGCAATCTCCGCGCCAAGCTGAACGCCGTTTCCCAAAACAGCCATATCAGAACCATTTGGAGCGTGGGCTTTCGGATTGCGGAATAGGGGGATGCCATGGTTTGGATTGCCGCCGCGCTGGCGACAGTCGCTGCGTTCTTCGCGGTACGCTATTGTCTTATTTGGCGGGAGTTAAAGCGGCTGAACGCGCAGCTTTCGGAGCTTCGTGAAAACGCGCGTTACGGTCGGCGGCTGTACTTGGAAGAAAACATTTCCGCGCTTGCGGAAGCAATGAGCGCAATCAATCAAATGATTGACGGTACGAGGACGATTTGCGGCGCACGGAAGAAATGGAACGCAATATCCGTCTGTCCATATTCGGCATATCCCACGACCTCCGAACGCCGCTGACCTCTCTCACGGGCTATCTGCAACTGCTGTCAAAAGAACAGGACTCTGGCAAGCGCCGCGAGTATTTGGAGGTCATCTCACGGTCGGCGGAAGTGCTTCGCGATCTGACGGAAAACTTTTATGAGTTGTCCCGGCTTGAACTGGGCGAAACGACATTTACGCCGCAAAGCCTGAATTTGGAGCGCGTCGTATGCGAAGGATTTTTGAATTTTTTTGAGAACTTCTCTCAAAAAGGCATAGAGGTTGAAATACGGGAAACCGGAACCGCAATGATTGCGCTTGCGGATCCGGTGGCGCTGAACAGAATTTTGAGCAATCTCGCGCAAAACCAGCTGCGCTGCGCCTGCGGAACCGTAACCGTCGCGTTCGCATCGGAACACGGCAGCGCCTCCGTAACAATATCCAACGAATCTTCAGCACCGCTTCCGCCCGACCCGGAGCGATTGTTCGAGCGGTTTTACACAGCGGATTCAAGCCGAAGCAATCGCGGTTCCGGGCTTGGGCTTTACGTTTCCCGGAAACTCGCGGAGGGTATGGCCGGGAGTCTTGCCGCTCGTTTTGACGAGGGGTGGATCGCGCTTATTTTGCAACTGCTGGCAACAAGGTAAACGACGGACGAATGAAATCAGAACGAAAAAACTCTTAAAACTACAGGCAAACTACAGGTTGCGCCGTTATACTAATTAGCGGAGGAATGATTATGGCTATACGAATCCTGCTCGTCGAGGACGACGAGCATATCTCCGGCACGGTCGAGGCGTTTCTGACCGAAGCCGGTTATAAGGTAGACGCTTGCATTGACGGCGACGACGCGCTTAAAAGGTTTTATGATAACGCTTATCAGCTTGCCATTCTTGACGTTATGCTGCCCGGTATGAGCGGATTCGAGCTTTTGCGGGAGTTTCGCAAGCTGAACAACACCCCCGTTCTGATGATGACCGCGCTTTCCGACGACGCGAGCCAAATCAGGGCGTTTGACGCGGAAGCGGACGATTATGTGACGAAGCCGTTCAAAATCCAGCTTCTTCTCAAACGAGTGGAAGCCCTGCTTCGGCGCAACGGCGCGCTGGCAAAAGAAATCCGCCACGGCAAGCTGACGCTTCTGCCGGAGGATTTCAAAGCGGTCTACGACGGCGCGGAGTTGCTCTTGACGCCCAAAGAATTTGAAATCCTTATGCTGTTTGTTCAAAACAAGAGGAGGACGCTCACGCATGCAATAATCTTATCGCGCGTGTGGGGCTATGAGTTTGACGGCGACGGAAGCACGGTGCATACCCACATCAAAAATCTGCGGGCAAAATTGCCGGAAAATATCATTAAAACGGTTCGTGGCATAGGTTACCGCTTGGAGGAAACCGAATGAAAAAAAGCGGTCTGTTTACGAAAATATTCGTTTACACAATGGTTTTGGTGTTGCTCCTTGTCAGCGTGACGGCGGCTCTGTTCTCACAGCAGTTTATGCGGTTTTACAGGACGTTGCAAACCCGGCAAATCGTCGCTTCCTATGAACCCTTGGTGGAGCGGATTCAAAGAAGCAATAAAAGCATTGCCGAAACGGCACAAGTTTTTTATGAAAACAATGAATCCTTCGAGTTCTTTATTGCAGGGAAAGACGGCGAGATTTTATTCAAAACGCCGAACGCCGACACACCGGAGAATTTTGACGGCGACTTCTTTTATGTAGTGCATCAAGACAGTGATTTTTCAATAATTGCCCTAACTAAGACGGGATTAGAATCATTTAATCGCGATTTAATCGTTCGGGCCGTCCTCGTGCTTGCCGCAATGCTCGCGCTCTCCCTCGCCTGCGCTTTTGTTTTCGCGCAGAAAGTGACAAAGCCGGTTGTTTCAAAATTAGAGGAAGAAATCAGGCGGGAGCGGGAGCTTGAGAAAACACAGCGGTATTTCTTCTCGGCGGCGTCCCATGAACTGAAAACGCCAATCGCCGCGACAAGCGTCCTGCTGGAGGGTATGCTCGCGAACGTGGGCGATTACAAAGACCACCCCAAATATCTGCGTGAATGCTTGAAGATGACGGACGCGCAGAGCGAAACCATTTCCGCGATACTGGAGCTTGTCAGTCTAAGCGACGGGAAAATCGCGTCCGTTCCCGAAAAACTGGACATACGAAGTACAATAGCCCATTTACTGCCTACCTATCAGACGCTTGCGGAAGCAAATGGCCTACGCATTGCTTTGGATATTCCCAACGAGCAAATATGTCTTGCCGACCCTAAAATGCTCCAAAGGGCGCTCTCCAACGTCATTTTGAACGCGGTGCAGAACACACCCAAAGGCGGCGAAATTCGCGTGTGGAGCGAACCCGCAGAGCGGAAAACTCGCCTTTGCGTATTAAACATAGGGGCGAGGATTGACGAAGCGATTTTGCCGAAGCTGTTTGACCCGTTCTACCGCGCGGATAAAGCGCGGAGCCGAAAGGACGGACGGAGCGGCTTGGGGCTTGCTATCGTTCAGAAAACCTTGGAAGCTATGAATATCGCTTTCGCCTTGGAGAACGCGGCGGACGGCGTTCTGTTTTGGATGGACTTGCCGCAGACATAAAGAGGAAGCTAATGAAAACTGAAAAACGAAATGCGCTTACAATCGTATTATTCGCGATATATATACTGCTATTGATAGGGATTGTTATCTTCAAACTGCCGTTTCGCGGCGGACTGTCGGACGGAGTGCGCGTAATCAACTTGATTCCGTTCCAAGGCTCTTTCGACGAAAACGGCGGCTTGCTCCTGCGCGAAATTATTGACAACATGCTTATCTTCGCGCCGCTGGGTGTCTATATAAGCATGTTAAAAAACGATAGCCCTTTTGTGAAAAAAGCTCTCCCGATTATCGGGTTATCCTTGACGTTTGAGGTAACGCAATTCGTTTTCGCGATGGGGAGAACCGACATAACCGACGTGGTTGACAACACGCTTGGAGGAATACTCGGAATCGGTATTTACGCTTTATTATTCAAAATTTTCAAAAATAAGACTGCCCGGATAATAAATATCCTCGCCTTGACAGTAACCGTTTGCGTGGCGTTTCGTTTCGCGCAGATGTTTTATCTCAGTCATTTTGTTATGCGGCGGCTGCGCCCCTAATCTAAGCAAACGCACATTATATCGACCGACAGGACTGTTCCTGCCGGTCTTTTTTGTTTTCCGCAGCTACAGACAAACTACAGGTTAGCTACAGGGAGAATACAGATTGAGTTGTCATACTGGCAACAGTGGAATTCACAAATACATATTTCAAAGGAGAATTTCAGATGAAAAAGATTATCACGCCTGCCTTAGCATTACTTCTCGCGCTTTCCCTCGCCGCTTGCGGCGATATCGGCAACACGCAGGGCGACGGCGCGGGAATTTCTGCTACGGAAAGAGCGGCATTGACGCCGAGCAAAGACGCACCGACCACGCCGACAGAAGCGACACCGGCACACGAAACAGAGGCAGCGTCACAGGGCCTATCGACATCGCCCGCTGTGGCCGGAAGTGCAACCAATACAGAGTATGAGCAAAAGATTTCGGCAGATATTACGGCGGCAAACGCTTATGTCGTTAATATGGATTCCGGCGCGGTTCTCTATCAGAAAAACTGCGACGAGCGGATAGCTCCCGCAAGCACGGCCAAAATGCTGGCCGCGCTAACTGTTTTAGATTACTGTTCGTCTGACGATACGGTCACGGTTGGCTCGGAGATAGACCTGATTGCCGCCGATTCTTCCGTCGCGTGGCTCCAAGCCGGCGATAAGCTGACGGTTAAACAACTTTTAGCCGCTCTGCTGCTCCTCTCCGGCAATGACGCCGCGTATACGCTCGCCGTGAACACTGGAAAACGGATGGCGGGTGATGACGGGCTTTCGGCGCAGCAAGCTATTAAAGTGTTTGTGGACGCGATGAACCGGAAAGCGACGGAAGTTGGGGCGATTTCCTCGAATTTCGCAAACCCCGATGGTTATGACGCGGATGGACAGTACACAACGGCTTTTGACCTCGCCCAAATAGCAAAAGCGTGTTTAGGCAATGACGCTCTGGCTGAAATTATGGGCAGCTACAGAATAAGTGAAACATTGGCGAATGGGCGTGAAGTTACTTACACGAACACGAACAAACTGCTGAACCCTAATAGTCAATACTACTACTCCAATGCTGCAGGACTTAAAACCGGCAGTACCGGGGATGCCGGAGCTTGCCTTGTTTCGGCGGCTGTCATAGATGGGCAGACATATATTTGCGTTGTTATGGGCGGTTTTGCTGAAATCAGATTTTCGGACAGTTTGAAACTCTATAAAGAACTCGACCCGGCATTATCCATCACTGAAATATCTGCGCCCCCGATAGGCGCGCCCGGCAGAATGAGGGAACACCTTCAAACACCTTAAACTGTATATGGAAAGGTTGGCGTTTATATGAGCAGAAAACGAGTGGCAGAGGCTTTTCCGTTCTTGTTGCCTATTAGGGAGACACAACGGAAGATGCGCTTTTATGCCGGAATGAAGTTTGACGGTCGCAGTTACGCGGAAATCGTTAGAGGAGAACAACTTCTCTATACGCTCTTTGAAGATAGGCGTGCGTTATACAACCGCAACGCAGGTTTTGATATGGTGTATCAGGAAAACAAGGTTTTCAACTTGAAACAGGCGGCAAGAACGCTAAACGGTCTGCTGATAAGACCGGGCGAAACCTTCTCCTTTTGGCGGCTTGTCCGCTGCGCGGATAAGGAAGCGCCCTATAAAGACGGCCTTATGGTGACAAACGGCAAATTAACCACCTCATATGGCGGCGGTATGCGCCAAATGAGCAATCTGCTGTTTTGGCTGTTCCTGCACACGCCGCTGACGGTCATTGAACGCAGTGGTCACGAGGCCAAGGAGTTTCCCGAACCGGACAGCGGCGAAATCAAAGGCGTGGACGCGACAATCTCCGAGGGTTGGATTGACTTAAAGGCGCGAAACGATACCAATTGCACCTATCAAATTTCTGTGTCGTTCGATGATGAACACATTATCGGAACGGTGTTCGTAGACCAACAACCGCGAGCGCTGTATAACGTTGTAAACGGCGGCATTGAATATTGCCGCGATAACGGAGCGATTTATGAATACGTTAAGGTCGAGAGAACGGAAATTGACGCGGACAAGGGCGAAGCACAAGGAATAAAACCACTCTACGCAAACAGATGCAAAATCTGCTATCCTTTGCCGGATAGCACAGAAATCAAGGAGGCATAAATTTTATGAGCAACATTGGAATCACCGTTTACGGTTGCGAACGGGACGAAGCGGACGTGTTCCGCAAATTGTCGCAACGCTTTGGCATAATGCCCGACATTATAAACGCGTCTGTCTCGGCTTGCGGTGCAATGACTTTGGGCAATCGCTGCATCAGCGTAGACTATAAAACGCGGATTTCCGAAGCAAGCCTTTTATCTTTGCGGAAAGCCGGGGCGAAATACATTTCCACCCGCAGCGTCGGCGTCAATCATATAGATGTTGATGCTGCGTGAAAAATGGGAATAGCGGTCGGCAATGTGGAATATCCGCCGGATAGCGTAGCCGATTACACCGTAATGCTTATGTTAATGGCACTCCGCAACGCAAAATCCGTTGTGACAGGCGCAGAGAAATTCGATTTCAGACTAAACGCCGTTCGCGGGAAAGAACCGCGCGATATGACAGTTGGCGTAGTGGGAAACGGGCGCATAGGCACGGCGGTAATTGAGCGGTTGCGCGGATTTGGTTGCCGGGTTCTTACGCATAACCGAAATGCGGAAACGGACTGTGCGCCGCTAAATGAGTTGCTTGCGGAGAGCGACATTGTTTCGCTTCACATTCCGCTTAACAGGGATGCGCGCCATTTTATCGGGCGGGAGCAAATTGAAGCAATGAAACAGGGCGCGTTTCTCATAAACACGGGGCGCGGTGCGCTTGTCGATACCGACGCGCTGATTGCGGCGTTGGAAAACGGAAAACTCGGCGGCGCGGCGCTTGATGTGTTAGAGGTCTAAGAAGGACTTTTCTATTTTGACTGTTCGCAAAAGCGGATAGAGAACCGGTTTTTGCTCAAACTCCAAAAAATGCCGAACGTAATTATCACGCCGCACACGGCTTACTACACAGAGCGCGCTTTATACGATACCGTCGAGAAAACAATCTTAAATTGTCTGAATTTTGAAAGGGGGCAGAACCTTGGATAAATTGAAAATAGCCGTTTTATTTGGCGGGTGTTCAGAACACGCTGTGTCGGTAAAATCCGCGATTGAGGTTGCAAACAGCATTAACACACAAAAATACGAGCCGATTTATATCGGCATCGCAAAATCAGGCGCTTGGAAAATGTGCGAAAAGCCCTGCGCGAATTGGGAAAGCGGCGATTGCCGTGAGGCTATAATTTCACCGGACAGAAACACGCACGGACTGATTGCGATTCAAGATAGCGAATGTAAAACGGTTCACATTGATATGGTATTCCCGGTTTTACACGGCAAGACGGGCGAGGACGGGTCAGTGCAAGGTTTGCTTGAATTATCCGGTATTCCCTATGTAGGCTGTGATATTCAAAGTTCGGTAATTTGTATGGACAAGTCGCTTGCGTACATTGTCGCAAAAAGCGCCGGAATAGCTACACCCGAATTTTCAATTTTGACCGATACCGATAAAGTTATACCTAACTCGCTTGAATATCCTGTTTTCGTAAAACCCGCGCGTTCCGGTTCGTCTTTCGGCGTAACTAAAGTCTGTAACGCGAACGAATTGAACGCCGCCGCTGAAACGGCAAGGCAGTATGACAGCAAGGTCTTGATTGAACAGGCGATTGTAGGTACAGAAGTAGGCTGCGCCGTATTGGGAAACGGCTCTGACCTATTTGTTGGCGAGGTCGACCAAGTTTCGCTGACCCACGGCATCTTTCGTATTCATCAGGAAGCCGCGCCGGAGAAAGGCTCGGAGAACGCGACGATTACCGTTCCCGCAAATCTGCCCGTGCAAACGCGGGGGCAGATACAGAAAACGGCAAAAGCAATTTACACCGCGCTTGGCTGCAAGGGTCTTGCCCGCGTGGATATGTTCTTGCAAGAGAACCCTGGGAACCCCGGTGACAGACGCATTGTACTGAACGAGGTAAACACCTTGCCCGGTTTCACGTCTTACAGCCGCTATCCGCGAATGATGTCCGCTACGGGTATAACGCTTCCCAAATTGATTGACCGCCTGATTGAATCGGCGTTAATGAGGTGACGAATATGTATAATGGTTTTGTTTATCTTGACGAGGCGATTCAAGGTGTGCGCTGGGATGCCAAATATGCCACGCAGGATAATTTCACCGGCGCTCAGGTGCCGGGTTGCGCCGTAAACAGGATTGTCGGGACTGCGAAAATGTCCGCCGCGTTGCGCGAAGTTCAGCGAATGGCGAAGGAACTGAGCTATGGTCTGCTCTTGTGGGACGGCTACCGTCCGCAGCGAGCCGTTATGCATTTTCTGCGGTGGGTGAACTTCGCGGATAACGACAGAACCAAATCAACGCACTATCCGAATATCGACAGAAGAAGTATGGTGTCGCAAGGATATATCGCGGCAAAATCCGGTCATAGCCGCGGCAGTACCATTGACCTTGCACTATACCGGCTTGGCGCAAATGAAATGCTGCCAATGGGCGGGAGTTTTGATTTGATGGATGAGCGTTCACATCACAACTCGGATAAGGTTGCCGCAATGGAAACCGAAAACCGAAAACTCTTGAAACGACTTATGACGGAATCCGGTTTCAAGCCCTACGAATACGAATGGTGGCACTACACTTTGGTTGACGAACCCTTTCCGAATACCTATTTTGATTTTGTAGCGGGTGTGTAGCAACTCATCGAAAAGCACGTTATTCGCAGCGTCTTGCGCTAACGGCATATAGCGGCCTGACTAAAGAGGTTATACGCGAAAAGTATTATCCACGGCGAGTAGCCGGAGTATGTGTAAACGCTTGCGTTTTTCGGCAAAAGCCGTGGATAATTTATGCGGTAATTTGGCGGCGCGGGCGCGGTAAAAATAATCTGCACCCACGAAACCGTGTATAACTTAAAACATATATCAGCGGAGTCCGTACAACCGCTTCGCCTACTCGAAAACAAGCGTCAAAATGAAACGGGCAGCTTTGGAAAAAATGAATTCCGGGAAACATGATGTCGTTCCCGATAAAGTCGGCGACTGGATAGAAGACGAATCATTGATGGACTGGCTTGCCGGATTGAAGCGGCATTAGCCTGTTTGTTATGGAAAGAAAAACCGGCGAGTTAACGCCTATGCACGAGAATCTGCCGACTTTCTTTCCATAATAGTTTTCTTTCCACAATAAATTTTATGACAAGCTTGTCATAAGCTTTATGCCCACGCCGATACCGAACACAAGCGCAAAGCGATTGAAGCGGCGGTTCCCGATGATAGCCCCTTGAAAAGTTTTGTCAATCCTGCGCGCTGGATTTCAACAAAATACGCTCTATAGCAGGAAGTGCGGGGGCTACTTTCTTTATTTCAGCGGGCTGGAATGATCCGCAACCCGCCGTCGTCCTGTTTTGCCGTTTTTCATAGCGGCGTCGACTTGAAAGCGGCATTCTTCAACGCGCCGGCGCTTTCGTACGGCGCAGGTGAAAATATCCAAATTTCCTGCGCTTGAGAAGAAGCATTGATAGCCGGCTTCGGGAGGCTTACAGGGATTGCTGGGCATTTTTGCCGCGCGGACACATCCGGCGGAAGCGAATCCGGGGAATTTTTTGCCCAGTCCAAGAGATTCGGCGTCCAACGCCAAAAAACAGTCCCTCGCGATAAGCGACCCATGGCTGCGGTCCAGAGTTATTTTCGCTATTATTCCTGAAATTGCGGGAAGATCCGGCGGCGCTTCAGCCGGCTTCAGCGCTGCGGAGCAAGCGCAGCCGCCCTCAAAAAGCGGCGCAGCGCCTGAAAAGCAGAAAATGTCCCTTATCGCCCTGAAAGCCTTCTTGTTGTTGTCTTTCGCCGTAAGAATCCAATGCATCCCGCCTCCGGCGCAAGCCTCCATCTTCGCGGAGCGCGCGGCTCCGCCCCCGGCGGCCGAGACGCCGCCTTTGAATCCGCCGCTTCCCGGCATTTCGGCAAGCGCTTTCGACTCGCTGGATTTGCCGCCTGTTTCAGATGTTTTCATCAGAATTCCGGCGTTGGAGCCGGAAAGATTCTCCGATCCCGCCGCCCTTCGGCGGCCGCCGGCGCATCCGCTGCGGCTGGATCCCGCGGATTCCCGGCCGTCCGCCGGCGGGATCCCGTTCCCGCAGCCGGGATCGCTGGGTCCGTCATCCGCGCCCCCTTCATCGCGCTGGGATTTGCTTGGGCCGGGGCTCGGAATCTTTCCATGGGGGCGGGAGGAGGCCGGCCGGCGCTTTTTGAAGCGAAGGCCGGCCTTGCGTCCGTTCATTCGCCGCGGGCCGAGCGGCAGCGCAGCTTCTTGCGGCCCATGCAGGGCGGCCTTGGGAAATTCCATGCGCCTAAGAGCCTTGCCCGGAATCCTTCGGTTGCGCCGCAAGGCATTCAAGCAAATTCGCCACCACCTCGCTGAAGGTCATTCCCAAGGCTGTCGAAATCGCTTCTGGAGCTACGCCCATGCCGTATAATCCGGCGACGGATTTCTTGCGCCCTTCCTCCAGCGCCTTGAGCTCCTCCTCCAGCAACTTGCGCTCTTCCTCGCGCGCCTTGAGCTTTTCCTCCAGCAACTTGCGCTCTTCCTCGCGCAACTTGCGCTCTTCCTCCAGCTCTTCCCTTGATACATACCCAATTTCATCAAGCACTTTATCCAGCGCCGCTGAGTCCAT
>JAISZB010000056.1 GCA_031269465.1 Clostridiales bacterium | reverse complement strand
GAAGGAGCCAGCCAACCTTTATGCTTTGATCTGACGCGATTGTTGAATCTCGGCTTCCTGCAGCGCGTTTTCCTATTGCGCCTCGCGCGTCTGAATGCTCTTCTCGTCGAAAGCAGGTCGACTATATCAGTCCTCAGCTCCGCCTCGGCGCAATACAATTCTTCTTTCTCCGTAGTCGCGGAAATGCCAAGGTCTTGCTTCCCGCGTCTACTCCCAGATTTATAGGCTGAGTATATTCCGTGCTATCGTACAGTAGTTGGATTGCAGAAGGCTCAAGCCTTGCAACTTTAGCCATTCCATCCTTTAGCAAACGCCTTGCTTTCCCGCGGCGCTTTGTCGAACCATAACAGTACAATCCTTCCGCTATAAATCCCTATCTCTAGGGTAAGTTGCCCTTCGCCAATGCTGTTCCAAGGTTTTGTATGCCTGCAGCACTGTCTCTTCCCCTAGAGGACTGTTCAGCCGCAGGCCGTAGTGTCCGGAGCTGGAGCAAACGCTCCGGAGTACCTATATATTCTTGGATAAAGTAGTCAGTTAAGACTTAGGCTAGTCAATCAGGACTTGCTAATGCAAGCCCCTAGCTTTTAGCTATGGGGTGATTGACCCCAAATTCCCCTTCAGATAAGCCCCTTGGGGATGGTCAATTCCGCATGGGGCTTGATTATGAGCTGGCTCCGCTCCCTTGCCTGCAATGGCCCGCGTTGCCCGAAACATCGGCTAATTGAGCTAAGCTGGGAAAACCGGAGCCATATCCAGCCCCGCGCGCTCCTCCAGCCCAAATAGCAGATTCATGTTCTGCACCGCCTGTCCTGCCGCGCCCTTAACCAGATTATCCAGCGCTGAGATGACGATGAGCCTGCCCGTCCTCTCGTCTATATGAAATCCTATGTCGCAGAAATTGGAGGCCTTGACCCATTTAGTCTCCGGAGAGACGCCTTTTTTGGTAAGCCTGATAAAGTACTCCCTTCCGTACTGCTTCTGGTATATCTCCTGTATATCCTCATAAGAGCACGCCCGCGTCATTTTGCTGTACGCAGTGATTAGGATTCCTCTGTTCATCGGCGCCATGTGCGGCGTAAAGGTAAGCACTACGCTCTTTCCGGACGCCCTGGACAGATGCTCTTCCAATTCGGGGGTGTGCCTGTGAGTCCCTACTTTATACGCTTTGACGTTTTCATTCGCCTCGTCGTAATGCAATCCGAGATCCAGTCCGCGCCCGGCGCCGGAAACTCCGGAGACGGCATCAATTATTATCTCGGCAGGGTCGATCACCCCCTCTTTGACCAGAGGCTGCAAGGCTAATATGCCGGCAGTGGTGTAGCATCCCGGATTGGCGATTAGCCTAGCCTTTCTGATGTCATCCCTGTATATTTCGCAAAGCCCGTAAACGGCTCTATCGATCAAATGCTTGGAATGGTGGGCGACCCCGTACCATTTCTCGTAAACGTCAGGATCCTTCAGCCTGAAATCAGCTCCGAAGTCAATTATCCTGGTGCAGTTCAATATTTCTTCCGTGACCTTCTGGCTGGCCACCCCGTGCGGAAGAGCGATGAAAACTACATCGCACTGCTTGGCGATGGCATTTATGTTCTCCTCTTGAAGAACCAGCTCCTCTTCATGGCGAAAGTTCTCAAAAACTTCGCTGTAGGATCTGCCGATGTAGCTTCTGCTCGTTGCCGCAACAACCTTCGCGGCCGGATGAAACGCCAGCAAACGAACTAGCTCCGCGCCGCCGTATCCGGTTGCGCCGATAACTCCCACTTTGATCATATTAATGCCGCTGTCTGAAGATATCCCGATTTGCAGTCAAATGCACCTATTTTGGAGATCACTGGTTATCCGCTTTCACGGAGCGAAACGCCGATGTCGGCATTTCGCTTTCGCTGTACAATCAGTTTCCAAAGCGGAGCCTTCCTATGCGCATCATTATAGACAGCTTCTCCCCTCTCATGTTATTGGGACGAAATGATTATCATTTTATGCTAATGATTCTAACTTGCATTTATGTTTTATCGCTTAAGCATAGCAGCATATTCAGCAGTGAGATGATTGCTTTTTTCAATATAATTTTGTTTCTTTTAAAGCTATTTGTCAAGCTGTAAAATTAAGGTTCAGATGGCTTAAGCGCTAAAAGGCAGCATCTGCGTTAAAATAAAAGAGCTTCAGAAAAAAATTTCATGCATATTTATACTGATGAGCATTGGAAAGTTCTGATTTTCGGGCTGGATTATACAACTGTTCAGTGGATAATCCGGGCCTAAAATCAGTACATTTGACTGAGCATCTGCATGAGCGGTTATTCAGCTAAATTATAATAGAATTTCTAAATTGAAACGACAGAAGGAGCAATGCCTTTCATAAAATATGAATTATATGCTGATTTGCAGTCAAACATTCCTTTTTGGAGTTTGTCTATCCACTTCCCCATGTATAATCAAGCCCCTGAATAGGCAGTTCCATAAGCGTCTCAGTATACCCGCGCACAGTCAAACGCACTGCGGATGTCCGCTGCGCAGTCAAGCTCAAAAATCGGAACTCTCCTACAGGCATAAGACATCTATGAGCATTATCATTATACTAATACATTTCTAGCAATGCAACATATTCTAGGATACATGAATATAAGAGGAGCGTTGCCTTGCGGCTTTAATGCTTCCGCTTCGTGTGAATCCCAGAAGGCCCTTTCCCATTTGATGCTTGAGGACGCAATCTCATTTCCGGCTTCGCATACTGATAAAATGCCTATTTTGAAGCTTGAGCGTACAATGCGCCCAAAGAGGATAATCAAACTCCATGCAGGCGCATTTGACTGCGCGCCGGCATTATTCTTGATTCCTGATTATTGGCTTGCAATTTTCTTGCATAGCTGCTTAATTCATCGTATAATCATATGAAGAAAGCTCTTAAAGAGCGTTTTTCGGCATTGCGTCAAAAATTCAACTGATAGGCATGGAATTTAGCGCATGTTCGTTTTGCGCGAATCCCGGGCCAACAATCCACCGCCTAATGTCTCAGGGCTAAAGCCCTTTGACATTTAAGGCGTGGGCTTGCTCTGCAAGTCCTTGCCAGAAGTCTTAACTTGCTGCGCTGTCCGAGAATGCATAGGCGGAGCAAGGCCGCACACATCAGCTGGTGAAAACCCCCTCCAAAAAGGCTCCGCCACGCCACTGGCAGCGAGCTGCGGCAAGGTTTCAGCTGCGGAGCATTTAAGCGTCGGCAACTGGGCGCTGGCCTAAAAGCGGTCGAACCCCGAAATTACCGCTGCGGAGCGCGCCAGTTGCGGAGCGCGCCAATTGCGGAGCGCGCCAGCGGCGCAGTCAAGCCGGAAGGCAATGCGCCTAACGCGATAAAGCTGGCGAACAGAAGCAACCCGAGGCTGGAGAGCCAGGCATGATGGGCAATGCGGTTGATAATGCCTGACGACATTTGAGAGGGAGTCTCCTGCTCCAAATCTAGATGAAAAAACAAGGAGTGTGTGTAATGAGCGCTGCACCTGAAAAAATCATCCTCGCCTATTCCGGAGGACTCGACACCACGGTTATAATACCATGGCTCAAAGAGAATCATGAGAACTGCGAGATCATCGCCGTATGCGCCGATCTGGGGCAAGGCAGCGAGACAGACGGGCTTGAAGCCAGAGCCTTGGCCACTGGAGCGTCAAAATGCCTAGTCATCGACGGGCGCAAGGAATTCATTACCGATTACTTGTACCCCATGATCAAATCCGGGGCCGTATACGAGGGAAAATACCTGCTCGGAACATCCATAGCGCGGCCGTTCATAGCAAAGCTTCTCGTAGAGCAAGCGCTTGCAGAAGGCGCATCTACCATCTGCCACGGCTGCACCGGCAAGGGCAATGACCAAATCAGATTTGAACTGACTGTCCATGCTTTGGCGCCTCATCTCAAAATCATCGCCCCATGGCGTACATGGAGCATCCAGTCCCGCGAAGAGGAGCTCAAGTATTTGGCGGATCGCGGGATCCCCGCTCCAATGGCGAAAGAGCAAAGCTACAGCCGCGACCGCAACCTCTGGCATTTGAGCCATGAAGGCTTGGAACTTGAAGATCCGGCAAACGAGCCAAACTTCGACCATCTTCTTCAACTCGGCACATCTCCGGAGAAGGCTCCAGACAAGCCTACTTACATTGAACTTGAATTTGAAAAAGGCATTCCCACCAAGCTGGACGGAATCGAGCTTGACCCCGTTGATCTCCTCGACAAGCTAAACGAATTGGGCGGCATCAACGGCATAGGCATCGCCGACCTGGTCGAAAATCGCGTCATAGGCATGAAATCTCGCGGCGTATATGAAACTCCCGCAGGAACAATACTGTATCATGCCCACCGCGATCTGGAGTACCTGTGCCTTGACAGAAAAACGACGGCTTTCAAGGAAGTTGTCGCCATTAAGTTCGCTGATATCCTGTATTCGGGCGAATGGTTCACTCCTCTTCGCGAAGCGCTTTCCGCTTTCATAGACAGCACCCAGGAATACGCAAGCGGCAAAGTCAGGCTGAAGCTGTACAAGGGCAACATCATTAGCGCCGGCTCCCAATCCCCTTATTCTCTCTACAACGAGAATCTGGCAAGCTTCACAACTGGGGAGCTCTATGATCACCACGATGCGGAAGGCTTCATAAACCTATTCACTCTTCCAGCCAAAGTACGCGCTTTGATGCTAGAGAGATTGAAAGGCCAGGCAGACGCTGAATGAAGCTTTGGGGCGGCAGATTTACGAAATCTACCGACAATCTGGCCAGCCATTTCCATTCATCCATATCATTTGATCAGCGCCTCTTCGAAGCGGACATAAAAGGAAGCTTGGCGCACGCGGCAATGCTCGCCTCAACAGGCATCATCTCTAAAAGAGAGGCTGATGACTTGAAAAAAGGCCTTGAAGAGCTGCTTGGCGACGTACGCGCCGGCAAAGTGGAATTTTCCGAAACCGCAGAGGACATTCATATGAATATCGAAGCCCTGCTGACCGAGAGAATCGGAGCTGTCGGAAAAAAGCTTCATACAGGACGAAGCCGCAACGACCAGGTAGCCTTGGACATGCGCATATATGTCATGGATGAGGAGTCTGCCATTGCTGGGCTTCTAAGGGAGCTTGTAGCTGCCATAGCAAAAATCGCCAGGGAGCACATAGACACCGTCATGCCCGGCTATACGCATCTACAGCGCGCACAGCCCGTAACCTTCGCCCATCACATCCTGGCTTACGCGGAAATGTTCAAGAGGGACATAGACCGCCTTCAGGACGCGTCGAGAAGAACGAATTGCATGCCGCTTGGCGCAGGCGCCCTTGCCGCCTCCACCTATCCGCTAAACAGGGATCTCGTTCGGGAGCTTTTAGATTTCAACGCGCTCGCGCTAAACTCCATGGATGCTGTAAGCGACAGGGATTTCTGCATAGAGCTGCTAAGCGCAGTATCGATCATCATGATGCATTTGAGCCGCTTCTGCGAAGAGATAGTGCTCTGGTCCAGCTTCGAGTTCAAGTTCATTGAGCTCGACGACGGCTACGCCACTGGCTCAAGCATAATGCCCCAGAAGAAAAATCCAGACATGGCTGAATTGATACGCGGCAAAACCGGCCGCGCATACGGAGATCTGATAGCTCTTCTCACTGTGATGAAGGGCCTTCCGCTAGCATACAACAAAGATATGCAGGAAGACAAGGAAAGCGTCTTTGACGCCGTCGACACCGTTAAAATGTGCCTGCCTGTCTTTACCGGAATGATTTCAACCATGAAAGTCAACAAGGAAGCCATGCGCAAAGCATGCGCCGGAGGCTTTGTAAACGCCACCGACGCGGCTGACTGGCTCGCGAAAAAAGGCGTAGCCTTCAGAGACGCTCATGAGATCATCGGCAAGCTGGTGCTGAAATGCTCGAATGAGAAAAAGTCTCTGGAAGAGTTGAGCCTGGAGGAATACAAAAGCGCGTCGCCTGTCTTCGACGAGTCAATATACGATGCCATTTCGCTTGAAACCTGCGTCGGCGCCAGAAATGTACCTGGCGGACCTTCAAGGGATTATGTGGAAAAGCTAATAGAATGGAATGAAGAATATCTAAATGATGGAAATTGAAAGGAAGTTCCTTCTTGACAGCCTGCCTCCCGAAGTTTCCGCGTGCAGGAAGATTGAAATAGAGCAGGCGTATATCTCTACAGATCCCACGATTCGCCTCAGGAGAAGCGATGAAAGCTTCGTCTTGTGCGTAAAGCAAGGCGGCCTCGCTGCGCGCGAAGAGACGGAATTTACTCTAAGCCGAGAGCAATTTGAGCGACTGTGGAAAAAGGCCGAAACTAAGCCTGTGCTCAAGACCCGCTTCATATTCCCCCTCGACTCATCTCTAAGAGCGGAAGTGGACGTGTACCATGGCGATCTGGACGGCCTCCTGACTGTCGAGGTGGAGTTCAGCTCATTTGATGAAGCCAGCTCCTTCACCCCTCCAAGCTGGTTCGGGAAGGATGTCACAATGGATCCTAAATACAAGAACTCATACCTTGCCGTCTTTGGAAAACCTGAATTTTCCAAAATCGGAAAATAGGGTAAATATGATGCCAGACTGCTTCCAGCCTTAGCGTTTGCAACTTTGGCGATAGACCTGAAAACACGAATGCATGCATTGAAAAAAGCCTAAGAAAAGGGCTTTCCAAGATTGTAGCCTTGGAAAGCCTTTTTCTTAGGCTTTTTCGGCCTGTATGCGCGTCAGGACGCTTTCATGAATGGGGCATAACGCCCCGTTCGCATTATTGCGCTGATTTGTTAATTCTAGGAAAGACTCAGTTTTGGAGCTTGACTGCCACCTGTACAGTCAAGTCCCAAAACTTTCATATGAAAATCAGTCTATCAACCTCTGGACTAAGCATGAAAAATAGCTTTGCTGAAGAGTTTCCAAGAGAAAAGCTTGCTGCTCCATCCGCTAGCTCTTTGATGGAGTCAAAATAGGCTTTTATAAAATAGAATGTGAGAGAATAGGCTTTTAGCTTTATAGCGCTTCTTTGTATATGCTTACCTCGCTTTCACCGCTGAGATAGCGTGAGAATGTTGGGACAATGCTAACGAAGTGAGGAGATGCGTTATGCTTTGAAATTGCTTCCTGATCTTTCCACTGCTCAATGAAAGTAAAGCTATTGGGCTGCTTCACGTCCTCGAACAAAGCATAGAACAAACACCCTTCTTCCTTGCGGCTTGCTTCTGCAAGCTTGGATGCGGCAGCCTTGAATGCTTCCGCACATTCAGGCTTGATTGGATTTTTCGCAACGATGGCAATCATATGAACTTTCCTCGTACGGCTTCCAGATGAAGCCTGCAAGCCGGCTGCCTTGATAAGGCAGACTGATTCAATGGGCGCATTGCTTATTCTTGACATGCTAGACTCAAGTAAAAGCAATGCACCCATCCAGCGTCGGATGATATGCTTATGCGCAGACAAATGTTCCGTTGCCCGTCAGCATAAACAATATGGGCAGAATCAAATCGTCTCACCCATTCTATCATTTGCTTCAGTCCTTAGCAAGCGCCCTAGGCCGCATTAAGAAAATGCGACGCCCTTGCTAAAAGATATAGAAATTTATCTTGACAGCTAGTGACTAAAGTGTTAGTCTTATACTAAAGCATTAGTCAATTATTCTCTACGCTTGCAGATTCGCAGTCAAATGCGCCGATATTGAAGCTTGATTGTCCATAGATGCTCGTATAGCCGAACTCCAAAATCAAAACTTTCATGCGCGCATCAGAATGCTTGCGTTTAAAACCAAGGGGGAGTAAGAATGGAGATTCCAAAAATCACCGACGGCGAGCTTAACATCCTCAACGTCCTTTGGGAAGGAGGCGCCATGCCCGCCTCTGACATCGTTAAGGCTTTGAGTTTAAGCATAGGCTGGAACCGAAATACCACCTACACCTTTATCAACCGGTTGGTTGACAAGAAAGTCGTCAGAAGATCTGATCCTGGATACATCTGCGAAGCGGCGCTGACCCGGGAACAGGTAAGCCTGTCCGAGACTGCGACGTTTGTGAATAAAATGTTCAAAGGATCCTTAAAAAACATGGTTGCTAGCTTTTTGGGGGGCAGTGTATCCGAAAAGGAGATTGGCGAAGTTCAGGAAATAATCGCAAAATGGGCGGCAGAGAAAAAGGGTGGAGGTGGAGATGATGGCGAATGAGATTATCCGGACTCTGATCAGCTCGTGCATCCAGTTCGCGTTGGCGGGGATGATTGTCTTGGCGGCCCGCAGGCTTTTTGGAGGAATGCCGCCGAAGCTGCGCTATGCGCTTTGGGCGGCGGCGTTTATCAAGCTGTTGGTTCCCGTCAGCATAACCAGCTCCGCCAGCGTATTCAACTTGTTCAACTTAAGCGATGAATCAGCCGCATTGGTGAATAGAACCTATGGAATATCGTTTTCCGACGATTCGGAGGCCGCTGGCATCGTTTCCATTTACGGCCAGAATTCGATTGGCGCGTCATCATCCGAATTGGACAGCTTGACCGCAACAGGCAACCCCATTCAATGGCAGGCTATTGCCCTTGGGATAATCGCGTGCGCATCTGTTTTGTTTCTTTTCATCATGATGCATAGATATTTGAGCCTCAAAATCCAAATTTACAAATGGCGCAGGAATGATGGAGCTGCTCGTTTGTCGTTTGCTCAAAGATTGGCGGGAAGCATTGCTGGAGGCCAGGCGGAGGTTGTATTCAGCTGCGCCGCCCACATGCCTTATGTATTCGGATTCTTCAGGCCATTGATTGTGCTCCCTTCAGCTGTGGCAGATGAAAGCCCTGAAGTCTTGAAGACCTTGGTGCTGCATGAGAGCGTCCACATCCTGTTGGGCCATCACAAGATGAAATTTGCGCTCGCTCTGATCCAATGCCTGTATTGGTTCAACCCATTCGTGCATATCTTCAATTCAGCGCTGGACGCAGACATGGAGCTGGAGTGCGACGCCCGCGTCCTCAAGCTTTCAGGGGCAAACGGCTCCCCTCTTGTGGGGAGGGAGGAATATGCCAATGTGCTGGTGCTTGCTGCGACAAAATGGCGCATCCGCAATTGGCATGACAGCTTGACAGCAATTTCAGCAATTTCAGGAAATGGTTTGAAGAACAGGGTCTTAAGAATTTTGTGCGAGAAGAAGGCGCCTTTTTTCCTCTACCCCGTATCAGCGCTGCTGGTTGCGGCGCTGGCGGCGTCAGTGTTCACAAGCGCCAATCCTAAGCCTTTCCAGCGGCCTGCCATTGCTTCAGAGAAAGCTGTTTCCTCCGCAGAACCCATTCCAGTCCATGAAAGCCAAGAAGCGCCGCAAATCATTGAGAATCCAATGCCAACAGGCGAAAACAGGACAGAGACGGAGAGCTTGTCCATGAATGGCGTAACCAATGTGATTATCGAGGTGAGAGGCGCTAATGTGAGCTTTGAGAAGAGCGCTGGCAACACTTCAAAAGCCAGCTTCATGAGTCCAAAAAGCATGAACTCATATTCGCTCTCAAGCAAACTGCTGGATGGCGGCAAAACAATCTCCTATTTCCTGTCGCCATTAACGCCCTTTGGGAGCTTAACGCAGTACTACCAAATGATTATCTATCTTCCTGACAGGCGTTATGAATCGCTCAAGTTGGATTTGAGCGCAGGAGCAGCCACGATTGCAGACTTTCAAGTAGATGAGGCGCAGTTCAACGTTGCGGCCGGCGACCTTGAATTGAGGAATCTTGAACTTGACGAGCTTGTGATCAACGCTTCAGCATCATCCATGAACTTGGCTTACCCGCATATCCGCAAATCATTTACATCAGAGTTCAGCGCTTCGTCATTTGACATCGATTTTGAGGCTCTGCGTTTTGATTTTGATATGACGGTCAGCGCCTCATCTGGAAATATTTCATTCTTGAATCCCGTGGATGACGCCAGAATTGAGCTTAATGGCAAAGTAGATTACCCGGACGCGTGGCTTTCAGGAGATGTGGCTGCAAATGCTGAGAGTGAGTTGCGCGCCAAGATAGGCTCTGGCTACTACAAGATGAAAATGGACGAGTCTTCTTCAGTTATTGAGATCAAGGAATAAGCAAAGCTACGCAGTCTTGCATATGCATTTATACTGATTTCATAGAAACCCCTATGAAGCTTTGCTTCACCACTAAGGATGAAAATATTAAGCCATTTGTGTGTTTGAGGCATGGACAAATGTCCATATAATGTATTTTCGTACTAAACTGCCTTTTTTTGTTGATTATCCATTGAGTGGTGCGAAATGGCGAAATCGGCATTTCGCACCACTCAATGGATAATCAACAAAAAAAGAAATATTTGATGAAAAGCGGTATAACATCGCGATGCACGAACTTCCTCGCGGGCAAAATCTGCTCCCTGCTCGGCAGTTGCGGCCATCCGCTGCAACTTGCTCCGCGACGAGCGGCGCAAGGTCGAGGAGCTGTTTAAGCAGGACGTTCACCGGTTGGTAAACGATGCTTTCTGCAATCATTCAATCAGACAAGCGTCCCGCCGACCTAAAATCCTCTCCCGCCGCGACTTATCAACACGCTGAAACGGGAACTCAAGCCCGCCTTGCAGAAATTGCAGGCGGGCAGCATCGATACTGTGAATTTGACGCAGTCTCTGCTATCTGATCCAACCCGACGTGGGCATTTACTCTCGCTTCTACGAGGCGCTGAAAGCGAACAGCACGCCGACGAGTGTGCGTTCAGCTTTAAAAATCATCAATTAAGGAACTCGACCTTTTTCGCGGAGCGGAATTTGATCGCGACAGCCGTTTCTGCGCCGGCCATTGCAGGCAGTACTCCGAAGGCGGCGTGAAGCTCGGCGAAGAGGACGCGCTGGCGCGGACAAAGAACGCCAACATGGAGAAACTTAGCGGCCGCAGCGTTCTCTACGCGTAGAAGCGTGGTTGGCGCGGCGAAGATGGCAGTGAAACTGTTCACATAAAGCAGCTCTCGCTTGCCCCTGTTCCAGATAGCGGAGCGCAAAGGCTGGGAGGCGTATGCCTGCAACTCGCTCGCAGTTGCGCGGCCGGAAGTGCAGTCCAAAGCGGCGGACTTGCAGGCGCGGTATATAGCGGCGTTCAACAATCTTTATTTGATATGGAGGGCAATAAATGGCCATCAATCGCGTTGGAATCAAGGATTTTATGGCGTTTAAAGGCGATTTCGCCTGCAATTTCCGCCCCGGCGTAAACATATTTATTGGGGGGAATGGCACAGGGAAGACGACTCTGCTAAAGTGCCTGTACATCGCCATGGAAGTGTTTAATACGCAAAAAAGGATCGAGCAGAACCAAAAGCATAATTTCGCGGGAGATTACTTCCTGAATCTCGATGCTGAAAGCTATAGCTTCACATGCTGTAATCCCGATGTAGATTGGAGAAAAGGCGCCGGGCAGATCGAGAAGTATGTCCACTGCACGGTGGACGACGCAAACTCTGTCAAGAGCGGCAACCACATTTTCATTCCTGCAAAGGATATACTGGAACATTCCAAGGGTTTGCTGGCGCTAAATAACAAGCGGGAAATCCCCTTTGATCAGACGTACATTGATATACTGTCAAACGCCGAAATCGGTGAAACCCACACCGCTACGCCTAATGCTTCAAAAGCACTTGATGCAATTAAGAAAGTTATCGGAGGAGAAGTGCTTTATGAGAACGATACCTTTTATATCGTCTCTGAAAAAGGCAAAACCCCATTTTCCCTTGAAGCAAGCGGATACCGCAAGCTCGGCCTTCTGTGGAAACTGCTCCGCAACGGATTATTGGAAAAAGGCTCGGCGCTGTTCTGGGACGAACCAGAAAACAGCTTGAATCCGGAAATCATCCCTGTGCTTGTAGATGTCCTGTTTGAACTGAGGCGCGGCGGGGTTCAGGTGTTTATCGCAACCCACAGCTACAGCCTTGCCCGCTGGTTTGACGTAAAGCGCAGTGAAAATAGCAGCGGCGAGATCATGTTCTATAATCTCTCAAAGTCCTCAAATGGCGGCATTGAGTGCGTTTCCGCCCCGGAGTACGCCAAGCTTCCGGAGAGCGTCCTTGACGCTGCCGACGAAAAGCTGTTTAAGGCTGTTGTGGCAAGCGCCATGGGGGTGCAGGGAGTTGAATAATATTCTCAAGGAAAGCGGTCTGTCCTTTGACTTCTCCGCCTGCGGAAAAGCGGATCGTTTTGACATTGCGCCGACAAACCCTTATGGCATGAAAGCCGTTGATTTTCTGGCAGAAACTGATGAAAGCCTGTACTTCATTGAAGTCAAGAACTTCCAGCATCCGAACGCTCCGAAGGTCAATAAAGATAACGACTACAAGGTCAATCACCCCATAGCTAAAAGCTAGGGGCTTAGCAATAAGTCCTGATTGACTAGCCTAAGTCTTAACTGACTACGCTGTCCAAGAATATATAGGTACTCCGGAGCGTTTGCTCCAGCTCCGGACACTACAGCCTGTGGCTGAACAGTCCTCTAGGGGAAGAGACAGTGCTGCAGGCATACAAAACCTTGGAACAGCATTGGCGAAGGGCAGCCTGCCTTAGAAATAGGGGGTTATGCGCGCTAAAGCGCGGAGGAAAATGTATGGTTTATGTTCTGAATAAGAATGGAAAGCCTTTGATGCCTACAAAGCGCCGCGGGAGAGCAGGACATTTGCTAAAGGATGGAATGGCCAAGGTTGCAAATCTTGAGCCTTCTGCAATCCAATTGCTGTACGATAGCGCGGAATATACCCGGCCGATAAATCTGGGAGTAGATGCGGGAAGCAAGACTATTGGAATTTCCGCGACTACGGAGAAAGAAGAATTGTACGCCGCTGAAGTGAGGCTGAGGACTGATATAGTAGATTTGCTTTCGACGAGAAGAGCTTTCAGGAGTGCAAGGCGCAACAGGAAAACCCGCTATAGGAAGCCTCGCTTCAGCAATCGCGTCCGGTCGAAGCATAAGGGTTGGCTGGCTCCTTCTATTGAGCATAAAATTCAGACCCATATTAAAACGGCGGGCAACGTACATAAGATATTGCCGACTGCGAAAGTAGTTGTAGAGGTTGCAGCTTTCGATATTCAGAA
>JAISZB010000315.1 GCA_031269465.1 Clostridiales bacterium | reverse complement strand
GGGGGTTCGTCTCTCTGGCAGCCACACTCATTGATATGTACTTCTGGCTGATACGCTTCGCTTGACCCGCTACCTGTACTGCTGCTTTGCCTTACAAAACATATTATACGAGGAGAATGCACTATGATAAATCTACATATTCGCCACCGCTTATATGCTTTTACGATTGCGCTGGTCATGGCTCTGGCAATGGCTGGATGTTCGAATGACGACGCCGTATCTCCGGCAAATAAAAAAGCGCCCGCCTTCGCCGAGGATGACGACTACGACGACTACGACGAGGACGACGATTACGACGATTACGACTACGACTACGACGAGGACGACGATTATGACTACGCCAGCGGGGAAAGCTGGGCTGTGTATTGGTATCTCTGCGGCAGTGATCTTGAGAGTAGTTACGGCTTCGCAAGCGGCGATCTGGAGGAGATGAGAGAGGTTGATCTCACGGAAAATGTCACAGTCGTCATACAGGCCGGAGGCTCGAACGAATGGGAAAACGGCTTCGACCCGGATGTGTTGACAAGGTGCGTGTATGACGCGAACGGGTTTGAGATAGTCGAGGAGACTCCGTCGGCGAGCATGGGCGAGACGGAAACACTCGCGGACTTTCTGAACTTCTGCAACGATAATTACCCTGCCGACAACAGAGCTGTCATATTATGGAACCACGGATCCGGAAGTGTGTACGGCGTGGGCTTCGATGAGCTGTACGGCAACGATTCGCTCATCCTGCCGGAAATCTATGAGGCGTTCAGCGCGGCAGACTTCGACGGCAAGTACGAGTTGATCGGCTTTGACGCTTGCCTAATGGCCACGATTGATGTTGCTAACACCTTATCCGATTTCGCCAACTGGATGGTCGCCTCGGAGGAATTGGAGCCGGGTTGCGGCTGGGACTACGAAGGGATGCTTGAAGCGCTGGCAGACGACCCCGGCATGAGCGGCGCTGAACTGGGCGTGGCGATATGCGATACATATTTCGCGGGTTGCGAAGCTCTTGGCTATGCGGAGGACGTAACGCTCTCGGTCGTCGATCTCTCGGCGATACCCGCTCTGGTATCCGCGTATGATGCGGTCGGCTGCGAGGCTCTGCTCGCGATGGCCATGAGCCCGCAAGATTACATGGGCGCCTTCGGACGCGCTGCGCACGCGGCAGAAAACTACGGGGGCAACAGCAAATCGGAGGGCTACACGAACATGGTCGATCTAGGAGACCTTGTTCGGCAGTCGAGCGGTTATGAACTGCTCCCAATGTCGGAGAACGCTGTGCTACAAGCATTGGACGCAGCGGTGTACTACAAGGTAAACGGCAGCCTTCGCAGCAGAGCCAGCGGCCTGTCCTGCTACTACAGCTATGACGGCGACTATGACAGCTACTCGGATTTCGCGAATCTGGCGGTCAGTCCTGCCTTCTCGTACTACTACGATTACATCCTGTCCGGCTCCCCGAGCGATGAAATGTATGATTATGCGCTTTCAAACGCGCCCGATTTCTCGTCAGAATCCATCGATCCTGAAGAGCTTAATCCGCAGGAACTTGTGCGCCCCGACGCGGACAGCCTGGAGGATTATCCCGTTACGGTCACGGACGACGGCGTCGCCGTACTGGATTTGGGCGCCGAGATTGCCGATCAGCTCGTCGGAGTATATTTTGATCTCGCCTATATCGACGAGGAAAGCGGTATGATGATCTTCCTCGGAATGGACAACGACCTTGACGCGGATTGGGATAACGGTGTGTTCATGGATAATTTCCGCGGCGTATGGGGCGGGATCGGCGGCGCGCTTGTTTACATGGAGCTCACCGATGTAGCGGAGGGATACCAGACCTATGCCGTACCGATTCTTTTAAACGGCGAAGAATACACGCTCTCGGTCAGTTATCTGTTTGATACGGAGGAGTATCGGATATTGGGCGCTCGCCGCGGTATTGATGAAAACGGGATGGCCGACAAAAACATCCGGCCGCTGCTCCCCGGCGACATTGTAGAGCCGCTGCTCTATGTCATCTACGACATGGAGTCCGACGAGGACGCCGTGCCGGTAGCGGTTGAAAGCATCACCGTCGCCGCGGACGCCGTCTTTGAAGAAATCGGCCTCGGCGACGGTTCATTCTTGTTCTTGTTTGAAATGGTTGATATACAGAACAACAGCTATCTGTCAGAGGCCGTATTCATCGACGTTGTGGACGGCGAAATATATCTTTCATAGAAAGCCGAATAGAAATTTGAACGTGAAATGGAGAATATCAGTTTGAAAAGAATATTTACGATATTTCTAGGAACTTTCATACTTGCTTCGATAGCGATGCTTTCGGGCTGTGGAGGAAATTCAGAAGATAAGGCGTTTGAAAAGTTTATTGATGAAAACGATGCGCTGGTGCAAAGTATGCTCGAACCTTCGGAGGACTGGCTGGATGAGCAGGACGGAGGCGAGTCGATCGCGCTCTCGGAGCTTGAGAAAGTGGACAATTTGCTCGCAGGACTCGAAAAGCTGAATCAAAACGAGATGAGCGAAAAGGTCGGAGAGGCTTACGCGAATACGTATGACGCGTTTGTAGCCGCACGGGTCGCGTTGGAAGATATCCTTGAGAAAACGCGCAAATCAAAGCCAATGCCGGGAGGCTACACGGAGGACAGGGAACTGGAGCCGGAGGATATGGAGATCTTTGAGGCGGTAATGGCGGATGCGGAGGACGCTGAATACGAGCCGACACTTGTCGCGACACAGGTGGTGGCCGGCGTCAATTACCGCTTTACAGCGACGGCCACATCGGATGACGTCCAACCAAATCTCGTGTATGTGTATATCTATCAGCCCTTGGACGGCACGCCTGAGCTGACGGAAATTGTAAACGTGGATTAATAAAAGCGTTTGAAGGGCTCCTCAGTCCGCGTTGGAAATCGAGTTGTGAGCCATTTGGCCTATCCGATACAAAGGATAAAGACCCGCCTGCGGGCGGGTCTTTCGCTTATATCAAAGTGCATATAACAATGAGGAGCCGAGGTGAACCAGAACAGACGCTTCCTTTGACGCGGATCGGGCAATCGCCTACCCCGGCTACGAGCTGAAAGCGCTAAAAACAGCGGGCGTTAAGTATGTACAGGTCGGTACGACGCTCATCGACCTGTCGCTGGATATGAAAGCCATCGCCGAGGTATTGAACCAGACTACAGGCAATGCTACCGTTTCGGCTATGGCGCAGAGCAAGCTCTCCGACGCGGCAAAGCGGCTGATCGGCTCCCGCCCTGTGTTCGACATTACCATGCAAGCTCCCCGGCGCGGATGTGAGTGGGTACACAACGAGCAGCTTTACTGATGTCGCAGACGACAGCGCCGCCATGCCCTATATCGAGTGGGCGGTTAAGAACGGCATTGTACAGGGCGATGGCGATAACAACTTCGCGCCCGCTTCATCCGTCACCCGCGAGCAGATGGCGGTTATGATGGCAAATTACGCAAAGGCAACAAACTACACGCTGCCTGTATCGCGTCAGGCCGTCACTTTCGCAGACAACGCCGAAATAGGCAGTTGGGCGGCGGACGCGATGAAAGCCATTCAGCAGACCGGCGTTATTGTCGGCAAGCAGGGCAATGTGTACGACCCGCAGGGCAGCGCTGCAAGGCCGATGCTTCGGCCATACTGCACCACTTTGCCAAGTGGTAAATGGTACTGCTTGAACGCGGGCGGCAAACTGGCCGTAAATACGGCGATGGAACGGTTACGAGATTGGCGCGGACGGTGTGAGGAAGTAGTGCGAGAGCGGCGGCTATACCATCAAGATCACCAAGACAGTCGGCACTCTGACGTACAAATAAGAGACGGGAGGGAACGAGCGTGAGCGAGACGCCGAAGCAATGCCCCAACTGCGGCGGGGCAATGGAATTTAACATCGCGAAGCAGAAAATCATATGCAAGAACTGCAGCACCGAACTGGATCTGCCGCCCTCTGAGCGGACGGTTCAGGAGCACGACTTTAACGAGACGCGCGGGCGCGAGCGAAACGCCGCGCAATACGAGTATGAAAACAGCGTGACGGTGCTGGTGTGCCAAAACTGCGGCGCGGAAATCTCGGCGGCGGCAAACGTCACAAACCTGACCTGCCGGTTCTGCGGTTCGCCCCAGATGGCGAAAAGCCCCAAGGAGGCGGGTATCGCGCCGGAAGCCCTCATGCCTTTTCGCGTGCAGAAGCATGACGCGGCTGGGATTTTCAGCAAGTGGCTCAAAAAGCGGTTCTGGGCGCCAAAGGCTCTGAAGACGCTGGCGCAGACGGATAAACTCAACGCCGTCTACACCCCCTACTGGACGTTCGACGCCCACGCCCAGGGCAACTACACCGCCGAGGGCGGCAAAGACCGCAAGGAAACCTATCAACAGGACGGCAAGACTGAAACCCGCACCCACACAGACTGGTATAACGCCTACGGCTTTGTGGATCAGAGCTTCGATGACGTGCTGGTTTACGCCGGGAGCGGCGGCGACAATCTGCCAGACAAGATGAAAACCTTTGACACGAAAACCACACTGATTCCCTTTGAGAGCGCGTATCTAAACGGCTTTCAGGCCGAAACCTACTCCCTGCCGCCGGAAGAGGGCTTCGACAGGGCGCGGATCAAGATGGAAAGCGAGATAAAAACAGGCGTGGAGCGGGAGGTTCGCAGGAGTTATGACAGGGTGCGAAACGTGCGGCTTATGGTGAATTTCTCGGGCGTGATGTACAAATACGTGCTATTACCCTTGTGGTTTTCGGGCTTCACCTATCAGGGCAAGAATTTCAGCGTCACCATAAACGGTGCGACGGGCGAGATTATCGGGGCCTACCCCAAGAGCGGGTTGAAAATCGCTATCTTCGTGGCGGCTTGTCTCGCGGCAGTCGGCATAATCATCGCGCTGATCATAAGCGCCAACAGCTAATCATCAAAAAACAGGAGTGTTATATCATGGCTATTTTACAAGGTCAGTTACTCAACGTCATCGAGTGGGACGAGGCGCGTCAGGACGTTATTTTCTGGAAATGGGCCAACAAGGAGATCAAGAAAGGCTCCCGGCTTATCATACGGCCCGGACAGGACGCCATTTTCCTGAACAACGGCATTATCGAGGGCGTGTTCGAGAAAGAGGGCAGCTACGAGATCGAAACGCAGATCATCCCCTTCCTCAGCACCCTCAAGGGCTTCAAGTTCGGCTTCAACTCCGGTATGCGGGCCGAGGTGCTGTTCGTAAACACGAAGGAATTTACGGAGAATTGGGGAACGGCAAAACCCATCCTGCTTCCGTCCCAGAAGTTCCCCGGAGGGCTGCCCATCCGCGCCTTCGGCACGTTCAACTTCAAGGTGGCGGAACACCTGCCGCTGATTGAGAAAATCGCCGGCGTTCGGGAAACCTTCGCCGTGGAGGACGTTAAGGAGCGCGTTATGGCGCTTTTGAACCAATATTTGATGAAATGGATTTCCAAAGAGGGCCGCGATATGTTCAACCTCCAGGCCAACTCCTTTGAGATCGGAGCGGGCCTGCGGCAGGACATGGACGGTGAAATGCGGAAAATCGGCCTGACCATCACGGGCTTCAACGTATCGAACTTCAACTATCCCGACGAGGTTCAGGCGAGAGTCAACGCGGCGGCTGGCGCGGGCATGGTGGGCGACGTTGATCAATACACCCGCGTGGCGCTGGCTGATTCCATGGCGCAGGGCGGCAATAGCCCCGCCGTGGCGACCATGCAGAGCGCGGTAGGCCTTGCCGCCGGTATGCAGATGATGGGCGGCATGTTCGGCGCGGGCGCTCCGGCGCAGCCCGCCGCGCAAAACGCCACTATCCCCTGTTCGGCCTGCGGCGCGGCCATATCTCCCGCCGCCAAGTTCTGCCCTGAGTGCGGGGCCAAAAACGAGCCGAAAGCCGAGAAGTTCTGCCAAAACTGCGGCGCAAAAATGGCTGCAGGCGCGAAGTTCTGCCCCGAGTGCGGAACGCGGGGGTAGCGTCTAAAGGCGGCAAAACGCACAGGCTCAATCATGACCACCCGCTAAGCGGGTGGTTTGAGTTCCGCCCTATAAGGGCGTAGTGCTATGCGGGAACCTTAAGGCTCAAATAGAATTTGACATAAATAACAATCCAGAGAATCTAAAATGGCTTCATGCCGCAGTATCCAATGCAAAGGCGTTCATCAGCGGCGCCTTCCACGGCCTCGGAGACAAGTATTTTCAAAGATGCTTAAATGAATTCGGAACTGTTCCGACAACTCTATTTGATTTATTCACCAGTCAAAAAGAGCATAAAATTCTTGCAGAAAAGTTCAAAATTGAAGAGAATATATGTTTAACCTGCAAAACTTATCAATCTATTCTCATAATTCTTAGATGATGTATATGTTTTAATAAATTATATGGATAAATATGACAGCATTAGCGACAAAATTATTCAAAATGACAGTCGCTTTGCAAACTGTCGGAATAGCTATATGAATTCTGCTATCGCTTAAACCGAAGGAAATTTAAAGGCCAGGGCTTTTTCAGGCTTCCCGGCGCATGCGTTTCATCCAAGACGATCATCCTCAGGGTGCTCGTCGCCTGACACACATCCTGCTCAGGTCGGATCCTTAGAAAATCTTATAAAAAATAAGATATTTGCTGTACATCCTTCCATATTATGCTGTAATATACAGGAAACAGGCGCATATTGGATGGAGGCGGCATTTACGGGCAAGCAAAGGCATGAAAACGACATGGCTGCCGGATCAAATGAATCTCAAAACCCTCGAGTCGATGCAGATATTCCGGAAAGCTGCGAACCTTCAGACGCAGTTTCCGCGCAGGGGGAAGACAAGGATAAAAAAGCCAGGAAATCTAGGCAGGCCGGTGATTGCGTCGCCTTTGGTCATATTAGAGGTGTTAAAGCCGCTGACGGACGGGTTTTGGACTGGAACCGCATGTGGGCGATGGCGGGGCTTGGCGTCGTCTCCGCCGTTATCGTCTTCTTTTGTTCCAGAAACGACTATAAAAAGACGTACATCACCTCGTATCTCGCGGGAGAGGAGACCCGCATGGAGGTTCCCGGCTTAAACTCGGCGAAGGCGTCTGCATGCGCTCCATTTAGCATTTCAGACCTAGCGTATTTCCAGAATCTTTCAAGCGCAACAATCTTGCTGGCGAATATCTCAACCGGGGCAAGCGTCCGAACGATGAAGTCCGGGAACGTCCCATCAGTTCGTGCGGCGGTTTCGATGGACGGCAGCGCGTGACTGCGAAGACCGTAATTGATTTCCGCCTTGATGTTATCGGGGTTCCCTCCGGCGTTGGCGTAGGAATACACAAAAGAATCCAGCGCGCGGGCATGCTTGGATTTTCCTTTGAGCGTGTAGCCCTCGCCGATCATATAAAGCCCCAGCAGTTCGCTTATCCGCTCCCGCTTGGCGGCGGTTTCTTCTTTTGTCAGGTTCTCCGCGAAGTCCAAATCAATGTCCACGGAAAACCCAAACTTAAATAAAATCGGAACTGTTCCGACAACTCTATTTGATTTATTCACCAGTCAAAAGAGCATAAAATTCTTGCAGAAAAGTTCAAAATTGAAGAGAATATATGTTTAAACTTGCAAAACTTATCAATCTATTCTCATAATTCTTAGATAATGTATATGTTTTAATAAATTATATGGATAAATATGACAGCATTAACGACAAAATTATTCAAAATGACAGTCGCTTTGCAAACTGTCGGAATAGCTATATAAAATCCAAACTTCGTATTGATTATCGCATCAAACCAGCACATTTGGCAATCTGAAGTTTGGATTTTATTTTATGCTCACGAGTACCGGCGCCGCAGAAATCCTTCAACGACGCAGATGCTTCTTTCCATTTCGGGGATGCTCCCTTGTCTTTTTCAGTTTCGAGCGCAACCAATGCCGCAAGTTCTTGCTCTTTTGAAATATCAAGATGTATCATCGCTGCTTGAAGCTGCGCATGTCCAAGCAAAAAAGAAATTCGAACGATGTTGATGCCGTCTTCAAGCCAATGGGACGCTTTGGCGCGTCGAAACTGGCGCGGGTGCAATCCGACAGGAGCATCCGGGCGGATATTATGCGCTTCCGCCGCGCATTTCTTCAGCCGCTTGTCAATGGCCGGCGGCGTGGGCATTGAATGCAGGCCGCCGCGGCGCGAATAGAAAAGATAGGCTTCCGGATCAGGGTTTTCTCCATGAAACTCCAAGATATGCCGCCTGACATGGGCTACCGCCTTTGGGAGGAGGCATGCGGCGCGAAGCTTGTCTCTCTTGCCTATGACTGCCATATAGGGATTTTTGGAGGCATATGAACCTGATTCATCTTTAACGGCAGGATTTCGCCGATCCTTGCGGCAGTTGCATGGAGAAGAGCCATGAGCGCCAGATCCCGCCTTCCTGCGGACGACTTCAGATCCGGCATTTCAAGCGGCGCCGCGGCCGCCTCTTTCGCAATCCCCTCCGCCTTCCTTGACGGCGCCTTGCATTTTTCCATCATGGACGATTCCTGATAAATATATGCAGGAGAGCGGGGCCATGCTCCCCTGCATGCTTGAGGAGCGCCCTCGGCGAGCCGAGGCGGACGTTGCATGACGCGGGCTTGCATCCCCGCTTTCCCTTCAGCCAGCCGATCCAGCCCTCAATCCATTGACGGCTGAAATTATTCCAGCATAAGCTGGGCCCCGCCGCTGATTTTTCCTCCTCCAGAAATGCCAGGCGCAGGGAAACCGCAATTTCATACGATTTCAGCGTGTTTTCACTCCCGGCCATGCGGACTGGCGCGCGGCAATTCAAAAAGCTCCCAATATATTTTGCGGCGCCCGCCGCCTCGCTTTTAGCTTTCTTCATTAGGCGCCGCCTCCGGGATTATGCCGTTAAGCGAATCCCCCGCCAAGTCTTCGAGGATGGACGGCATTGCGGGAGCGAGGGAATAATAGCGTTTGGCATGCTCCAGCTCGCAACGCCCCATGCTCTTGCCGAGGCGCGCCGGCTTGCCATAAAAGTCAAAGCCCTCATTGGCCCGCTGGCTTGCGCCGGCGGCGGCGCAATGGCGCCGGAACGCATAGGGAGCCGCCAGAGAGTCGCTTGGCTGCATCCATAGCTTCTTAAAATGGCGCTCAACCCAGCAGTTCGGATGGAAAGAGCCGTTTTGAGCGGGAAAGAAGCATTCCCTGTCAGGATAAAGCTGGGAGATTGCCTCATCGCAACGCCCCATCAGCTCACGCATGGAGTCATGCGGGGCAATGCAGCGCCGGCTGGCGCCTTTTGTTTTCCTTATGTTCACCACTCCAGCTTCCAAATCTATATCCATGCGTTTGAGCTGGCGCGCTCCGGCCGGCCTTATGCCGCCGCTGTACAGAAACCGGAAAGGCGCGGGCATTGCAAGCTGCAGATTTCGGCGGTTCCTCCTGTCGTTTTGATGCTGGAATTCAATATGGCCGCAGGCGTAAAAGAAAGCGCGCAGCTCTTCATCCGTGAAAGAATGGGGAATGCAAGCGGACGGCCTGGGGGACGGAGCCTCGGGACGCCTTAACTCGGCGCGTCTGCGGCCGCGCAGGCATCTCAGGAAATGCTTGATCGGCTTGGAACGCGCAGCCAAGGCGTCAACCCGCTCGCTTGGCCGTTTTGAACGCCACCCGCCTAACGTTTCCCGCGCAAGCTCATGGGCATTCGGCCAGTTCGTCCGGCAATAAGCATCCAGGCTGATGAGGCGGCTGAAGCGATGCTCCGCCCAGCTTCCGATTGTGGCGCGGCATTCCTTGCAAGGCTCTATTGAATCCGCGCGGATAAAATTGAATCTCCTCATGCCTCGAACGCCTCCCTGGCCGCCGGATAACGCTTAATGCTGATCGCACGCGCTTTCAGATGTACAAAATCAGCGCTCAGGCAATGCTCGGCGGAAGACGGGGATGCATGGCCGAGGATGCTGGAAATAACGGGTTGCGGAACGCTGCTTTCGAGCATGGCGGCCGCCATGCGGCGCCGGAGCGGATGGGGATGAATCCGGCCTCCGCCTCCCTGGCGGACGCCGGCTTTCGCAAAGGCCCTTTTGACGGCGCTGTTAATGGCGGCTCCTGAAATCGGCGCGCTCATCCTTGGGTATGCGGCGCCCAGAAAAATATGCGGGCCGCCGCTGTTGACGCGTTCATTCGCGAGGCAGCCGCGCAAGGCGCCTCCCAGCGCCGGAATCAACGGAATTGATGCCGGCCGCCGCGTTTTTTCCTGTTCAATGCGGATGAGATCATTTTCCCAATCAATGCCATCCAGTTCCATGCCGGAGGCATCCCCTCTGCGCATCCCGGTAAAAATAAGGGCCAGCGCTATGGCTTCATCGCGAAAAGCTATGCCGGAGGCCGAATTATCCATGTAATTCCGAAGCCTTGCAAGTTCATCCCCTTTCAGACAAGGAAGGATTTTTCGGCTTCGCGGGAGCCTCGGGATAAATGCCGGAATAGCGGCGCATTCATCGCGCTTCCACGGCAAGCCGCATTTGAACAGCCTCCGGATGAGTTCAGCAGTCCCATGCCCGCAACGGTTTTCACCGTCCGGGAAGTGAAAATGCGGCATGGCATCTTTCTCCGTGATTGAAGAAAGAGTCCGGCAGCCTCTCGCCTGCATAGAATACAGGAGAAACGCCCCTGTCTTGCATGCCCCATGCACGGCGTTTCCGCTGTTCCCAAGCGCCCGGCGAGCACGTGTAAAATGATCAGCCGGATCCTTGAATTCACCGCTCAAAACATCATGCTTGCCTGCCTTGGCAATCGCCGCGCGCTGGCCGGGTGCCGGGCATGCGCGCTCATTCTCAAATTCCATCAGCGGCCCGATAGCGCCAGCATGCGCTTTCAATCTGACTTTCGGCAGATCTTTTTCACAATAGTGATCATAGATGCCGTGGAAAGATGTCCAGCCATTGGAATCGGCATTGCTGAGAATGTTGAGGATGACTAATTCAAACAGGCGCCTGCAGCTTTCATTGCGCTCCGCATTGGCCATGTTTTGAAGCAGTTCCCCATAATGGGGCCTTCAAGTAATCAAATGGCATAAAAAAACCTCCTCTAAATGGATTTGTTATTTATCACAGATCCATTATATCGGAAGGCGAGAATAAAATCCAAACTTCAGATTGCAAAATGTGCTGATTTGATGCGATAATCAATACGAAGTTTGGATTTTATTTAAGTTTGGGTTTTCAGTGAAATATAAATTTTTGGATTTCTCCGACAGCCGGGGCGGATTGAACATCGTCAGGTTGATGGCTGTGCCGCCTTTCAGGGCAAGTAGCGGGTTCAGTTCCCGTTCCGCTCCTATGAACCGCAGAACCTCCGCCAGTCTGCCCATTTTCTCAAAAGCGTCCCGCACAAAACCGAGTTCCCGCGCTTTTCTGCCCAGCGCCGGCTTATCATACATCTGCATCGCTATCAGCCCCCTTGCTCGTTATTTTCATCAGGTCAGCCGGAACCACCAATCGCCACTCGCTGTTATATACTCCGTCGGCCTTGCCGCTCAGGTAGCGCGTACTTTTTCCGATGTGGGCGGCGCACTCGCTGAAAAAGTCCTCGCTAAGATTATAGCCGCGCCGGAAATGCCGCAGGATATACCCGGTCTTTTGGTATAACATTTGCTTGTTGTAAGCCGCGAGATACGATAACAGCTTATCCTCGCACACTGTGGGAACCAGTTCCAGACATCGCAGCAATTCTTCCAGCCCCATAACCTTTTCAAAGTCGTGGATGCCGTCCAAAACGGCGCGCTCCATATCGGTAGCGCGAACGCCATCGCGCCCGGTGGTTACGCCGTCTTTTATGCGGGCGGCGAAGTAGGCATAGGCATTGCCGTCAAAGCTGAACGGGGCAAAGGGCGTTTCCGAGGACACCTCTACCTGATAGGACGCCTGATTGGCACAGCCGTAGTATTCAAATGCAGCGTGGTGGGAAACATAGGAACTTGGCGTGATTCTCCCGGCAACGCGGAATTTGCTCACAACCGGCTGCTTGTCCGCGAGGTTTATGGCGACATATAGGTTGCGCCGGACTTGCTGGACATAGCCCTTTTTTTGATAATTTTTCAAGAGCGTTCCTGCGGTGTCGTAGTTCCCGGTCAGGGTACACAGTTCGTCCCGCGAGAAACACCCCATTTTCAGCAATTGCTCGTAATACTTCATTTCTATTCTCCTAACGGCTTGGCTTTCTTTGATTATACATCATTGTGGTGTGAAAAGCAACCATAAAATGAGTAAATCAAAGAAAACTTTTATACCGCGAACAAAAACGTAAATCATCTTACCTTTCGTATTCCGCCGCTTCTTTCATTTTTTCTATTCGCCTGCCAGCGGTCATAATCAACTTGCGCCGTCGAGTAAACCGTTGTGGCGGCTTTTTGCGCCGTGTTCGGCAGATAGTCAGACCGCTGGCACTTCCGCTTGTGGGCTTCGTCTTTCTGCTGAAAATACGGGCTTGTGAGAAACGCCTGTATCATCGCGTCCGGGTCGGCGTTGCACCAGTAGGCGAGTTTGTTCATCAGGGCTTGGTCGTCGGCGCTCTCGTTACCATTGCGCCGCTGACCGCTCCACAACGCTTGAAACACTTTGTCGCGCTCCAACCCGGTACGTAGAAAACGGTCTTGTTCCACGCTCGGTATCATTACGGGCGCGTGGCTAACGGTCTGCCGCGACGTTGCTTTGGCAGGCGCCATCGTCAAGCGGATGAATCTATCGTCGGCTTTATATGCAAGATGGGATTTAAGCAGTTTTTTGAACCGGCAAATCCGCACATTCCATAAATCGCAGGAGGAGCTTCTAAAAAAGTCCGCTAGATTGCAATAATATAGTGGATCAATATTGAGTTCTCTTATAATTGAAGCCGATCCTCCGGAATCCGAAGCTGCAACGGCGCCAGCAACAAAAACTGCAAAATATCCAAAAGTAGCTTTGCGGCTGAAGCAATCTCGAAATTCATGAAGAGCATCGTTTATAAAGCTTAGCGTCATCCGATTCCAGGTTCGACGAATCCATCACGCCGCATCCGGGAGCCGGCGCCGTCGCTTGCCTAGCCAGCCCTCCTTAATAATAATCCCCATATTATGCATATCGGGAATATTATAAAGGAAAATAGGCAGAAATTCTAAACTCATGACTGTCAAGGTCATTTTCACTAAATCGCTATATGTTTTGGTGGCGTGCTGACAGCTCCTTCCAGAAGACGATAAAACAGCACTCTTCTTTTTGCGGAATTCTTCCTGTTAAATCGAAAAGTATATTCTTCGAGTTGCGCTTGCATATGCTTGTCGCTGACAGTCCCTAGGCGCGTACCAAGCAACCACCGTTTTATCAACATACAGCCAAATGCGCGTGCGGCAGCATCTGTTCGCCTTCACTCTTTTTTCCGCCGACATGCACCGTGTGCGCGTACCAGTTGCTGGCAACGAAAGAATAGCTTGCCCAGCCGTCAGTAATCACTTTGCCCTCCTTTTCTATATTGTCCTCTATAAAAGGTTTGAGTGATTCTGCAGAAGCGTCAGCTACAACAAAAAGACGCACGCGCCCTAACGGATGTAGCCCGGTTTTATTGGCTGTTGACAGCGGCTTCAACTCAACGACAATGGCAGCAAGCGCTTTATTCCCCGTTCCCCTGCTGGCACCGCCACTGTGTTCTCCACCGCCAATATAAGTTTCATCAACCTCTACGATTCCGGACAGCTTTGCCCTATCGGAACGTACCATTGCGCTTCTGATTTTGTGAAGCCATGTCCAAGCTGTTTCGCAACTCGACAATCCAATAGCTTGCTTCAATCCTTCGGTGCTTGCGCCATATTTTCGCGTCTCTGTCCGCCAAATAGCCGTGAACCAGTTCGCCGACGGGCGGCGCGCGTCCTGAAATATCGTTCCTGCTATCACTGAAGCCTGATGTCCGCAGTCTTTGCACTCGAACAATGCAGTGCCGGCTGTTCGATATTCCCCACCTCCGCACTTAGGACAAACAAAGCCATCGCTCCATCTTAGTTGAAATAAATAGTCCATACTTCCGTAGAAAAACGTTTTACAAATTCATCAAATGTCATTGGATATTCTCTCATCTCATGTCCTCATAGTGCAATATTTTTGTTGATTAGTCAAGGGGATAGCCATTATCCATAAAATCATGTATTTAAATATAACTGTGTTCTGCAAACAATATGTTTAATTATTAAGTGAAAATTCTAACTTCTTATTCTCCACCAATTCATGCAATCCGATTTATACGTGACCCTTCCAGAGCTGGATCTGTCGGAAAGCTCATTTCCTGCGGCTTCGTTCAGGAAGGCAGGGCTGGAGGCTATGAATTGACCGTGCTATTTTTCAATAGCATAGCGAGAGTCTTAGATTTATGGGTGTTTAAATTTCCTGAAATAATTTTGTACTTATCATGCGATCATCACAGCAACGCCATATAGATGCCTTGCAAAATCGGATTTAGTCCTTTTCGTCTGGATTAGCGGGTGGAGGATTCTGCCTGCGGCTAAATCCTGCGAAACGGCGGCGCTGTATGTTCCACGCTTTATGCATTCCAGATCGCTTCTTTTAGGCATCGAAGAAATGGATGGGAGTCTTCCCTACGACAAGGAAATATATAGAATATTGTGAAGCGTGGCCTAGTTGATGGAGTTTCAGGCAACGACTCTCACAAGGATGTATTCAAATATACACCCTTGCATTGCTCGTGGCTGAACCCGCAGATTTTTAAAACAGAAATATGAAGAAGTCGTTTAAGTGGAACTTTACAAGAAACCCTCTTGAGCTATGTAAAAGCGTATTTGTAATTGATTGCCCTAGGTGAAAGTAAAGCATCTAATCATTCCTCTATAATTAATTACTGTGTTTTTGTAAGGCCAACTCATAACCTTTAAGGGTCATTATTGCTGCTTTTTTCCAAGTATATCTCTCGAAAATTTTCTTCTGTAGTGCACCGTCGTTTTTCTTTTTAAATGCCAAATCAACAGCAATCCTTATGCTTGATAAGTCGTTGGGTTCGCAATAAAATGCCTCATTTCCAAAATAGTCCGTTGCAGTGCCTCTATTGCTGACGGCTAAATTACATCCCATAGCCCCGGCTTCCAGGCTAACTAGCCCTGGAGTATCACACCAACTCGGCAACGCACTTACCCTACATACCCTATACAGTTGATAAATCTCATCATTCTCTAATCGGGGTATATGAAAGAATTTATCATTTTTATCAAGATATTTTTTGATTTGACTAAAGTAATTTTTATAGCTATTAGAAACAGTACCGACTAAAACAACTTTATAACCTGATTCATCCAGCGCTTGAACTAAAGATAGTTGATTTTTACGCGTTTCTATTCTCCCCACACATATTATCGCGTTCTTAAATTTCTTAAAGATATCTCTCTCAGGTTCATCTAATGCTTTTTTTGCAGCTTGCAAATCTATCCCATTCGGCACTATAACGTATTTGCTGTAAGCAATCTGAGGCATTCTCTTTTCTAGTTGTTCTATTTCCATGAATGAATTCGGCAGTAGAACATCTGCGTTTCTTACAACGAAAGATTGCATTTGGGTATAGCCTATAAAGAATAAATCTTTTTTAGGCAATGGCCTAGATGATTTATCGCTTACAAAACGTGCAATAGCTTTGCTCCTTTCAATGTCATCAATAGATAAAAATCTGTTAACTAGAAGTCTAATCCCGCTTTGTCCTACTTTCTCAGTCTCTTCGGTAGGCCAGTAAATTGTAGATAACACAATGGGCTTCTTATAATTCATTGCATTTTTAACATGAAGATACGTTTCTTGTACTCTAGTTATGTTAGATAGATGTACAATATCAATGTTTGATAAATCAGGATCCAATTTCAGGCTTAAATCAACGTTGATACCCATTCCTTGTAATTCATTTTTTGTTTTAGTGAGTTGTATTGTGTCTCCACCAGGAAGGCTATACAAATTTATACGACCTTGCATGAGCACTTTCATATGAATAAATCATTCCTCGCAGTTCTATTGAATTCGTTCTAAATAGAAATTCTCAAAAACTGAATTAAAAATGTGATTATAAGAGTTACAAATCATTTGCCACGAATAAGCATCCAAAATTCGCTGGTTGGACTTTTGCCATAATATATCTATTTCACCTTTATCAAGTAGCTCAGCAAATCTTATCAAGTTCGCAAGCGATCCATGAGCTTTGCACCAATACAGCGCAGCATCCTCCCCAACTTCGCGATTGAACGGCACATCTAGCAGTAAATTCAAGCCAGTGCTCGCCAATGCCTCTAAAAGGCCAGGGTTCGTGCCTCCTACCTCATGACCATGAATATACGCATACGCGCCCTCGCGGATTTTCTTTAATAGTTGCTCGTCATAAACAGATCCTACAAATTTGATGCGCAAGTCTTTGCTGAAATGTAGCATGCTCTCAAGCTTATCGAGATACCTCCCTCTGGCTTCGGTTATCAACACTAGACTTTTCTTTGTATTAAAGAGCATAAACTCACGGAGCATAATCTCAAAATTGTTTTCGGGAACAAGCCTGCCTACTACAAGATAATACTCCTTCGGCTTTAAGTCGTTGACAAAGAGCCAATTCGTAAATTTCGTGTCATTATCCGAAAGCGTGGACTTTTTCACATCCGCTCCATAAGCGATATACATGGTATGAGGCTTGTACATCGCATATTCCGTTTTAATGTACTTTTCCATTGCGAGGCTGTCGCAAATTACCAAATCAGCATTCTGCACCATGAACTTTTCTGAGAGTTTCCAGTATTCCCTAATAAGCTTAGACCATTTAGTCCTTTTCCATTCATGACCATCTGGGTTTAGGAAAAATTTACCACCCAGCATTTCAATTTGACGCTTAAGGGATGGGATAAACAGCCCAATTCTGCAAGCGAGCACATAAAATATGGGATGCTGTATATTGTTCTTCTCGCAATATTTTGTAAAGAAACTCAACGAAGCCAAGTCGTAATAGACTGCTTTTGTAGCGCCGATCTTGGGAACGTTGAAACGATAACACAGAGCGTCGTTATGCGTAAACTGTTCGACTTTGTTCCCTATACATGCGACGTGATACTGAATCGAAGTGTCAACATTAAGCTTGGTTAAGTTTTCCACAAATGTTTCGAAGCCGCCATAATGTGCAGGAATACCTTTTGAACCAACGATAAAGACATGTTGTCGAGTTTCGCAACTGGCATTACTCTTTGGTACAATATCAGTTAATATCAATAGCATTCTCCATCCTTACAAGAATTTAAAGCAAAACTCGATATGTGTAAAAACCTCAAACATGAGAGTTTATTTTTTCTAGCATTTTCAATTAATGCTCGAAATCAATCCCAAGACATTATTTTTTTTGATGGATTATTTCATCGAAATAAATGGTCATATTCAAAGGTATGAACTCAGTACAACATAAGTTAAACTGTGAATATTGCTATTTTTAGACTTTTGATTTGGTATACTTCATAGATAAAAAACCTCATTGCTCTCTGTGATAAATGTGAAACCTAAGCAATAGCCATTTAATGATAGCTTCTTTATTTCTTAGAGTAATCAAATGGCAAAAACGTGGAATACATCGTAAGGGGTATGATGGTTGATCTGTCTAGAGATCAGATCAGTTATGATGAGAAGCTCAAAAGCAGATTAGATTGCGTTTTTCCCAATTCTTATTAGACTAAAAGATTATGCTGCATTTAAAATCAAATCTCTTTTAAATTTATTATTAACTCAGTAGGATGAGAAGAAAACCTATCAGGCCAAGAAAAGCCTTCACTGTATTATATGGATTGCTTAAAAGCAAACTGAAAATATATGCATTCCATATAATACTATATTATATGGAATGATTTTTTCTTGAGCTTTAATTGATGTATAATAAAGGAAGGTAATTTCCATTTCAACCACCATATAATTCTCAATAAATCGACATTTAGAAACTGAACATGAATCGAACGTCAATTCGAAAATAAGCTATCAATGCTTTCTACTAACACCAATAATTTTACTTAAATATCCCTCTGTAAATCTGATGAGCATCAGGAGTAGAACAAATATTCTAAAGCATAATTAACTCTTTCCAGTCGTTTATCTTGACTTTGCATTGCAGACCCAAATAACTTAGAATCGCCTAAGGTAAAGCCTTAAGGTACAGCCTGATCCCAACTTAAAAGCAAAAGGCGCCATGTCGGTGAATATTCACCGACATGGCGCCTTTTGCTTTTTATTCAAAATGGCTTATTTAACTAAGAATGTTTGCAACTACTCAATCAGCTAATTGAGATTAAGTCCTTATATCATAAATCCATGAAGCCAACCTATTTGGCATCGCGCCAAGAAAACTGGGGAACATAGCCAAGCAAGCGGCGCGCTTTCTCAATGGATATGAGGCCGTCGGATCCTTCGATGCCCGCACCCATTTCAGCCAGCCTCGGCCAGCGCTTGGCGATTACGTCGCGTGTAGACTCTTTGTAGATTGTATCGGTTGCTACGAAAAACGGCTCGAACGGTTCAAGCTCCGGGGATCCTATCTTCTGAAGGGAAAGATCGATAATATTGCAGATGTCTCGCGCGTCGACGTACTGATAGGTGTTGCCGTTTAGCATGTCTAGCTCTGAGCCTTCCGCCTGCGGTACGGGAGCGCCGTGCCGCGAGCGTCCGGAGCCGCTGGGATCAAGGTAGTCGAAGTACACGCCGAGCAGCCGCAGGGCTATGCTCCTGATCCCATAAGCGCGGGCGAATGCCCTGCCTATCTCCTCGCCAAGCATCTTGGAGAGGCTGTAGCTGTCTTCGGGCAGGCTCGGGTGCAACTCGTCCATCGGCAAGTACGCTGGTTCGTAGGATGTACCGCTAAGTCTAAAGCCTATGCCAAGCGTAAAGTAGCTCGAGGCTGCGACTACGTCTTTAACTCCCAAGCGTCTTGCTGCATCGTATACATAGAATGTTCCCATTGTATTTATGCGCATAGTAGAATCCTCCGGCATGCGCTGAGCGTAGCGGAGGCCGCTGTAGGCCGCAGGGTCGTAGTCGAGGGCGTGTGGAGGCAGAAGTTCGGTGTTGTATGGGATGGCGCCCAGATGCACGATTGCGTCAGCTTGCGCCAAGGATATCGCCCTGAGGCATTCGCCCAGGTTGCAGAAATCCCCCTTTACGAATGGGATTCCAGCGGCTGGAGAACCGACGGGAGGCGGATTCAAATCAAAGTTGGTGACTTTGTAGCCTTTTTCTTTCAGAAATGGGCAGAGCAAGGCTCCGAGCCTGCCAGAGCCGCCCGTCACAAGTATTTTTTCAGGCAATTGTACATTCCCCTTTCGTTGATTCCAGCAATAAACGCTTCGCATCTATCGCCAGTATAAGGTTAAAGAAAAGCATCTTAGTAAAGCAGAGAACTTCGCTAACTTTCATTTTTGCCGATTTGCAACCAAATGTACCTGAATTGGAGGTTGATTATCCACTTGCGTTGTATAATCAAACTTCAATACAGGAAATTTCACATGCAAAACCGTATTTCTGCTCCCAAGCGGGCAATAAAGAAAAGACGGTCTTTTAAAGCCTATGGTTTAACGGCTTTGAATGCTATTCATCGCGTGAAAGTACCACGCGCTCGCCATGCCCTCCAACCCAGAACTTCCTTTCAGGAAATTTCGTTTCCAAAGACATTATGAAATTATATGGATTTTCACTATTGCCCGCAAACATATCGTAATGAGCCGGAACCGTAATGCCGGGTTTTACCGCGCCTGCCAGATCAACAGCTTCACGGAAATCCATGTTCCCTATTATGCCCATGCGCAGGCGGAATCCGTCGCGTCCGTTGATGGGCAGAAACAACGCGTCAATCGGGCCGGCGTCAATCAACTTCGCTTCCATGCCCTCATACTTGCAAGTGTCGCCTGTATGGCAGATTCTCAGGCCATCCACTTCAACTATATAGCCTAAGCTCTGATAAAATCCGGTTTCGGGATCCCGATCAAGAAACTCATGGGCGGCTGGAATCGCTTTTATAACAATGCCCTTTGCTTCATCTCTAAACACCGCGCCATCATTCATCGCTATCATTCTGCTTTCATCAAGCGGCACGTCTTTCGCTATGACGTCTTTGGAAAAAGCTGGCACAACGAATTTTGTATCAGGAGCTATGATAGATATTGCCTTCCAAGCCTTTTTGTCGATATGATCCCCGTGATCATGAGTTCCCAGCACATAGTCCGCGAAATCCAAATCCTCGGCGTCTATAATAGGGGGAATCAGTCTAGACGGGGAATCCTCTAAAAATGGATCGAACACAAGAACCGAGTTTTCAGTTTTAACAATAAAACCGAGCTGGCCCAGCCACCAGAAAGCCATTTCGCCTTTCTTTGGCCGCCAGTTCGCTACATCTCTTGCCAACTCTTTTCCTCTTTGCATTACTTCACCTCAAAAAATAAAGAAGCAACAATTCCTCTGCCTTTATTATTACCTTTCATTAAGTAGCCGGCTAGACTTTAACCGGGCTTAACTCCAGGCATGCTTGCATCTTGATACGTGGAAGATGATGGAAGATGATGCAAGTTGTCGATAGTCTTTCATTTCAAAGGTTCAGCGAGCTAATCCGCCTCGTAAAGCGATGCAACTATCGCAAGAGAGAAAATCCAAGAAGGCTTCGCTTCCGCTTCAAACGCAAGACTACTTCCTTCCCAGCAATTCCTTCAAGTAGATCATGCTTTTTTCCAGGCATGCATACTGATATGCCTGGGGATCTTCTATGCCTCTTAAGTCAAACCAGCCTTGCTCTACTATCAGATGCAATCCGTTCGAGAAGGGACTCTTTTCATCCAAGACCTCAATGGCGCGAGGGATGTCTACATTGCCGTCTCCGAGCGCGCAACCTACGGATACGAAAGGGCAGATGCCCAGCTGAGGGTCTGCCTCAACTATGGACATATCCTTGATATGCGTAGTAACGGCAAATGGCGCAAGCATTTCCACTTCGTCATTGGCGTCATCGAATACTGTGTAGCCGTTGGCTGTATCCAGCGCGCAGCCGACATGCTTGTTATTTACAGCGGTAAAGAACTCCACAAATTCCCTCGCTAAAAAATCGCAGTGATTCTCAAGGGCGAAATATATATCTTCAGATTCAAAAATCTTTCCTGCTTCTATAAGGTTGTCTATGACAAATTTCTTGTGCTCAGCCAAAGGATAGCTTTTGTTAAAACGGCTGGTAGGAAGCTTTAGCTTTCCATAGCCTGCGCGCATGATTTTAATGCCGAGCTTCTTAGCCTTTTTGATCTGGTTGAGAAGATCAGCTCGGAATTGTTTTTTATCGTCGCCTGTGAGTCCGAATACAAAAGGAGTTCCTATCTCAAGCTCCACATCTATGCTGTCAATATAGCCTTTCAAGTCTTCAATCTTGGCCCAGTCATCCGGCAAAAGCGGCATGCCGCCCAGATGGAATACACTTCCTCCCAATTCATGAACCTTTGCTGTCTGCCATTTAATCCGCTCGATATGATCCTCTATTTCCGGCGGCGGAGAATAGATGAAGCCTACAAATCCTATCTTCATTGAATCTTTATTGCTCATAAGAACCTCCTGGAATATATGCTTGCCTAAAAGCGCGACCCTTTGAATTCGTATCCCAAGCTTTCTAAATAGCGCTTGTTTTCCAACACGCTTTGATGCACATCGCAAAGCGTGTACTCTGCCTTCCCGTACTGCTTGCCGTCCAGCTCCACCATTACATAGCCGGAGAAATCTTTTTCCTCAAGATACGCGAGCACTCCCGACAGGTCTACAACGCCTCTTCCCAGAGGGGTGTAGCCCAAATATCCAGTGATGTCGATTTCCTGCCCGCAGGCGTCATATTCCGTGATCCCGCCGACGTAATCTTTAAAATGCATGTGGCGTATCAATGGATAGTAGTCCTTTACTATTTGCAAAGCGTCTGATCCGCCTTTTTGTATCTGGCCGATATCAGGAGCGAAAGCGACGTATTTTTCGTCAAAGGCTTCTACCGCAAGGCGTATTTCTTCCTCGGCCTCTACAGGCGTTCCCGTATGCGGATGGAAGCAGCAGAGCAGCCCTTTTTCCGTAAACAGCCTGCCTGCTTCATTTATGGTTTTTATGATATGATCTTTATGGAGGTGGAAGTTGAATGAGCGTCGCAAAACGCTGTTGCCTCCAAGCACGACTGTCTTGCACCCGACCGAGCTTAATACTTCAGACCAGCGCTCTATTTTTTCCCGGGATTCATTCCATGCGTCTGGATTTACGATATCCAGGCTGCAGTACGCGGAGATGATTGGCAGATTAAGTTCCCTTGCAAGTTCAGCGGTTCCGTCCTCAGCCATTTTCTCTATAAGGGATCCAAAAGCCTCAATGCCGCAAAAGCCCAACTCAGCCAGATATTTCACAGCATCCGCGATATCTTCATTTTTCCAGGTTATAGCCGTATGACCGATCTTAACATTTTTCTTCGACATTGAATCAACTCCATTATATGCTTGCCTGCTAAAGTGAGGAGAAAATGACATTGCGTATTCGCCGCGTAAGAGGAAGGGTTCCTGACATGTTGCGCTGCAGCATGAGAATGAAGCTTAGCTTATCCTTCGGCGAATTCAAGAAGTAGACGCCCATAGCCCCATCCCAGCCGTATTCCCCCGCTGAAGCGATAAACGGCGTGCGCTCGGGTCTTTCTGAAATTCTTAAGAAATTCGCGTAATTGAAGCCTGCCAGTGCGCCTACCCAGGTGTCTTCAAGATCTTGCGTCTGAATCCCGTTCAGCTGCCCGGCAGTGAAATAAGAGACCGCCTTCGGCGCCAGTATTCTGACGCCATCCAGTTCTCCACCATTTAGCAGCATGCGCGCGAAGCGCATGTAGTCGTCGATAGTGGAGGCCAAGCCCGCGCCTCCGGATTCGAAACGCGGAGGGCGTTCCATTCTTAAGCTGATTCCAAGTCCGCTGGAGGAGCATTCCTCCATTTCAGAACCTGTCTCCATATATGTTTTTGCTAGCCGCGCCTGCTTTTCCTGAGGAACATAGAACCCGGTGTCAAGCATTTTAAGCGGAGCGAAAATCCTTTCAGACAAAAACCGGCCAAATGGCTGGCCTGAAACCGCTTCTATCACAGCGCCCATAACATCAGCTGAAGACCCGTACAGCCACCGCTCTCCGGGCTGAAACGCAAGATCGCATTGGCCTATCCTGTTTGCAAGCTCCAACGTAGTCATTTCGCCTTCGGAAGCTTCGTCAAAAACTTCCGCAACTTGCCGTCCCGCCTCAAAATCCTGCGATGGATAGGGGAGGCCGGAAGTCATATTCAGCAAGTCGTATATCTTCATCTCGCGTTTTATCGGAACCCTTCCCGCGCCTGACGCTGCGAATTGATTCTTGAATCCGGATAGATATTTTGAAACCGGATCGTTGAGATCAAGTTCGCCATCCTGCATCAACACCATCGCTGCCGCGCCTGTAACAGGCTTGGTCATAGAGAACAGCCGAAAGACAGTGTCCCGTCTTATAGGAATCCCGCTTTTAATATCAGCAAAGCCTGCCTCTGCGTAAAACTGCTCCTGATCATTGAGATAGACAAGCGCGCTTGCGCCGGGAATATGGCGCGACTCTATCGCCTGTTCAATTAAGCCGTCTATTGCCCTCAGCTTTTTTAGGTTCAAGCCAACCATTCCTTCCGGCTTTATCTGTGAAAATCCGGGCCTTTAAGCTCTTTAGGGAAAACCGTGCAGATTGAAGCTAATAATTCTTTTTATGAGGCAATCCCCGCAAAAGAGTAAAGGCCCGTTTTTTCGTAAAATCGCTAGCTATTTAACCTAGCATTCAGCTCGTCTATGACTGGCTGCACCAACACCATTTTATTTGCTATCCAAGCTTGCCAGTTTGCCTCCAGATCGCCATCCTTAAGCACCAGTTCGGCGTATTCGTCCTCATAGTTGAATGCAACCTGGCGTTTTGCGGGAGAATCGTGGAAGAAAACATTCCAGTCAGTGGGAACAAGCGTCGTCGCATCCGACTGAGCTGTCTTAAGTTTGTAGTAGCTGTCCACTTTCTGACGGTATTCCAAGGGATACGCCGGGTTAATCGTATCGAAGTCGTCTGAAAGAACAAGCATATTCATATACAGAGGCATGATGGAGTCATACTTGATATCTACTGATTTTCCTTCTTCTATCAAGTTTACCAAAGTTCCGTCCGCTTCCTGCCTCCAATCCAGATCCTTGATTCCAAGCCGCACTTCAAGCTGGCCTTCATCTGACGCCTGATAGTCAAGCATGTCCATAATGCGTTCAAACTTTTCATCTTCAATGTCAGGGCGGAATATCTGCGCCGTCCAGTAATTGATGACTTCAGCGTGGTTGTATTTTTGATTCTTGTCAAGAATGACTGCGGTTCCCATACTCACCGCAGGATCAAGCCCCTGGTTCTGGCTTATTTGATTCGCAGTGTGGTTCATCTGCCATGTCATTCCACCGGTAGCTATTATTGCGGCTACCCCTCTTATGCGATAATCCTGCAAGTCCGCTTCGGTCAGAATCGTGTAAAATTCAGGATGGAGAAGCCCTTCCTTAAAGGCTCCTTGATAGACCTGGAGCGCTTCCAGGGTTTCAGGATCCGCTGGACCCCATTTATATGTGCCGTCAGGCCCGACATAGAAATCCGCCGGAGACTCTGCGTGCGCGTATTGGTTGTAAACGAAAGCTCCTGTTAGGTTTCCCGTGTTCATGTCAATAGGCACAAGGCGATCGCCCAGCTCGCCTGGATCCTGCTGCTTGATTTTACGGGCTATTTCCAGCAATTCTTGTATAGTGTAAGTGTCCTTGACTTCCGCTCCGACCGCTTCAAACCAATCTTTTCTAAATGTAATGCCGTCATTGTTGGGCAGCACGTCAGCCGGCTTATTATTGGAAAAGCGCGGTTTCGGAATGCAGTACGTGCCGCCTAGAATTTCTTCTACCTGAGGCGCTAAGCCGGTATCGGTGTAAGCTTTAGCGGCGCTTGGCCAGCGAGTCTTCCAATCGTCGGGAAGCCTCTTGATTAAATCCTGATCCGCGTAAGTCAAGATCTCTCCATGCTGATAATCCCATGTAGAAAGGTCGGGCAAATCTCCAGCATTTATCCAAATCCTCATTTTTTCCGCCCAGTCGTCCCAAAGGACTCCTATGACATCCCACTCAATATTAAACTTTTCCTGCCACATTTTAGAGAACGCGTCAGCATTGTAATCTACTCCGTCTTTAACCATAATGCTGGCAAAACTGATAGTTAGCTTTTTGTCATATGTTTTAGCGTCAGATGATGTCTCTGAGCTGTCGGCGCTCGGCTCTGGCGCAGAAACATCAGCGTTTGGCGCTGATGTTGCGCTTCCCGTGGCAGGGCTTGACGAGGCCTTGGCATCGCCTCCTCCATTGGCGCACGAAGCCAGCAGAACCACTGATAAAAGCAGTGCAAGGACAGCAGCGGCGTTTCTTTTCAGTCTCATAATATACCTCCTGTTATGATTTAATTGCTCCAACAAGAACCCCTTTTACAAAATGCTTCTGCAAAAAGGGGAAAACGCACATTACAGGCGTCATAGTGACTATGATTGCAGCCATTTTGAGGCCGAACGTGAACTGGATGTCTCCAAGGTTAATGCCTGCGGTTGAGATATGGGTGGCGACTTGGGAATCTATAACTATGCTTCGCAAAATGAGCTGAAGCGGCTGGATGCTTGATTTCCTTATGAATATCATCGAATAATACCATTCGTTCCATCGGTCGACGGCGTAGAAAAGGGTTATCGTAGCCATTATCGGCATAGAAATGGGCAGTATGATCGTAAACAGGGTATGCCACTCTCCAGAGCCGTCCAGCTTTGCCGATTCAATAAGCGATTCTGGCAGCGAAGAGAAATAATTCCGCATTATAATCATGTAAAAGGTATTGACTCCGTATACGAGTATAACCGACCAGAGCGTATTGGTAAGCGACATGTCCTTCATCAATAGATAGAGGGGTATTATCCCGCCGTTAAAGAGCATGGTTATAAGCACCATGTAGAAAATGACGCTGCGTCCGGGGAAGCCTTTCCTGCTGATGCCGTAAGCGAAGCTTGTTGTGAGGAGAAGATTGAGCGGCAGGCCGACCAGCAGAATTTGAAGCGTTGTCCGATAACCGACCAGTATGCGGCCGTCGGCGAATAGAGTGCTGTAGTTTTTAAGGGTCGGCGCGATAGGAAACAGCATAAAAGGAGTATCCAGATATTCTTTCTGCGTTGTAAAGGAAACGATCAAGACATGATAGAAGGGCAGTACAATGCACACCGCAAAGAAAGAAACGATTAATATCGCGACAACGTCCAGCCATTCGATTTTCCTTTTTTTCAAGGCCATTGTGTTGCCTCCTTTAGGATTACCCCAGCAAGCCGTCTCCGCCCATCAGCTTGGCACCCCTGTCCGCGAGCAAAAGCAGCATCATATTTACAACAGATCGTAGCAGCGCTATAGCCATGGAAAAAGAAAATTCCGGAGGCGCCTGGAAAGTGATGCGGTATATGTACATGTCAAGAGTTTCGCTTACCTGGCGCACAGCGGCATTGGACATATTGAAAATCTGATCAAAGCCCGCAGTCATTAAGTTTCCCATAGTCAGTATGAGCATTATGACTATGGTTGGCATGATGTTTGGCATTGTAATTCTAAAGATAGACTGCGCCCTGCTTGCGCCGTCTATTTCAGCCGCCTCGTATTGATCCTGATCGATTCCCGATATAGCGGCGAGGTAGATGATTGTGAACCAGCCGGATGACTTCCAAATCTCTGTGAGATAAAGAAGAGGTATGAATACCTTCTCATTTCCCAAAAAGTTGAACCCCGCCCCCGACATGCTTTTTATCAAGTGGTTTACAGGCCCGTCATAGGCCAGCAAGGTAATTACGACGCTGGAAATTATCACCCATGACAAAAAATTCGGAAATGTAAGAATTGTCTGTGTTATTCTTTTGAATTTACGGCTCCTAATCTCATTAAATAGCAACGCCAGAATAATTGGAACCGGAAATGTCACCAGCATCCTTCCCAAATTTATTTGCAGAGTGCGTACAATAGATGCGACAAAGGCGGGATCCCGAAAGACGTAAACATAGTTTTCAAAGCCGACCCACGGACTTCCCCAAATGCCGAGGCTTGCCTTGTAGGTTTTGAAAGCCAGCGTGAGCCCGCCTATCGGCCCATAGGCAAATATTATATACCAAAGGAAGCCGGGGAGAATTAATGTGTATACCATCCAATTCTTGCGAATGGAGATAAGCCACTTCATTAACCGGTTTTTCTCCGCCCCTGAGCGGCTTCCCAAGGCGTGCGGCACAGCATTGGTTTTCGCTTTCACAAGACATACCTCCATGAATATCAAAACTGTGCGATAATCCTGCGCTATGCTGATACGCATATAAAAACTCTGATTTTGGGCTAGATTATATATCTTTGGATAATCAAGCTTCATAATCGGCGCATCGGCATAGATGCTGCATTCTCCAGCCTATATTAGGCTTAAAGGCCGCAGGTCGCTTGACAGGCCATAGGTAAGCGAAATCGCCAATTTGCTGGCAGTATTGATGGATAGCCTGGCAAACGGCATAAGTATGCCGTTAAAAGAGTCCTTAGCAAATAGAGATTCTTGAAATCGCTTTTCCGTCTTTTGTAGGAAGGAATAAAATAGAGAGCCGCAAATGTTCCATGATGCCTGTCAGAAAATTTCCATGTTAGTATGCCTCCTTAAATGATTGTTAAAATCTCGCTGCGCAAAGTTTAGTGAAATACATTATTACTGATAATTGATATTATCATATTATAAGTACTTGTTTCATTATAGCACATAGCACTAATTAAAGCAATATATATTTAAATTAATATCTTTTATAGCCAAATATTAGCAATTAAGGTTATCTGAATCCATTCATATGATAGGGCTATAAGTTTTGATTATATAAGGTCAAATCTATAAAGCCTTAATCCCTTAATCATCTTCCAGCATATCTAGTAGATACATATAGCTTGTTGCGTTCAAAAAAGCTTGGCTTGCTGTGCTAAATTTATCATGTTTATAATATCTGAGTAAAAGCTTAAAAATAACTAGAATTAAAATGTAAGTTATTGGAATTTTCATTTATTAAGCTGCAATGACAGTCATAATAGAATAAAATGACCTGATTAAAGCATTTTCATTATAATTTCACCGTGCAGGCATGGAAGAAGGAAGCTGGAGCCTTTCTTCCTCACTTTTATTAACGGCCTAGCATCTCTGGGTATTCTCACTCGTCAGCTGTCTCAGGCATTTTACCTTTACAGTGAGAATGAATCAGTAGTTGCTGAAACCCTGAAGGCCCCTCATTTGAGCTTAATGCGCGCAAGCACTGCGAACCGCCTGCCTTTGAAGTAATTCCATTAAGCATCCATGAGCATGCCCAACATGTATTTTAGCGTATGCGGATTTGCAGTCAAATACACTTATTGTGAAGCTCGACCACACACTTTCACGCTTTATATCAAACTCCATAATAGGCGGTTTCATAAGCAATTCAGTGCAGAAGGCTAATCGCTTCGCCATAGATTCTTGAAGCAATAGGCAATATCCTGGCTTAACCCCGAGTTTAGCAGATTGTTATTGACAATAATTAATTAGCAAATTAATAAATACTAATCTAAGCATTAAGTCTGAGCATCGATCATCTGGGCTTGCGAAGCTTAGTAAGAAGTAAAGAACTGCTCACATTAAATTCCAAACTTCTAATGACAAATGATTTAGAGGCTAAAACCTTGTATAGACAAAGAATGTTAAAAGAATATCATTGTGCATTTATTTAGTTTATTAATAATATCATATTATGTATATGAATTAAGTATAGCACAATAAACAAATACATGCAAGGATTTTGAAAAAATTTTTTCAAATTTATAAGAATCAAGCTCAACTTCAATATTAATGGAGTAAACAGGCTATGCGGCGAGCTGAAATTCCTTTCAGTTAAAGACTAGGGAGCGAAACAATAAACGAACCCGCGCCTGTTTTTAGCATGAGACGCAATATATCCAGCCTTAGCTTCTTCATCATATTGTAGCGCCAGCATATTATTGAGAGTGTAAAGGCTTTCCGTAAAAGGGCATTTAAGGATTTTACCAAAGTGAGTCTAAAGCTGGAGAAGACTGCGCAAATCATATGAAAGCTACTCAAAAAGAATATCCTCATGAAATACATAATCTGAAAGCTCAGTGGCAGGGGCGAAAAAACAGACTGCTTCCAGAGGGCTGTTCCCTGAGTTGCGCAGCATATGAGGCTCCCCTTTGGGGAATATGACTACGCAGCCGGCGGTCATATCGTAAATTGAGCCGTTGATATACGCTTTGCCTGAGCCGCTCAATATGTATATGACCTCTTCGCTGAATGGATGGGAATGCGCAGGAGCCGATGTCTGCCCAGGCGCCAGAGAGATCATGGCGGCCGTTGCATTCTTTGCGGGAGTCTTCCCCTTTGATATCAGCCACTTCATATCTCTTCCAGGCATTTTACCCCACTCAATGTCATTGCTGTTTATGATAAGCATTCAAACATCACTCCTGATGGATCATATTAACTGCTTGTCTTCCCGCCTGCAGCTGTCCTGCGGATAAACGTTGCGCAGGGAGCTGAAAGGGGTGGGCCTTGCGTCAGTCGTTTCCAATATCATTGGCAGCTCTTGCGAGACTGCACGAAAGGTTTTCATATGGCGATATAAATGATATCTCGAAGAGTTTCCGGGTTTATTGCGGCGTCGGAGACGCACCTGAAAAATCTTTTCTGAGTCATTCCCCGCATCTCTCAGCCTCGCCATGGTCTTCCGGCAGGCGGTGGAGATCGGCGTACAATCTGAGCGAAGGCCAAATCTGCCTGTGCGCGGACGGCGACGCTGCGGGGAGCGAATTAAAGAAGAAGACTGTTTAATGAACAAGCCGATAATTTTAAAGTCATGGAAACATTAATGCAGAGCTATTAATTCAGCCTTGTCTGCGCTATAAATAAATTCAAGTTCGAGGCTTGCGCCTCAATGGCACTGTTTTTATAGCTGTTTCCAATGCGCCATCGGCAACCCGCTTGCCGGAGCTTTAAAATAGGGAATTCTGCTCCCGCGCAAAGAGCCGATATAAATCACATCCAGATTCTTTCCTCCGAAAGTGACGCTTGCCATCCATGGAGCTATCCCCTGCCCAGTGCTGAAGAGCACCTCATTGGTTACGCGCTTTTCCCAAAACGCGTCATCCAATGCCTTGACCTTAATTGGATCCCCTTCATCAAGCAGCAATATGAATTCTCCGTCTGGCGTGATTGCAAACAGCTTATCGGAATAAACCATAGTTCCCCAGAGATTTCCGTAGCTGTCAAATGCGATGCCATCCGGATAAGCGCCGATTCCCATATGGGATGGGCCAAACGTCTCCCTCTTTGCCAGATCGCCTTTGCTGTCAGCTTTGAAGCGAAGTATTCTCCCGCCTGTCGTCTCAACAACATATATATGCTCCTCGTTGGCGTCGAATCTTATCTCGTTGGTAAAATGCAAGCCGTCAGCGACAATATGGAGGCCTCGATCATCATAGCGGGCGATATAGCCGTCGTCCAGATCCGGCCTTAAAGCTTCAAGCCAACTCTTTTTCATAGTGGATATAGTAATCCACAGCCTTTCTTTTGAGTCGCGCAGTACGAAATTAACTTTTCCAATGTCGTTTCCGTCTATGGAATCGAATAGAATTTCAGTTTCTCCTGTTCTCTTCATGCGTTCAAGGCAATCTGTACCGAAATTTGAAATCAGGATGTCGCCGTTTGAAGCAAAGGCTAGTCCGTTTGGAAGAGTTCCTTCGAAAAAACGATTTACACCGCCAGAAGAAATGCCGGAGGAATATGACTGAGAGATGATTTCCTGCGTTCCATCCGGATGAATGCGGCACACGCCTCCTCTAGCATCGGCAGCCCATAAGCTTCCATCAGGTTCAGCTAGAATGCATTCAGGACGCTGGAGATCTTTGCCGATATACTGAATCTTCTCCAAATCCACCGAAAAGTGCTTGATAGGATTATCAGGCTTCAAATTTAACGCCTCCGATAGTCATCAGAAGGAAAATATAAACAATATTCCCTGAAATAGATATTATCATATTACCCTTTGCCTGTAATTAGTATAGCATAGCATACTAAAACATGCAATATATTTTAAAAATTTATTTTTATCAGCCAATTCAGTATTGAAGAGCTTGAAAACTTTGTGAAATTTCCCCAAGCCTCTCTCTGGCACGCTTATTTTTCCCTTTAATCATAGAGCCAATGCGGTTTCAGGGAAGATTAATTCATCTATTGAATATAAAGAATAAGGCTGAAGCTGAAGAAATCCCCATCTTGTTCTGTGTCTACGGATCTAGCATCAGGCATCTCAAACAGGGTGTTTGCCTCAGGTTTGAGCAAACCCGCCTCTTAAAGACATGCATGCCAGCACCTCCAGGTTCCTTTATAGAGCCGTAGAGATCTTGCAGCAACTTGCTGCCAATCATGACAGAGGCAAAAAGCCATGGCGGCAAAAATGCCGCCATGGCTTTCATATTAATCTTTCTTTTTCTTTTAAGAAGCTCATAGCCTTGCAAGGGGACTTAGGCCTGAGTGCATCAGAATATTGAGTTGTCAATCTCAATTGACATGCAGCGGCGCCAGGCGTAGAAGCGAAACTTGGTTTTCCAAAGAGTTGCATTATATTCCCAGTAGGTTCCGGCTTTGGATCCTTGCCTTTGCCATGGCAGCAGTACCCTAAGAGCCATTTCCAATATATTAATGAAAGCCTTTAAAGCTTAAAATATAAACTTCTCGCACAGAATCACGCGACCTCTTCCGCCTAAAGATCTAGACTCTAGCAAGGCAAGTCCGCAAGCCTTCAGTCATCCATGCAGCATCGCGTCAAGATCAACCAGATAATCCTCGAGATATTGTTTTTCCAAAAGCTCTCGCGGCAAGAATTTATTGTACTTATTGGGCACGTCAACCTCATGCGGCAAATTCAGGTCATGCTTCTTTATTGGGGAGGACATAGTAGATTCAACTATTTTCTTTATCTCTTCAAATGCATCATCCTTGCCTTTTGAAGAAACGCCTTCTGTTGCTCCGGACTCTCTAAGCTCCGCCTCAAAATAGATGGGCATGTTGTCTCCGGGAAGGAGGAAGCAGGTCAACCCCTTCATGCTCAGCGCGTATATGAGCGTGATAAGCTCTCTTGAACCCAGCCACGGAAATACGGCGACCCTCGCCGAGGGCAGAGGGATCACCGCCTCTTCCATCATGCCGGAGGCATGGATGAAGTCTCTTATCTGGCAAAGCCTTTCGATGCAGTCCTGAGTCAAATAGAGGTATTGAGCATCCGTGCAAAGAACTTCCCTCATCTTTTGAACCAGAACGGTGTCAAGGGTTATGCTTATGGGCGTGGCCCAAGTGGCCTTCGCCCTGCCGGCTACGGGTTTTGCGAATATGACCTTGCTCCCCTCGGGGATCATCACCGCCTCCCATGACTGCCCCGCAAGCGTGAATTTCGTTCCGGGTGCGTAGGGGATTGAGACGGATCCGATGGTTGATCCCTCATATTTTACTGTGTATTCCCTAGTAGATTCGAATACCGAATAGAATTCGAAGTTTCCTGTTATTTGCTCCGCTTCTTTTCCGATTACAAAGGTCTTTCTCTCAGTTCGTTGAAGATGTCCTATCATCAGCATGTGCGTAAGCATAGCTCGGTAATCGTCCTGTGTTATATCCTTAAAAGCTGATAGGTTCAGAATCTGTTGTGCGAGCATCGGGGCGGAGGCTTCTCCCTTCGCCGCAAGGTAGCTCAAGGTTTGGTGGTACAGGATTCCGTAAGGATGCCTTGCAGGCGTTACCGGCTCTATCCAGCGCTCATGAAGGAAGAGCTCTATCACGGCGATTGTTTTAATGAAATCCCAGTTAATGGTCTTTATTGAAAAGTCTGAATTTTTCTTTATCTTGTCGTCGAATGTAAACAGGAGCTCGGCTTTCTGTCCTCTTCTTCCGCATCTTCCAACACGCTGCGTAAAGCTTGAGACGGAGACGGGGGAGCCTACCTGCACTACCATGTCCAATGCCCCAATATCTATTCCAAGCTCCAGCGTAACTGTGGCGCCTGTTATGGAAGGGTCGCCGTCCAGCTTCATGGCAATTTCCGCCTCTTCGCGGAGCGCTTTTGAAATGCTTCCGTGGTGGGTGAAGTAGATGTCCCTGGTTTTCTTCTTTTCAGCGATTTCTCTAAGCCCTGCGATTATTTGTTCCACTTCATTGCGGGATTTTGCGAAAATAATAGCTTTTTTATTGAGGGTCATCTTATAAAGATAGAGCAAATGATCATTATTAAGCGAAGAATAGTCCAGCTCCGACTTGTCTTCTTCTATGGTTGCAAATCTGGTCATGCGAAGTCCAAGAGATCGTTTGGTCGGCCTTGTTAAGGGAGTGACGCAATCTCTGCTGGATCCGGTGCAAAGCCAGTCTTCGGCGCAAACATAGTCTGAGAGCGTGGCAGACAAGCCTATCCGCCTTGGGTTGCAGCCCGCCAGCTTCTGTATCCGCTCCAACTGGCACAAAAGTTGGACTCCCCTGAGGGAGTCCATGAAATAGTGGACTTCATCAATGATTATAAACTTAGTATCGAAAAACAGCCCTTTGATATTTGAATTTTTATTTATCAAAAGAGATTCCATCGACTCAGGCGTAATCTGCAGCACTCCCGAAGGATTATTAAGAAGCCTGCTCTTTTCAGATATGGAAGCCTCTCCATGCCACTTGACAACAGAGATGCATCCTTCAGCCAAAAGATTGTTCAGGCGCATGAACTGATCATTTATTAAAGCCTTGAGAGGGCTTACATAAAGTATTCCCACTGACTTTGGAGGATTTTTCTTTATAAGCGTCAGAGTAGGCAGGAAAGCGGCCTCAGTCTTTCCTGAGGCCGTACCTGTTGAGAGCAGAAGATTGGAGTCGCTGTTGAAGATGACATCGCAAGAAGCTTCCTGTACATCGCGAAGCTCAGTCCAGTTATTCCGGTATATATAATTTTGTATAAACGGAGAGAGCTTGGTAAAAGCGCTCAAATTCATCACCTTAGCCTATAGCGTTCGAACTCATAATGGTTATAGCCCGCTATACAGATGCGCGGTCAAACGCGCCGATTCTGAAGCTTTATAATTCGCTTTCAAGGCGCGAAATATCGGTATCAATCACGCTCGCTGTACAGCCAGCTCCAAAATCAGAGCTTTCCTATGCGCATCAGTATATTTGCGATAAAAAAGAAAAGGCATGCTAGATCTCAAACCGCGCGAACTCATCATCCACGATTCCATCCGGATCGTTCCCGTCGGCATATACGAAGTCGCTGCTTCCTAGAATCTGGGAGATGGTGGTTCCGGGGTTTTGGATGATTATGTTAAGTATCTCTATGAAGTCCCGGATCATCTCCCTTGGAGTTATGAGAGTGTCCGCGCCAACGCGGGAGTACTCCGCATTCAAGAAATACATGAGATCATCGTGGGTTAAGGAGACTGCATAGTTGTTCAGATCAGCATGGATTTCCGACAGCTTTTCCATGAGGACGTACATTTCCTCGTGAGTCAGCGGTTCAAGCTTTATTATCGGACCCATGAGATCCTTGAGGGAGGCATTGGCGAACTTGCTTTCCGACAAGCGGGATCGAAGCGCCGGATAGCTGAAGAGCCCCTTATGCTCGTCCATTATGGACTCCGGGGTTCCGGCCATGAATATGCCAAGGCTTGAGCATGTGCCCTGAAGGGCGGCGTTGTACATGTTCAAGATCTTTTCGTAGTTGTTTTCACGGGACGCCTTGTTGTGAATCCTGAAGATGTTCACTATCTCGTCTACCATGACAAGAAGGCCGGTATAGCCGGCTTTCACCATAAACAGAGAAAAGATGTTTATAAAGTCAAACCAGTTCAAATCAGACGGCGCATCATTTATGCCAAGCTCCGTTCTGGCTTCGGACTTGCTGTTGTACTCGCCTCTGAACCACCGGAGGATCTTGGACTTCATGACATCATCGTCGTTATTGTAGGCATGATAGTATTTATTTATTGCAATCGCAAAGTCAAATCCTTTAACCTTTCCTTCCATCTGACCGGCAATTTGATAAACTTTCCTTGAGACGATCTCTTCAAATTTCGCATCCTTCAGGGACAGGCTCGGATTCTCAACAGCCACTTCCGCTTGTATGGAGGAGATCCACTTTTCAAGAATCAAAGGAAGGGCTCCGCCCTCCGGCTTTGACTTTACAGACATGTTGGCCATGAGTTCCTTGTATGTGGCGAGACCCTGCTTGCTTGAACCGCTGAACCGCCGTTCGGGAGAAAGATCGCAGTCCATTACGACCAGGCCTTTTTCCATGGAGTAGTTCCTTATGGTTTGAAGCAGAAAGCTCTTGCCGCTGCCGTACTGGCCCATGATAAAGCGCATGGACGAGCCTCCGTCAATTACTATGTCGATGTCCTTAAGAAGGGCATCTATTTCCATGCTGCGCCCGACGGCGATGTATTCCAGCCCGATTCGAGGCGTAACGCCGCCTTTGAGAGAATTCATTACTGTCGCCGCAATTCTTAGCGGCACCTTTTTATTCGCCATAAGCTGTTCCCGCGCTTATGCCAGTTTAGGGATGATATAAAAGCGAGCTTGAGAAATCTCAGTGCATCCCATCAGCTGATTGCAAGGAAAATAAATCAATGCAGGCGGCAAGGCGTCGCAAGCGGGAGAAACGCGCGCCGCCCCTTCGGGGCGGGGTTTTTCCTGTTGCTGAAACCGCTGCCTTTGATGACTGTCGCTGAAAAACCATCGCTTTGACGTGCTTAGTTTCCGCCTTCATGAGCAAGCAAGGCATCCATTTTTCCAATATGCCGGATTGAACTTTGTTCAGGGGAAAATTGCTCATTAAGCCAGTATGTACAAACTCCCTGCCTGTGCCTGCTTAAAGCATATCATGAAACCAAGGCTGCTAAACTTAGACAGATGCGCATTCAAATCTTTCAATTTAGAATTTACCATCCATCGTACGTTCTTATCAAGCTCACAGGGAAACAGAACTACTTTTTTCTGCGCCCATCAGTATAGCAACCGGTTCTTCAGTTAAGCGTCGTTTCACCTATCAAAGCTTGAATTGCTTCAAAGCAGCATTATTGCTATGAAGAATCTCTTGAGGCAGGCATGACATTCCATTTTTCAAGCAGAGCAGTTGCAGGCATATCGATTTGCAGTCAAATGCACAAAGGATTATAAGCTAATCAGTATAATTGTCTTATCCTATGATTTAAACTAATCCGATTGGATGCAAGCGATACTCAGTTCTAAGTGCTCATCATATCCTATATGCGGACTGCGTCATACAGCGGTTCAATGTAACCCTAAAATCAGTATGATAAAAATGCGCATTGGCATGGATATGCGCAAAATGGCAAGCATATGCCCCTGGCGTTTGCAAGTGCGCGGCCTGGCAGGAAGAGTATGGGAAAGAAAAAAACCCTTGCAGGACAGATGACCTGCAACTGCCTTCTCTCTATACCTTAATTAACTGCAAAATTCTCTTTTTGCCATATAATCTTAATTAGCAGCGATGATATTTCCAGCTTTCCTTCTAGCGCGTCATTTCTCCTTCCATTTTAGATTTTTCCGCAAAAGAGTCTTTTGTGAAAGCTTAAAATATGCTTTTGCTAAATGTATCAAAATAACGATTCCGGGGATTGATCAGTGATACTTCCTGATACAAACTCCAAAATCGGAACTTTTCTATGCATAAGTGCAGTTAAAGCATTAAAGATTGCAACTGTTTTATATTCTATTTTCAGTTAATTATACTTAGCAATTACTATGAAAATGAGTATAAGCAAAGAAAGCTATCAGAATCTGCAATTATTCAGAGATTATTAGAGATAAACCTCAGAACCTCTGAAATCGTGTTAAACTATTGCAATAAGATGATATATGAATTATATGAATTTTAAGAATTTCTCTAAATTTACAGGATGCAAAGCGATAGCTCTAGATTATTAAGCAGTTAATTGCCATCAGCATTTGTAGATAGAAAGATTGATAAAAAGCATATAATAAATAGTTGCTTGATCTATAATTATACTATAAATGGAAGCAAAAGACAAAATGTTTTTTTTGAGCATTAATGATAGCGAAAAGCAAGCCCAATTTCATTTAAAAAGCTTTGCTTCTATGTAGATTGGATGTCAAATGCACCTGTTTTGAAGCTTGACTGTCCACTTTCAAGGAGCGAAATGGGTACATCAATCGCACTCAAGCTTCAAAACAGAAACATATATGCCAGGGTTATATACCGCTTTTCATCAAATGTTTCCTTTTTAGGAGCTTGATTATCCATTGAGTGGTGCGAAATGCCGATCTCGTCATTTTGCACTCGCTGTATAATCAAGCTCCTAAAAAGCAACTTTCTATGAAAAGCAGTATAGCTAAAAGCTGCTGGATACATGCAATCAGAAATTCAAGATAAAAGGCCTGATATCTTTCGCATATACATCGAAAATGCTAAATGTCGAAGCATCAGACTCTATAATTATATCTCCGATGCAGTCCATGGCTTTGTCATTTATAGATTCCAGCATCACCTCCAAAAGAACGCCCTCCTCTGCCGCCAGCTTCTGCAGTTTCTGCTTGACCTGCTCCCCGCTTAAGATTGCAGAAATCGCTTTCAGCTGGGTTTCTGGCAATTCTTTAAAGAAGGCTTCCCATCCAGAGCCTGTCTTCGGCGCGGGTTTGGGGATTACGACCTTTGGCTTTTCCTGAGCGTCTTGGTTTACCAGGAGCTTGTCCAAGTTCTGCTCGGCGGCTTTTCGTATTTGATCCAGCTGGCTCAGATCCACAGTCACTTTTTTGGCGGGCTTTGAAGGCTTGGGTTTTGGAGGTTCGAATTTTACAGGTTCCGGCTTTGCTTGCATGTCCGTTCGTTCATTATACCAGCGCTCTATGGATGAATCTATGGCAAGCTCGAATTCCGCGCAGAAGATGGCGTCTTTGTATTCATCTTTTTTATTAAGGCCCAATGAAATAATGCCTTCTTTGAGATTTGCAACCCTTGCGTTGATCCTTGATCTGAACTTTGTGAAGCGGCGCAAGTTCGACTCGACCCTTCTCATGATGAAGCCGAAAAGGGGGATCGCATTCAGGCGGACGTTGCTTCTGGTTTCGCTGATCCAGGTCTGGCTGGCTGAATCGTAAGCGTAAGCGTCAAGCGGGCTCAGCAGCACCATCGTGCTTTCCTTCATAATGTTTAAGTAGATTGCGTCTTGAAATACCTCATACTCCATCCGCTGGTTATCTGACGAGTCTACTATAAATTCAAGAAGGGAGAGTCCTTTATTTTCAAAATACCTTGCAATGTCACGTACAACATGGTCGAACCCCCCATACAGCAAGCGTTTGCTTTCTTCATTGAAATATATGCTGGACTTCACCTCATAATCCAGAGCGTGCACTAGAACGGCATGCCATTCGACGTCAGGGCTTTGCAAAGCGATAGAAGGAAAATACAGTTCTAAATGATACATTTGCATTATCTTTGAGAAAGGGATGGAAACTGGCCTTGAAAGGCAAAAATCGTGGATCCATCTGGCAAGTTGCGCAACCATGAAGTTTTTTTGGTATTTGGCGCAAAAACTCAAAAGCCTTGCCAAACCGTCCAAGGAATAAATGAAGTTCTGTCTGAATCTATTTATCAGCTCGAAAGCGTGAATCTTGACATAAGTTGGGACAAAGGCCACAGAAACTCCGGATCTATACAGAGTTCTCCATGAGAAGTATAAGCGCAGCTGCGAATAGGTGAAATTGTTGTAGCAAGGCCTTCTGAATTCATCTTTTATTCCATAAGAACCCGGGAAGCTGTCCGTCAGGTCGCTTAGCATATTGGCCTGGTCGGCGAACTGGGCGCTGACTCCTGAGGGATGTTCGTACTGCCTGGCGCTTCTTAGAATATCATAAGGCCGCATTTTGAAAGCATCCAGAAGGCGCTTGGATGGCAGGTTCGCGCTTGATAGCGTGAAGACTGAGTCAACGGCTGAATCTATCATGATTTTGAAGTTTTCATCTTTTAATGCGCAGACGATTGACTGCTCAAAAGACTTCGGAGTCTTGGAGTCCATTGTCAGCGCTACGACGGGGGAGAGCCTTGGAGTAATCTTCAAGCAGTCTCTGAATCTGGATTCTACGCACTTCATGATGAATGCCAGTACAGAAGAGTTGAAATAGCCTGATGAGAGCCTAGTGCAGGTCCATTCTCCGCTCCTCAAGGTGAATATGCGGTTTTTCCCTATATAGGCTGTCCTGTCCTCCTCTTTTTTGAAAACCACAAGAGAAAGGTTGTACGGCTTCCAGTTCATGGTTTCCGCGTGGCTGTTTATCATCTTAGCCATATCCGCGTTATAGAGCGAAAAGAGAACTTCAAGCTCCTTAACTGCCGCTTCTACGCATTTCTTGTACACGTTTGCATTATCTTTGCTTAATGCCAGGCTGTCTTCAATGCTGTATCCTGAAGCGATCAAATAATCATCCGCAACGCTCCCTGAAGTAGGGGGCACGTCGGGGTATAAGCTCTCAATCCCAAGCATTTCCAAAACTTCTGAGAATTCAGCGTCTATGTTGTTTACGATGTAGTAATCAGGTATCCACTCCTTTACGCTTTTTTTAACTTCTTCCAATCCGTGAAGGCCGTGGTGGAGTTCCGCAAGCTTCGTCAATCCATCCAACGGATCAGATATCCCGATATTGTTCAATATCTCTAATGCGTATAAATAAGCATACGACGGCTGGGTGTGCGAAAATACTCCGCGCCTTGCCTTTGACCTCCATGTGCAGTAGCATCTGAACTGGCTGAAGGACATGTCTGAAAACTTAAGCATCCTGCTCCAGCATGGAGCGGAAAGCGGATAGCTGTCTTCAAAATCCTTGATGCATTCGGCTTGGGCGACAAACAGCTTCGCTGCTGGAGAATTCAGAGAATCGCCTGCATATGCCGAGGCCGTCTTAGCCAATCCATCCATTTTTTCATACATGTGCTTTGCGAGTATTTCGGACTTGGCTTCGGGCTCTCGTCTCAATGGCTTCTCCTCGTATTCATAAGTAGCGTAAGTCTCTTCATCGCCTGCGCGAGACTTGCCTAAAGGCTTGCCTGAGATAGGCGGGGGTGAGGAGGGCCTGTTGGGGTGTTTTGGCTTCATCGCGTTTTGGCAGGGCTGCAAAGGCGTTGGGCGGGAGAAAGCTTCTGCGCTTATAAGCGGGGAAAGCTATCGCAAATATTCCGATTGGCGCCGCAAGCGGAGCTTGCGATGCCAATTGGAATATCTATAATAAAAAGCCTTCTCCTTGCTTCTGGCGCATGCCGGAGCCGAAATATCGGCGGCATACGCTCAGGAGATTAAAGCACGGGCTTGAATTTCGAACGCTTTTAGCGCTGAATAAGGATCAACTATACTGACGCGCATGCAGACATCACGATTTTGCAACTCGACTATGCGTCTCAATGAATAATCTGGTTGCAAAATCAGTGCATATGACTGGGCATCGGTACATCAGCGCATTGCAGCCTTTATCTCCTTTCTTCTATAAAAGGCCTTTATATGGTCAGGATGCTCTTCTTGCTTTGGGCTATGGAATATAAAGCGCTTAATTGCATGAAGAGATTGTGGCGGCGCATTTGGGTTCAGAGCTTAGCCGCGCCGATTGGGGGCAGCGGCTATTTGGAGCTTGACTGTCCGCTTTCAAGGCGCGAAATGCCGGTATCAATTGCGCTCGCTATATGCTAAAGCTCCAAAATAGGAGCTTTTATATGCGTATCAGTATTCAGGCGCGTTGGAGCGCAGGGAACCGTTCTTATTGTAATCCCATGCTTTGTATTATAACATAGCCGAGAGTTAAAGTATATTTGCGCAGCCATCTTTTTAATGAATATTTTAGTCCGCCTTTCATTCTTGCAGTTTCGGGGCTCTTCATGATTCCGCTTATTAAAGGCTTTTTGGTGAGTCCTGAAAAAGGCCTTAAAGCCAAGGCGTTTCCTGTATCTTCAAGGCCAAGCGCAGGGGCGCCCTCGTCGGGCTGGGCGCAATCCTTGCAAATGAGCTGACGATATGCTAATATAAGGTGCATCTGAGGCTTTGCATGCAAAGCGCGCAAATAAAGCGTTAAACATTGGATTTTTTGCTTCAGGCCGAATTATCGTTGGATAGTCCTGCTTGGACTCAGCATAGAGCCGTTTTTCCTGAAGAAGGTAGCTATACCGATGCTGATATGCATATGAACTTCCTGCTTTGTATACTGCTTTTCATATAAAATTACCTTTTTTGGAGCTTGATTATACAGCGAGTGCAAAATGCCGAGATCGGCATTTCGCACCACTCAATGGATAATCAAGCTCCAAAAAAGGAACATT
>JAISZB010000275.1 GCA_031269465.1 Clostridiales bacterium | reverse complement strand
CCCCGCGAAAGCAAGGATTCCAAGGGAAGCTCCATAGACATAGTCTGCAAGGTCGAGTCGGGGGAGTTCATTTTGGTGCAGATGCAGGAGGAGTCTCAGGATTTCATCGCCGCGCGGACGGAAATGGAGGCGGCCAAGCTGCTTTTGACGCAGTTCAGCGCCGGCGGCGGCGAGCCCAAGTCCACCGTTACGTTTAGGAGCTTCAAGAAGATATACACAGTCGTCGTCATGCTCGAGAGCCCCCGCGAATTCAAGGAGACGATTAACTTCCTCCACAGGTGCAGGCAGGTCGACCTGTTGAGCCCGAGACGCAGCTTCGAGCCGAAGTTCAACATGGAGTTCTGCTTTGTCGAGCTGGAGAAGTTCATGGATATGTTCGGCCGCGAAGAATTATACGCCCTCAGTCCGGAATTGATGGAATTGGGGCGCTGGCTCAGATTCCTGGGCGACCACAGCGCCGGGGGCAAAAAGGCGCTTGCGGCGAAGGATCCCGAATTCGCGGCGATGCTTAAGGAGGTGACGCGCATGAGCATGAATCGAGAAGAACTATACAAAATTCTCAGCCAGGAAGTCGATGAGATTATTAGGCAGGCTGAGATCAACGACGCGAAGTGGGAAGCCGAGGAAAGAGCTGAGAGGGCTGAAGCCGCAGCAGCCAGGGCGGAAGCTGAGGTCGCCAGGGCAGAAGCAGAGGCGGCTGAGGCTAAGGCTAGAGCTGAAGCAGAGGCTGCTGAGGCCAAGTCCAAGGCTGAAGCTGAGGTTGCCAAGGCTGAAGCAGAGGCTGCTGAGGCCAAGTCCAGGCTGAAAGCAATTATCGACGCCGCCAGAGCCGGGACTCTCAATGCTGAATTCCTGGACGCCGCAGCGCTCTAGCCCAGGCGAGAAGATCTTTCCTATACTTGTCTTTCATATTTCCTATTTCGGAACTTGGTTATACAGCGAGTGCGAAATGACGAATAGGCATTTAGCACCACTCAATGGATAATAAGATCCAAAATATAAATATATATTGCAAATGGCATATACTGATATTCATGTGAATCCCTGCGGAGTTGCCCTTTATCTCCAATGATGAAAGCAGGAGAATATAAATATATAGCACATATATCGAACTTATATTCTCAGATTTTGGAACCTGACTTTCCGCTTAAGCCCTGAGCAATACTGGTTCCAAAATCGGGATCTTCCGGTTCCAAAATCGGGATCTTCCGGTTCCAAAATCGGAACCTTCCGGTTCCAAACTCGGAACCTTCCGGTTCCAAAATCGGAACCTTCCATGTCAGCATTTCTAGCCGGTGCGCTATTATGCTTGGGAGCAGCATTTTATTTTCTGAGCTATGAATCAGCTACACAGCTGATTCATAGCTCAGATGCGTCAAGGAGGGCGTCTGAATTGTAGCTTCAGACGCCCTCTTATTTAGGTTACTTCAAAACCTCTCCACCCGCATTTGAAAGTAAAACAATAAGTAGATCTCCTTTACACATACTGATTTTCATAGAATTATCTTTTTTGAGCTTGATTATACAGGTAGTGCGAAATGCCGAATCGGCATTTCGCACCCTCAACGAATAATCAAGCTCAAAAAAAGGAACATTGAATGAAAATTGGTATAGCTGAAAAATGCGCGGCATACCGTTCTAAAACCGGAAATAATCAACAAGATATGCGAAGATTCCAGGGATGGCCTCCCCGATATGCCGATGCGCAGTCAAATGTACCTTTTTTGGAGACTGATTATCCATTCTATAAAGGAGTCTTTCTATAGGATCCAGCATGCAGGGATGGCTGGGTTCTGGATTCGGCGACATTTATACAGAGAGCAGGCATATCTTCACGCATGCAGGCGCTGGTGAATAGTATTCGCCTAGCTTCGCGAGACTCCCGGATTCCTTATCGATGTTAAAAGAAGCCAGGCAGTCGCTGTCTTGGTTTGCAACGACTAGAAAGTTGCCTGAAGGGTCTATGGCAAAGCTTCTTGGCGTTTTCCCGCCACTGGGAAACGCGCATGAGAAAGCGAGCATGCCTGTGTTTTCTTCGATATGATAGCAGATGATGGAGTTTGACTTCCTGTCGGAGACGTATAAAAAATTTCCGCTTGGGAAAGTATGTATATCCGCATAGCCTGCGCCGAAGGAGCTGCTCGGTGAAGGATATGTTCCGATTAAAGACAGGCGGCCTGAATCGCTATCATACGAGAATGCGGATATTGTGGAATTCAGTTCATTGGCGCAATAGCAGAATTTCCCGTTCGCAGAGAACTCGCAGTGCCTTGGCCCTGAGCCAGGCGCGGCATCATAGAGCGCTTTCGGATCTAATGACAAGCGATTGCCGTTTGAATCGAATGTGTATGCGATAAGACTGTCAAGTCCGAGATCCAAGGCGAACAGCCTTTGATTGGATGTATCGAAACAAGTCGAATGCGTGTGCGGGCCTTCCTGGCGCTTTGGATCTGATCCCTTTCCTTCGTGCTGAATGAAATGGCAGCAATCTGCCAAAGAGCCGTCGCTGTTTACGGGAAATACGCTGAGGCTTCCGCCTCCGTAGTTTGAAACGAATGCATATTTACCGTCGGCGTCCAGCAGTATGTGGCATGGATATGAGCCGCCGGAAGGTTTGCTGTTTAAGAATTTAAGCTCAAGAGACTTGCCGTTGAATTCAAATGCGCTTACGGCGCCTGAGGATGCACCTTCATAGCTTGCGAACTCATTTACGGCGTATAGATGGGTTTGAGCTTTGTTTAATGCTAAATAAGACGGTTCTTGGGCATCGCAGGCGCCCTTTAGAGAAAGGCTTCCAGTGGACGCATCCAGCTCATGGATGTAAATCCCCTGGCTTTTGCTGTTCTTCGCTGATGTGTAAGTGCCGATGAAAACTATCGTCCGTTCGGTCATTCTCCTGTCTCCTTTTGACGTACTTATTTGCAGTCGCACGCGCATAGTTTGGAGCTTAACTTTCCGATTTCAAGTTGCGAAATGCCGATATCAATCGCGCTCTCCCTTATAAGCAAGATCCAAAATAGGAACTGCAAATCAGTATAGCTTAATCCTTGATTCAGGAAAAGTATTCTTTAATCTTCTGGGCGGCAAGCAAAACATCATCGCGCTTGATCCAGTAATGCGTAACAAGGCGGATTTCCCCGGTTTCGCTACAATTTAGAATGATGCCCAGATTCTTCATCTCGCTTATGAAATGTCCGCAGTCGAATTCCTTTTTTATTTTAGCGAAGACCATATTTATGTGTATCTTGCCTTTATTTAGAATCTCAATGCACGGTATTTCAGAAAGCTTCTCCGCCAGCAGCAAGGCGTTTTTATTATCCTCTCCAAGCCTTTTAGTCATATCCTTCAAGGCGACTATGCCTGCCGCAGCCAAAACCCCAGTTTGCCGCATGCCTCCGCCCATAATCTTTCTTTTTCTCCTGGCCTTCAAGATGAAATCCTTGCTGCCTGCGACTATTGAGCCGATTGGAGCGCAAAGTCCCTTAGAAAGGCAGAAGGAGATGGAATCAAAATAAGGGGAGAAGTCTTTAGCGTCTATGCCCAGATACGCTGCGGCATTAAATATTCTGGCACCGTCCATATGGACGGGAACGTTGTATTTTAGGGATGCGCACCTTACTAGGCTCAGGCTTTCCAAGCTTGCGGCAACGCCGTCGGAGCGGGCGTTCTCCAGGCAGATGAGGGCTGTTTTGGGTTCGTGGATATCATCGGAGGTTCTGATCCTCTTTTCAATGCTCCAAGGATCTATTATGCCATCTTCAGCCTCAAACGTTCTGAACTGGACGCCTGCTATCACAGAACCCGCCCCGGCTTCATGCTGGATTATGTGGGACGAGTCGTCGGCAATCACTTCATCTCCGCGGTTGGCATGGGTGAATAGGCAAAGCTGGTTGCCGAAGGTGCCCGAAGGAACAAAGAGAGCCGCTTCTTTGCCGATTGCCTGCGCTGCCAGCTCTTGAAGCTCGTTTGTTGTTGGGTCGTCTCCGTAGACGTCGTCGCCCAATGCGGCGCTTAGCATGGCGTCTCGCATTGCTGGAGTAGGGTGGGTGACTGTGTCGCTTCTGAAATCAATCATCAATTGTCATGCGGCGGAGACCCCTGCCTTTAGGCATGAGGGGGATGCCGCACGCCCTCCTTCCTTTCGGCTGGGATGGCGGTTCGCCCAGCCAATGGATTAAGTTTCTTGAAACCTGTGCCTGTGGATATTTTCCCGCCGTCCAGCGTCCGCGCATTGAAGCCTCCCAAAATGAAGCCTCTGCGTCCGTCTGGCATTTGAAACCTGCCGAACAGCTGAAAGCCATGCACATATTCGGGAGCTTGATTCAGCTTTCTTTTTCTGCCTATATCGATAGCAACTATGCGCAACTGTCGGTTGCGCCGCCGTACCGCTTTCTGCATATAGTTTTGCATTCAATGGCGCTTGCGAAATACGCAAGCCCCAAGCTTTAGCTATGAGGTGATTGATAGAATCCTACGCGCATGTATGTAGCTTTGCAAATAAAAGGTTTCGTTTTGGAGCATGTTTAAAGCTGGAAAGTGGATGGTGAAGTACCAAAATAGGTGGATTTGACTGCAAGCCGGCATAGGGTTTTTACGTCCTTAACGCAGAATAAGGGCACCCGGCTTATCCTGCCAAGCTTTTGCATTCAACTTTATTGCGGCTGCTTACGGTTGCTATGATACAGTGGCCGGCGAAGTAATCAGGAGAGCATACAATATAGAGTTCAAGGCTAGCCAAGGCTTTGCCGCCGCTGAAGCAGACAGCGGCTTCTACCAGGCGCAGGCTTTTTCGGAAATCATCTGCAGTAATGGGAAGGCATACTTTCTGGCCGTCTTCCACGACGTAAAAATCTTCGCCGTCCTCCTTTGGCAGGCTTTGGACCCAATCCTCCGCCAAAGAAACCATGCCGTCTTCTATCAGCGCATCCTCAATCACTCTTCGGTGCGAATCAAGCCACTCCAGCCTGACATTAATGTCGTCTATGAAGCTTCCCAGATATTCCGCGGATTTTTCTGTTCCCGGAAGATCAACGTAGATGCTTGCGCGAGACGTATCCCACAACGGGCATGCGCCTTCGAAGGTGAAGTATTTGCTCTCTCTGAAATCCTTAATGTCCATGTCTTTTCTCTCCTTGGGGCGCGGCTTGTTAAGCGCAGCGCGGCATTTGCTCAAAAGGCTCGCCTTGGACGCAAATCCTGCGCTAAGGACGCATATATGCTAAATGCACAGGAAAGCTCCGATTTTGGATCTTGATTATATCAATCTCCAAAATTGGTTCATGCGGCTGCGCATCTGCTTATTTTCGCCGCGCTTCTGCGCCTCTCATTCTATAAAAATGCGCATAGAAAAGTTCCGGTTTTATAGCCGGACATTCAATGCTTCTACTGATTCGCATATGAAAGCTCCTATTCTGGAGCTTGATTGTACAGTGTGAAAGCGCTGGATTCACGCATTTCAGAATATCAGCGCCCGTGGATAATAAATCTCCCCAAAAGGTAATTTCATATGAAAAGCAGTATACATTGCGCCAATGCGCGCATAAGAGCGGCCAAATATCTGTTCAATGTGCAGTCCAGCGTCAAAACCTTGCATTTGAATGCGCATTGGCATAACAAATCAGTTGAGCATATCCAGGATAACGCCCAAAGGCCTCCCTTAAGGCCTATTGAGCTGATATCCTTTGAAATCAAGCAGGTAAGAGCAAAGGTTCTTGTAAATGTCCAAAAGCTCAGTATTGTTAATCTGCGCGGCTACTATCGAGTACAAATTGTTAAGCAAGCCGTCCCAGTCCTTATCGTTTTTCGCAATCAAATTATGGACGGCTTTGGCATAGAGCAAAGCTATTTCATTGCTGCCGATATTTGACGCGCTGAGTTCATGAAGCGCAGACGCAGTTTGAAACGCGTTGGCGTAATCCTGCTTGTTAGCGGAGCTGAAGAGGCAGTTTGCGTAGATCTGGGATATATATAGGTTTCCTTTGTGATTTTCAGCGAGCTTCATCAGGGCAGAGGCAGGTTCGGGGCTGCCGCTGTCCTCTGTAACTCTAAACAGACGCCATAGCGTATATGCGTAGGCCTCAGCCGCTCCATCCGAAGGATGCTTCCGATATAATTGCTCTGTCTCTGAAACTGCGGAAAAAAGCTCATCGCCTTCAAGATGCTCCGCTGAATTGGCAATGATTCGGACATGGCAGTTCGCTATAATTTCGTTTTCAGGGAACATTTTCACAAGCTCAGATGTTTTGTCCTTGCAGAGCGTCATATGATCCTCCGAACCCAGAAGCGATAGGCTGAACATTCCTTTGGCGCATTCTACGGCAGTTTCTTGAGGTTGGCTCAGAGTCAAATCCCATAGTAGCTCCGCAGCCTTTTGCCCCTTGTCTAAAGGGCTTTCTCCAATTAGCAAAGCTAGCGTTTCCGCGTATATCCGAGCGATGCCAGACATTTTTTCGTTTAAGGCTTTAAGGACTTCTACAGCCATTTCAAGTCCCGTACACCTATCGCACAACTGCGCCATGAGAAGCAAGCCTTCATGGAAATGCCTTGCAATATCAGGCTCAACAGCGAAAAGCCGAGAAATTTCAGGTACAAGCTCAAGTGTCTTTGCGGGCTCCTGCTTCATGGCAAGAACGCCGAGAGCTTGGGCGCAGACTCTGCTGAACTCAATGACGCCGTAATGATCTTCAGCTAACTTATAGAGCTTTAAAATGGTCGCAATGCAGTCGTCATAATCCTGCTTGATGCAAAGCCTGACCAGGGCGTCAGCTCTAAAGCTGGCTATAGCCGTATCATTTGGGGCTTCAATGGAGAGATTTTCTATGTGCTCCACAGTTTTTAAAGCTTCTGCCAGAGGTTGCTTCGTGGATATGACTACTAGCGCGGAAAGGCAAGCATGAGCGATAGCTTGGCTTTCCGGGTGCATCCTTTTTAAAGCCTCCATATCGTTGTAGGTGGCTTCAGCTTCAGAGAGAGGCTCTTTGGCAAGTTTGGCGGCTAGAGATATTGCTTCTTCAAAGAGCTCCTTTTCCTTGGGGTTGATCAATTTTACACCTCCCGCGTATTAGGCGGCTTTTCCTTTCACTTTATATTATTTCGAAGCGGTATACGTTAACTGGCCTATGCGCAGAAATTCAATGAATCAAACAAAGGTTTGAATTTAATTTTGAGGAAATAAAGCAGGGTGAATAGATAGTAAAATATGCTTCATTATAATATGTACAAGTGTTGCAGTCAAGCTGAAATCGTATTTTGTCCGCAAACAATGTTGATTTTACTCGCAAGATGAAAAACTATAGGGCTGAGCAAGTTCAAATCAAGGCAAGGGTTTCTGCTAATGCATGGCAGCCGTTTCTGGCCATTGGTATGGGTGCTGAAGGAAGATGGGCAATTCTCGTCAAACAGTCGGTATATGCTGGTTGCTACCGTTATGCTGATTAGCATATGCGAATTAGCATATATTCGTTTCAGATTAAACACTTTCAGCTTTAATTTAAAAACGCTCATGCATAGCATTAGCTAAAGCGGGAAACTGTGGGCTTCTTAAAGAAGGTTTGATGCATAAGGAAGAGTTTCTGAATAAACCCAAGTCTTTAGTTTTATTAAAGCGCTCTTTAGAGGCGCTGGCGATTGACAAAGGAACGCCTGTCGAGCAGGCTCAGCGTCTTCTGGGTCATGAAAAGCTAGAAGTGAAATGAGGATGAGTGGCGCGGAGCCAAAGAAAGCAAAGAACTCCCATAATACTAAAACCGATGTCAGTCAAATGCATACTGATTAGCATATGAAAGTTCCTATTATAGAGCTTGATTGTACAATGCCGCAATGTGTAATCAAGCTCCCCAAATAGGTACATTTGCGCAACTTAAAAAGCAAGGCGGAAGCTTAGGACGAAAATATAAAAGCAAAGGGAAAAAGAGAGGCTGGTTAAAATATCTGCCAATATAGATATGAACGCTCTTAGAGAGCAAATAAAATGAGGGAGACTGACAAAAAGCAGGTTGGCAATCAACCTGCTACGGAAGTCATGACATTGCTGAAGCCTGCATGAATCATCGCCATAATCTTAGGAGAGAGCGACATTCTTGAGGCAGGGCAAAAATTTATCTTGGACAGTTGGCAATCTTTCATTCGACTGGCAGTTTATCCTGCTTTTTGGCGGATTTTAATAAGCGAAATTCGCTTATTTATTTTTTAGAAGCTAGAGACCTTCACCTTTGTTTTGATTTTGGCTATGTCAAATGTATTGTCTTTTATAAGATCTGACATGACTGCAAAATTTCTTCTGCTCTCAGCTTCAAATTCCGTAAGATCCGCCGTCTGCTCCCAGATTGAGTCTGATTTGCGGTCTACGGCGTCTATCTTGTTGCCTATATCGGAAATCTTTGCTTCGAGTTTGGCATGAGCCTCTCGGAATTCTGTTTCGAACTCGGTGAGGTGGGCTGTCTGCTCCCAGATTGCATCGACTTTGCTGCCTATATCGGAGATCTTTGCATCAAGCGTGGTTTGGCCTGCCTCAAGCTTGACCAGACGAGCATCAAGCGTGGTTTGGCCTGCCTCAAGCTTGACCAGACAAGCATCAAGCGTGGTTTGGCCTGCCTCAAGCTTGACCAGACGAGCATCAAGACTGGTCTGGCCTGCCTCAAGCTTGGCTTGGCCTGCCTCAAGCTTGACCAGACGAGCATCAAGACGGGTCTGGCCTGTCTCAAGCTTGGCTTGGCCTGCTTCAAGATTATCAACCTTTGTGACAAGAGTTTCTAGAATGGATAGTATTTTCTCTTCGCTGTTCATATAAATCTCCTTTTGATGGCCTGATATAGGCGGCAACGTTTGAATTCAAAAAATCTAGAGTATCAAAATCATCGGATTCCAGATTCTGAAGCTCTTGCACTTCTAGTTTGCGCTAGATTTGATGTGAGAACTTAATGCCGTCTTCATGACTGCTCTTAACATTTCAGCTCAGAGTTCCTCAAGCCCAATCAAAGCAGAATGCAGAAATATCTTGCTAAAGAGGATTTTGAAAGTGGAATGCCTTAAATGCCTGCCTGAAAGTTCCCTGCGTAGACGGAGGGGACTCTGCTAAATCGCTTTTGCCATAAGCTGTGTTATATCGAATGTATTGGACCTTGATTATGGCATTGATTTTTTCAAAGCTCTGGCGCGATTCCGCTTCGAATTCGGCGAGGTGGGCCGTCTGCTCCCAGATTGCATCGACTTTGCGATCTATATCGGAGATCTTAGTCTCAAGCTTGGTTTGGCCTGCTTCCAGATTGGCTTGGCGAGCCTCAAGAGTATCAATCTTTGTGACAAGAGTCTCTAGAATGGATAGTATTTTCTCTTTGCTGTTCATCGAGTTATTATGTGGCGGATAAGTTTTGATGCCGGGTTAAGTGAATTCAATGAGATTCTCAGTAAAAAGCTATATAGCAATTTATAAACATAGTCAATTGAACAGATATCGGAGTTTGACTGTCCACTTCAAGGTGCGAAATGCCGGTATCGGCATTTCGAACTCGTTGTTCAATCAGGCTCTAAGATTGGAGCTTTAATATGCACATCAGTATACATCAGTATACATCAGGGCGCTAAGGTTTGTCAAGAATATGAAAGCTGAGCTATTTTGTCAAAAAGGGAGAACAAACTGATTAATCCGGTAAGAATCGATTCAGGCGCTGCTTTGAAATAAGACTGTCTTATCCAGGAACTTCTGCTCAAGGGTCACGGCCAGGTTTTAAGTGCAAACATGATTTTCTGAGCTAAAAGACCCGTCCGTAACGTTTGCGAAAAACACCATTTATAATACCAGAAAGCATTGATATACCCAATGCTTTATGCTAATATTAGTTTGAACAGTCAAACATGAGCGTATATACCATAAACCAATTTGGAACCAAATGCACCAAGGCAATTTCATATGCAAATCAGCATTGATTGGCGATAGCATTTTAAGAATTGCAGCAAGGGAGGAATTTATGCCTGCACTAATTGAATCTTTATATTTGCCGCAGATGCTTAGTTGCGGATTCATTCCTTGTGCGGATAGCAATCGTGATCCAGAGATTCTCAATTTCGTGATGGATCCTTCTCTGGGAGAGGGTTTTTGCCGTGTGCGCGCAATTGGTGGCAGTGTAGCGGCTGTTGCAATGGACATAGTGTGCCGATGTGGATCTGAGATTATCTATCCTCAGGCGGAGTACCTGCATTTGAGCCAGACGATGGATAAGCCCGGATATCTTTTCGGATACGTCGGGCGCGGAGAAACGTACCATATGATTTGCCCCTGCGGACAAAGGATGCGCTCAATTGGCGTCTCACTGATGCCGGAGTTTTATGAGCAATACCTGAAAACCAGATATAGCGTTTCACCGGAGGCATTGACAGAGGCTGTTTCAGAGCTAAGCGGCTCTGTCATGCTTCCCGCCGCGACATCCATTTTAAAGCAGCTTCACCGATCAACTTCCTGCGAAGCGGCAAGCAGGCTTTGCTGTGAGGGAAAGATTCTGGAATTAATCGCAGTCGTCCTCGATTTGCATTACAAAAAAGGCCAGTTTGCTTCCAGCGAGATTGCTGATTGCGACAAGGCGGCAATCGGAGAAGTGCTGGCTTATCTCCAAGAGCATTATAGAGAACCTGTTTATATTGGCGATCTGACTCGCGTTGCTTGCATGTGCGAGAGCAAGCTGGCTTATATCTTCAAGCAATTGACTGGAAATACAATATCGAAATATATTTGCGGCATCCGCATGGATGCCGCGAAGGAGTTTTTGGCGGACAGCGATCTTGAAATTGAGCAAATCGCGCGCATGGTTGGGTTTAGGCGCCATTCGAGTTTTGCTGCCGCATTTAGGCAACTATGCGAAGTGACGCCGTCTGAGTACAGGTGCGCGCAGAAGGAGTTGCGCCATATAATGGATTTTTGCAGTCAAGTAAGCGCAGAATAATGGGATTGCCCGTGAACGGGATCCGTGCGCAAGGCAAAGCGCTTTCCGGTGCGATTAAGATGCTGGGGCCTCGGGATTGCCTGAAGCTGCTCATATTTTTGCGGTGAACGTCTGAGATTAGATTGCCTTTGCCGGGCGCTGGCAAAGTTTGCAGCTAAGCCGAATTTACTTTGATTCAGCGTCTGAGCTGGGGGTTAATATATTGATGCGCAGTCAAATGCTCGGTTTGAGCTTGGTTATATAACCCTTTTCATCAAATGTTACTTTTTGGAGCTTGATGATCCATTGAGTGCTATGATTGATATCGGCATTTTGCACTCGCTGTATAATCAAGCTCCAAAAAAGGCAGTTTAGTACCAAACCACTTAAGGCGGCGCCGTTTGCGTAAAGTCGCGGTTTTATTGCCACTTTTTTCATCAGGCATTGTGCATATTTCGCGCATTTGCGACAATAATGTCTATGTCTCCGCCAAACGCCCCTTCCAGGACGCCGCAGGCGAGGCGCCAATAAACGCCGGCGCCCTCCATGGCGGCGCCGCGGCGTCCGTGATCCTCGATCCAGCGCTTCAGACGCTGAAGATCGCCGGGCAGGGCCTTGAAGGCCTTGATCTCGACATTCAGCGGATTTTTTTCGATTTTTCGCAATCCTCCCGCCTGCCGGCGGCGCGAGCCGCGATCGCCTCCTTGCGGGCGTCCAGTCCGCAGCTGATATCAAGTACGCCTTCCATAAAAGCAGCCTCCTGAAAATATAAAACCGGCGGGAATATGGCCCAAGAAATTTGTTGAAATTCACTGCTCAAGCTATCGCGCAAGAAAAACGCCATGGATAATTTGCGGCAGTCTCGGACCATGTGGCTGTGTTTATACACGCTGGCTGTACCGGCAAAAATCGATGAACCAGTCCTGCTTCCCATATTTTTGCAGATTTTAGCGGAAATAAAGCAATGGTTTCATTTTTAATGGTGAAGCGCAACTTCATAGGGGGTTATATGAAAAGTAGCATACATAGCATATTTTCATCTTTTTGCTTATCATAATGCAGTTCTCCGACAAAAACAATGAATTTTGCTATTTCATATAATATGCGTAATTAGGTTTGGGAAATATACAGATCTTCTTTTAATGTTTCTTTTTTGGAATTTGATTATCCATTGAGTGGTTCGAAATGCCGATATCAATTGCACTCGCTGTATAATCAAATCTAAAAAAGGTTATTTAGTACGAAAATACATTTTATGGACATTTGTCCATGCTTCAAACACACAAATGGCTTAATATTTTCACCCTTGGCGGTGAAGCGCTGCGTCATAGGGGTTTCTATGAAAATGAGTATCTGCAGAGTTAAAAGTTCTAGAATCCAAATCGAGATAATCATTGATTTTAAGTCGCTTTAGTTTACCTTCTATTTGATTTTCTATAATGAAGAACTGCTTAAATCAAGGATTTTGGAGGATCAACTTTGAGAACTTTCAGCTCTCCAGTCAGTATGCATGCCTATTTTAAACTCCTGTTTTGGGCTTGACTGGACAATGAGTGAGACGTCATTTAGCGCCTTTTGTTTTTTAGGAATACTCAAATCAAGCTTTTTTGAAATCATAATCTATGCAAAAAGTAGTTTGGGCATTATAATCATGCATTTAAGAAAATATCAAGGCCAGTGGAATCAAAGCTCAAAGGTAGGTGCATTTGACTGCAAATCGGCATATCAGTCTGATTCTGCAGTTGCGATATCATCTGATGTGGAGTATAATAATCAGGGACGCGCTGAGTCGCATCAGCGTCAGCGGACAGTCAAGCTTCAAAATAGGTGCGCATGAATTATAATCATTATAGCGAGTCAATCTTGATAGCGGGTGATTTATATGTCTCTGGAAGATGGAAAATGCGAAAGCTGCGGAGCCAACATACAGGTAGATCCCGGCAGGGAGTTTGCCTATTGCCTTTATTGCGGCTCAAAGGTCAATACAAGGGCAGCCATGGCTAAATACATGGTTGAAGTATCCGGCAGAGTCAAAGTAGATGGGATTGCAGATTTAAGCAAACTGAAGGATGCAGCCGGAAAGTGGATGGAAATGGGAAACTTCAATGAAGCGATTTCGCTCTATTCTAGAGTGATTCATAACGATCCCACTGATTGGGAGGCTTACATTGGAAGATGCTTGTGCAATATCAAAGCCAATATCAGGCTTGACAATACAAGCTATTATAGCGCTCAAGATATAGAAAAAGACTACGCTATGGCTAAGCAATACGCTTCTCCCAAGGAACTCGAAGAACTTAACAAAGAAAAAGGGCTATTAGACTTGAAGATAGCGAAGAAACAGCAAGAAGCAAATGAAATTGTGAGAAAATTGCAAGAAGAAAAGGAGGAGCGTCAAAGAGAATTTGAGTGGCTTGAAAAAAGGCAAGCTTTTTGGGATAAACTTCCTGTAAAGCTTTCAATCTCTGGAATACCCCTCTTTATACTAGCATGTCTTCTTTTTTTTAGTACGATGAATTTGATTATATCAGCGATTTTTGCAGTTTCCGCTGTCCTTCTGATTTTGGCTGCGATTGCAATTAGATCTCCTGAAACTCTAAAAACAATCGGCCAAGTGTTGCTTATACCTATTGCATTGATTGTTTTTTTAACAGGAAACTTGAATATTTTGTTTTTTGCCGCTGTACCTGCTTTACTTATTCTTATCGCATTCATACTAGAAAAGATAAGGGACTGAAAGCCTTATAAGAAGGCGAGCTTATCTTCTATCACTTCTCGAAGCCCCAAGCTGCTTGAATTCATTCCCATGAAACATGCAGTTTAAAAACGTCTTTTTTCCCCTGCCCATACTCTGCAATTTTCCCTTAATGACGCAAATACAGCCCTATCCAACTGCAAATGAGTATAAGGACAAACAAACGAAAGTCATGAGTGAAGGATTATTTGCGCTTACTAAAGGCAGATCCATCGCATGCCAGAATATTGATTGCATATGAAAGCCTATTTGGGATATAAATAGCAATATCAAATGCAACAGATGCCATAGTGATTTTAAATAATTATTTGCATACAACAAAAGAGCATAGAACTGTTGCAGAGCTAATAAAAAATCAAGGAGTTGAAGGATTTATTTATGAAACAATGAATTATAATATTGAAAAATATGGAGATAACCCCTTAAAAAATATTTGAGAAAAGTATAATGCTATTACTGAATTGAATTGGTATTTAGTGGAATGGAATGAATGGGCAGAGATATTTGAGTATTGTTAAGAGCTAATTAGCGAATTTTGAGATTAAAGATTTAAATTTTTGGAAATAAAATAATTAATTCGGAGGAGTATATGAGAAAAATCAGAGTTAGTATTTTTGTATTAGTAAGTGTAATTTTCATACTTATGATTAACTTGTACGTTAGTGCTTCAGAAGATAAAATTCGAATTTATTTAAATAGTAGTGAAATTATTTTTCCAGATCAGCAACCAATAATAGTCAATGATTCGGTATACGTTCCTGCTAGATTTATACTTGAATATCTAAATTATAGTGTAGAATATGATCCAGTTAAATCTGTTTTATATTCTACGCATAATATTCTGGGAGGAACTGGATGGAGTTTAGTAGAAAGATCATCTAAAACTAGTTGGGGATCAAATAGTGATGTATTCCTTTTGAATGATAGGGTTATGTATAGATTGCGTAATTTTAACTTATATTTTGTATGGGATGGAGATACAAGAAGCGTTTTTATGCGAGGAGATGTCTATAGACCTGCTGTTATAGGAAAATCTTACGAAGAAATTCAAAGTGGAGCCCTTACTGAAGTTCCAATTAAATTGTTAGGTAAAACCATCTATTTAGGAGAAAGTAAGTCAAATATCCACGCTAAATTAGGAATTAATTATAAAGAATCTAGTTCATTTTACAACCTTAATACAAAATTACAACGTAGTATTGAGTATTTTGGTGAAAATGATGATTTCTTTTTAGAGTATACTGGAGATAGGTTGTCGGCAATTAAAGCAGGATCCTATGAGTATTTAGAAGATGTTAGAGATATAAGTTTTTCTATTGGAAGTTTTTCAATGAAAATGGATTTTAATACTTCACTATATAAACCAAAAGAAGGGGAAGTGTGGGACGATCAACTTGTACCTAAATTAATTAAAACGGTAAAAAGTAATAAAAGTTCAGATATTTCTATAAAAGTTGGATCTGCGAGAGTGCTTCGTTATGATTCTAAATTTGTAGTAACTGAAGAAATGAGGAATAAGTGTACTTACTTAGAAGCTAGTGTAGACACTTCTAATTGGTAAACAGTTAAATGAATTAAAAAGGTGGAAATAGTACTCCGCCTTTTTAATTCTGTTAGATAAGGGGTATTATTATATGTTGGGTGCAATTTTAGGAGATATTATAGGTTCTCGATATGAAAGAAATAAGATAGGGCGGCTTTCCTCTATTTCGCGTAAATCGGCGGGTTTCATCCTGGCGTGATTCAAAAACTATTCTTCCGGCAAAATCTCCGCGGTCTTGCCTGTGTATCCGACTAGCGGCGCGCGAAGCCCGCCCTCTTGAATCGAAAGCATGCCGATGAATCCCGGGGGCGGCGCCGCATATGTGGAAATCCAGCATTAAGCCATCATTTCCTGGCAGGCGAAAGCCCCTTCCCTTTAAGAAGCTTCCTCGCCGCCTTCAATTTGCGGCGCTCATAGCGCCAATGCATGATATCGCGGCAGGCGAAATCGGCGGCGCCCTCTTTGGCCTGATTGTAAACTGTTCTAGCCTCCAAATCAGTGTCGATTTTTCTTAACCTTATAATATTGGGGAGAGGGCATGCCTGATCGCAGAGGAGCGCCTGGAAAACAAGCTGAAGCTGAAAGCGGACAAGGGCGAAACCAAGGCGGGCAGACCCCAAAAGAGCAAATATCCAGGGTTCTCATTCTACAATCGAAAAGGGGGCCAAGGATGCGGATGCGCAATCGGCCATTCGAGCGGATAGAGGAAATGGCGGAGAAAGCTGCGAGCCGGAACTGGGGAGCCGGCTGAAATATACTGATTTTCATCAAATGCTCCTTTTTTAGCGCTTGATTATCCATTGAGCGGTGCGAAATTCCAACGGCATTTGGCCCGCGCGGGAGTATCAAGCGCCCAAAAAGGTAATTTCAACATGAAAATCAGTATAACGAGCGGTCGAGTGGACTGTTGCGGGAAAGCGGCGGCGGAGAAAGCCGGCTGCAAGAACTTGACGGTTTGATGCGGAGACGATTGCGGCCTTGCAAATGGAAGCGGCGGAAGCGAGCGGAAACCCGATGCGCCAACCTAAGGAAGCCGGGCGCGCCCGAAGAGAAAGCCCGCGAGTTTGCGAACCGTTGGTGAGTATCCAAGAGCCAAATCCTGCCTGCAACCATCGCCAATTATGTCTTGGGGAAAAAAGTATTCAAAGGTCTGACTGCAACGTACCATGAAGTGCATTTAGCCTTGCGCATACAGTCTTAAATGCGCTACAGTGCTATTCGGCTATAATTAAGCATTTTACAGGCTAAAAGCATGTCGCGCCATTAAGAGCGACAGTACTAGTCAAACCGCCGTGTGCCGAATGGCACGCACGGTGGTTTGGGAGGTCGGGGGTTAGCCGCCCCCTCCTACACGATTGCTCAGATGAGCATCGCGTTAAAGACCATGTAATTTTAGAAACCTCCCTAAAAAAGTTTCTATGTAGACTCCATATGTCAAAGAATACAAGGGGAGCGGATTCTAAATGGCCTTGGCATAGAGCATATTCTTACTGGCTTGTCTCGGGAGGAGGAGAGATTTCAAGCAAGAATTCCGCGATTTTAGCGCGTTCTACGCTGCCGTCTGCAAGAAGACTAGCAGAAAATTTGATAAGGGCCTTTTCAAGCTTTCTATTCTCCTCATCAAGCTTTCTATTCTCCTCATCAAGACGTTTGATCTTTTCATCGCGAGCTTTAATCTCGTTTTCAAGGACATCCCTATGCACTAATCCAAGTTCCTCAAGCATCGCTTCGTAATTGGGCGCTCCCATCTTCGTCACCTCCTCCACAGTCTCCGGGTTGGCTCTGGCAAGAGCTTCAAAGTAAGCTCTTGTAGAAGTATCCAATTTTGCTCTCTCATCCAACAATTTCATAAAGGTTTGCACTGTTACTTTTTTGCCAAGGTTCGCGAGCCAGAGATATTCGTTCTTGTCAAGCGCCTTGCTTTCCACTACTTTTACTATAGACGGGCATGGGAAGGCAACTTTTATGATGTGGATTCCATCATCCGCGCTCTCAATTTCAATGCCCTTGCCCAGCAAATAAGCGAAGAACTTATCCGGCTTTTTAGTGACGACGACAACCACAGTAATATCGTCTGCGCCCGTGAAGGGAGCGCTGAGATTAGACAGGTTAAAAGCATAGGCTAATACTTTGTAAAAGTCTCTGACAGTAAAACTGTCGAGAGGATTTTTGTACTCTATTACGTTCAGATGCTTGAAATCCTTAGCAAGGACCTTGTCAATAACCTCTCCCTTTTTCTTCTTTATTATCAGGACATCAATGCGTTGCGGCTGATCGGTTAAAGGTACTTCAGCGGAAATTTCGAGCGAATCTTTATATTTTATGAAATCTGCCCTAATAGCGTCAAAAAAAGCTGCATGCCAGTCTATAGTAGGATTAGAATTAATGTTATCAATCATTTTGTCGCCCATTGGCTTAACCCACATCGTTTTCTAAAGTATGGCATCGCCTGTGATCCGTCTCAGATTGCAACTACCATCAAAGTGGTTAGCCAAGGCGTCATTTTTATTCTACATCATAATCTTACAGAAAGCAATTGCTGTTTGTTAAGGTATTAAGGGCGTAAATCTGCTTGACAAGATAATCTAAAATGGTGGCATGCAGCAGAATTCAATGCAAAGGCCTTCGTCAACGGTGCCTTCCACGGCCTCGGAGACATGCGTCTTTAAAGCTGCTTCAATGAATTCCGCTACTGCTTCAACCGAAGGAAATTCAAAGGCCAGTACTTTTTCAGTCTACCCGGCGCATGCGCGCCTTCCGAAGCGAACATATGCAGAGTACTCGTTGCCCAGCTGCTTCGGCCTCAAAAAGCCCTTTTTCAAGCAAGGGGTCAGAGCGTCACGACACCTCCCAAAGAACTGACGAGATTTTCAGACTTCATACTTATTTTAGAGATTGCCCACGTATATCAACCTCATTGTTAAGACTGCGTCGTGGTCGGATATTAGGAGCTACGAGGATGAAACAGAGAAATCCAATAAACTTTTCGTGAGTGATATTGCGTTCATATTTCCCAGTGTCTCAACTATTAAATTTATTATATCACTCTTAGATACTTAGTTTTCAACTAAACCCTATGTTTCGCTTAACGGGGTGTCGGCTTTCTATTGTCCCAAATAAACCCCAGCGGCAACGCTGGGCTTTGAGAGTTGTTAAAACAGAGCTTATTCAACCCAACTGACAAGGCTTAAAACGTCAGTTCGCTTAAAACTGGAGAGATAAAGTTCTCGCAGCTTCCTTCAAAAGTCTTGATTTAAGCCTTGGATAATTAAAAACTGCGTAAAATCAAAGTTTATCTCATTTGGATTCAAGAACTTTTAACTCTTCAGTAAGCAAATCGGATCCACTGCAACGCGGCCAGAGTCATTAGCATTCCCATGGATGGGGAAATGGTTGCATTGAAAGCGCAGTATCGGCAAGAAAAGCAAGGCCATGTTAAAACCGAGCAAAAAAGCGCAATGGCGCAACCCGTAAGCTGTGCCATCCTACATGCTTCATTTTCTCATGCCGCCCTTCCCGGGGCTTTCGTTCATGTTCTCCTACTCGGCACCATGCTTCGACCGCAGAGGCTCTTGCGCACAGTTAGAAATTCATGTCAAATATCCGAACCCAAGATCGCCCCCCAGCTTAGTTCGACTCAGACGCGTCCCCTGGTTCGGCTCTCGGTTCGCGAACCTGATACGGTTCGGCGCCTGAAAGTTGCTGAACCAGGGCGTTCGCATTCGGTTCGCAGCGTGATGGAAGTCGAGCTTGGCCGAAATGAATCCTCGGCCTTTTCATCATTTAATAAAGATCGCCTCCTAGCCCGGTTCACCCCCGACGCATCCATGCTGCGGAGTCCGGTTCGGTTCAGTGCTTGGAGCCGCCGAACCAGGGCGTTCATGTACGGTTCGCAGCGTGATGGAAGGCGAACTTGTTTAAACTGAGTTCGCGCGATTTTAGCCGTGCGTCCGCCCTGCGCGCGCATGAAGCCCGCAAGCTGAGCCCGGCTTAATCATAGGCCTTTGCCTTGCAGCGGCCGTTCTTAAAGTTTTCATCCTTTTATGGCGCCTGAGGTCAATCCGTCGATGAAATACTTGTTAAAGGCAATAAAGACAAGTATCATCGGCATTATGGATATAGCCGTCCCGGCAAGCATGACGCTCCAGTTTGTCGCCGTCATTCCATTTGTCTTCAGATTGACTACGCCCACTACCAGGGGCTGGCGCGATTTATTCGCCAGAGTGAAAACCAGCGGAAGCATGTAGTCATTCCAGGAAGCCCGAAACTGCAGAATGCCTATTGTGGCGATAAGAGGCTTTGATATCGGGAAGATGATGCTGACGAAGATCCTAAAGAAGCTGCATCCGTCGATTTTAGCCGATTCGTCAAGCTCCCTAGGCAAAGTGTTGATAAATCCCCGGGATATGAACAGCCCGCTCACATCCAATGCGAATACTCGGATAATTATTACTCCAACGAGCGATTTGTTAAGTCCGAAAACCTTTGCTATCATTACCGTGGGATAAAGAGTCAGGCTTCCAAGCGACACAAACATGGATGAAATTACCAAGGCGAAAATGATCTCCTTGCCTCGGAACTTTCCGCGATCAAACACATACCCCGCCACCGTGCTTGTGACTATCGTACCCGCGACAATAAAGAAGGACATGTATACGCTGTTCCAGGTGTACTGCTGAAAATTGGCCAGATTCCATGCCTGCACATAGTTATCGAACACGAATTTCTCCGGGATGATATTGTGCGGGTTCGCCAGGATGTCCTGAGAGCTCTTGCCTGAGGCCATCAGAGTGTAGAATATGGGAAAGAGCGCGATAACAACCGCTATGCCCAAAACAATGTATATCGCCGCAATTGGGATATACTTCTTCAGTTTGGCTGACACATGCAATCCTCCTTGCGCTAATCGACAGTCATCCCTTTGCTGGCCTTGATATAGATTAAGGTGATAAGTCCAAGGAACACAGCGACGACAACTGACATAGCAGAAGCGTATCCTACTTCTACTCTCCTGGTTGAATACCCGAAAAAGAACTTGAAGATATAGGTCATCACGACTTCAGTTTTGCCCGCAGGCTGCCCGTTTGTAGAAGCTAGGACTATATCGTTTATTTTAAGGCTTCCTATTATTGAATTGAGCAGAACAAGGCGGAAAATCGGAATGATCATGGGCAGAGTTATCCTGAAGAAGCGCTTGAATCCTGTGCAGCCATCCAATGCGGCGCATTCATACAGCTCTTGCGGCACGCTTTGGAGAGCCATGAGAAAAAACACCATGTTTATCCCTACATAGCACCAGACGGAAGCTAATTCCAGGACCATCAGAGCCGACCATTTTTTTCCCAGCCAGTCGACGGGCTTTTCAATCAGCCCTGCATTAGTAAGAATTGTGTTTATTACGCCGTTGAAAGAGGCGAACATCAGGGAAAAAATAAGCCCTACGATAGCTGTGGATATAATAGTAGGCAGAAAAAGAGAAACACGAAAGAACGCCATGCCTTTGAGCCCTTTATGCAAAAAAACTGCAAAGAGCATTGCCAGGGGGATTTCCAAAATTATCTTGCCCCCCAGCACCAAAGTATTCATGCAAGCCTCCCAAAAAGCTTTGTCTCTCTGGAAGATTCTGACAAAGTTATCTATGCCTGTGAACTTTCCGGGAAGTATGCCGTCATAGCTATACATGCAAAACCGAAGTATATATATTATAGGAACATAGGTGAAGAGTAAAAAACCAACGAGCATAGGCAGAAGCATCAAAACGGCCTGCGTTTGATCCCGCCTGAAAAACGGCTCTGGATGTTTCTTTGAAGTGAAAAGACTCATTCCGCCTTCGCCTCCCGATTCTCTATGGCGGCGCCAAGGCTAGTAGTCAAGCCGGTACTCTTCAAGAACCGCAGGATCCAGCTTCTTAAGCGCTTCGTTGTACCTATGTCAACATCAGCTATGATGCTTTTATAATCGTCTCCCAGAGCGCCGGAGAACATGCCGTTTATCGTCGGGTTAGCCATTTCCCCCTCGACTTCCAAGGTGAATTCAGGATTGGACGGAATCAGCCTCAAGTTGTATACATCGGAAAACTCCTTGAAGCCGTTTGCGGTCGGATCATGTTCCGCAAGCTCTTTCGCCTCCTGGCGATAAGGAATGTAGAGGGCTTCCTGATAGAGTTCCGCTACGGTTTCATCCGAATAGAAGAACTTGAGCGCGTCCATGGCCTTCTCTGGATGTTCAAGGCTCTTTGAACCTATGCACAATAAGTTCATGCAGTCCGCCACATCAGACTGCCGCACGGTGTCCTTTGAATACAGAGGCGTAGGAATGACCTTCCAATTGCACTTGGCTGGGTAAGTCTCCGTATAGGTTCCGATGTCAAAGCTGGCGCCCGGTATCATGCCGACGCGCCCTTCAGCGAATTGAGCGTGCATCTGATCGGTGTCCATGTCCGAAAAGCCCGGAAGAACGCTGCCGTCATCTATCATGCCCTTGACCATGTCAAAGACAGGCATGAAGTCTGAAAATCTAAATTCCAGGTTTCTGGGATCAAAGCCGACAATGCCGGTGCTGGGCACACCCAGGAAATAGCAGTAGACGGAAGCGGCCCAGTTCGTTTTCAAGCCGAGCACCCATCCGAATTCCTGGCCTGCGCCGTTTTCAGTTATAATGCGCGCGCATTCCCTGACTTCATCAAAGGTTTCAGGGTATTCCAAGCCATTCTTTTTAAAGAGGTCGTCGTTTACTATCATCTTGTATGTAGTAAGGGAAAATGGCAAAGTATAGACCTTTCCATCGAAGATGTGCTGATTCACTATCAAATCTTTTTCGTACAAATCCACAAGCTCTTGTCCTCCAGGCATGTCAGTTATAGGCACTATCCAGCCGGCTTGGCCAAAGATGGGGGTTGAGTCCCAAGTCAGGCGGTAAAGATCAGGCGCCTCATCAGTCTGCGCCGCGATTTTAAGAGCGTCGTAATAGTCTTGGCCGAGAACGGTATATTCTATTTCGATTCCCTTCTCTTTTCCTTCCCCTGAGTTGTACCGCGCTATCTGCTCATCTCTTTTCGTCTTGGAGGAACTCTCGTTGCTCCAGACTGTTATTTTTTCAATTGCAGGCCCCTGAGACTGCGAAGCGGCGGACGCTTGAGCTTCTGAACCAGCCCCGCCGCCCGCATTAGACGCATCTCCTCCGGAGCTGCATCCTGAAAGGATCGCAAAGAGCGCTAAAGCGATGGTTCCCGCTAGCTTCAGTGTGGGTTGCTTCATTTGAAAATTCCTCCTTTAGTTGATGAACTGGTATAAATAGTTTGTAAGCTTACATACATATTTCTGATTGACAGCCCTTGCATCATCCTAATATACCGCTTTGCAGTCAAAGACACCAAATCGGTACTATCCTATGCAAAGCAGTATATCTGCTTATGCTAAATCAATTGAGACAGTTCGGGGAGGTTATAAAATGAAGCGAATGCAGACAGATAAGAATATGAAATTCATATTTATTAGCGCATTTACTGCAAATCTTTATAATCAAACCCCTAACTTGAAGTTTCAATGGGCATTTCTAAATGCATATAGCAAATTAAAGTTCGTCAATAGTTCTAGAATTAGTATGATAAGGCTGCAATCATTTGAACTAATTACCCAAAATAAATAATATCATAATATCTTTAATGAGTCAAGTATAACATGAAGCTCTAAGATAAGCAACTTTTTTTGAAAAAAGTTTATTGCTTTCAGAGATGAAAAACCTGGATGAAAAATATAGGAGAAATTCTCTAAAATGACAAAATCTTAATTCCTAGACTAAACCTCAATTGTCATCAAATTGAAAATTATTCCTATATAATAATAATATCATATTACTATTGACACAATTAAGATTAGCATAGTATACTAATAAATGCATTGGTTTTTTAAAATTGCATTTTAATTGCTAAAACTCTTAGGTTCAAGATCAAAAGGCCAAACAATTGGCAATGTTTTTATTCTTTGCATTTCGTCCTTTATTGTTATATACTGTTTTTAGGGCATTATCAAGTTGATAGCGAAGAGGTTGCGAGGAAAGCGAGCCTGGCTTTTTTGCGCCATGCCGATTTGCAGTCAATTGCATCTATTTTGGAGCTGGACTATCCACTTTCACCTGTATAATCCAGCTCCAAAATAGGTACTTTCCAATGAAAATCAGTATAATAAAATGAATGAGCATATGATTAAGGGGAAGCAGGGATTTGAAATAGCCATAGAGTCAATATTATTCGCCCTGGGAGAAGAGGAATGAAAATCATGTCAAGCGCAAAGGAATTTAAGACTGAATTTAAAACGAAAACAGATTTAATCGTTGAAAGTGTAATCAATTCTATTATCCAGGAAAAATACAAGCCTTTCGACAAGCTTCCCTCCGAGAATATCTATATACAGAATTTCGGCGTAAGCAGAGTTACTGTTCGAGAGGCATTCAAAAGATTAAGCAGCATGGGGGTTGTTTCAATACGCCAAGGAGACGGCACATTTGTAAATGAGATAAAGCCGTTTGAGATAAAAAGCGCTCTGCTTCCTTTTCTTACAGCAAATAGGCAAATGATATGCGATGTTTATGAAACTCGCATAGTCATTGAGGAGTCTATAGTCGAGCTCGTGATGCAGAGGAAGTCGGGCTCAGATATTCTTCGCCTGCGCGGAATAATTGAGAAGATGGATTATGCAATAGAAAACTCCAATATTGAGGAATACTCAGATTTTGACAATGCATTTCACGACACCCTTACAGAGCTATGCGGAAATCCCGTTCTTATAAGCATCTGCGAATCATTGACAAGCGTCAGGAAAAGCAATATCCAAAAAAGCAATTCATCTATTCCATCCATTGAGATTTCCAATAGAGAGCACAGAGAAATACTAAGAGCAATTGAAAATGATGATGCTTCCTCAGCTAAAGCCTTAATTAGAAAGCACTTGCTATATTCAAAGAAGATGATGCTCGCCTCTATTGGAGAAGATGCCTGATCATATGCAGTCAAAGGCCTTCTTCTCTATCATGCCTAGAATTTTTGGTTCATTGTGCCTATAAGCCGAAACTGCAAAGCAATAAGGCTGAAGGTACACGCGCATCGGACAGAAAATGTCTTTTTAAGCAGAATTGAAGTTCAAGGATAATTCCGTTTTATAAGTATTTGCAAGTGATTTTGCAACGCTGGCAAAAGCCTGGCTGGTTTTTTATTCGCCAATTATCCAAGTCATAACCCTTGTTTTTAGCTTTTTGCTTATACTGATGATTTGCATATGAAAGCTTCGATTCTGGAGCTTGATTATACAGCGAGTGCAAAATGCCGAGATCGGCATTTCGCACCACTCAATGGATAATCAAGCTCCAAAATCAATACATTTGACTGCAAATCAGTATATCTAAGCCGATTGCGGTCAAACGACCTTTTTTGGACCTGATTACACGTTCAAGGTGCGAAATTCCTATATCGGCATTTCGCACTCGCTGTATAATCAGGCTCCAAAATTTGGCAGCTGCAAGTCAGTACTGCGTAATCGAACTGCCTGGAAATGCATGAAACCATTTATGCAGATATTTGGGGTGATTGGTTGCAGGCTTTGCCTCCATAAAATGACTTTAAGTAGCTTAGCAAAATCTAAATCCCTTGATGCCGCTTAATTGCGCGTTTTTCTCGCTTCCTAAGCCTCTTCCTGCTTAACTGACACACCAGCTGTCCATCTGTCAGATTCCTCTTTATATTAAATAAATCTGATCTTCTGTTACGCTGATTTGCATACTATAGTATACCTATTTTCAGCTAGCCAAGCTCTAAACAGGAAGTTTCATAGCTAAATTGTTATGCCTTAAACAGTAGGGGCTATCTAATTTTTTGCCTTTAGTTTTATCTGAAGACTTTGAATGCCAGTTTTCGTCTGGCTTTTCAAGCCCTCATCCTTTCATTTTTAATTTTCGCCCCTTATTCTTAAAAACCATCCTTGCCTTAATGGATATATAAGTGTTTTATGCATCTTAGCGTCTTTTTTCTCAATAAAATAATTCAACTTTATAATTTTGCTTGACGAGGATATTCGCCAAATTGTATAATATGAAGTAAATTGCGACACAACTTGCAAATCAAAGGCAAACTATCTGACTTCAAGCGCGGCTCACCCAGAAGAGTCTGCAACACCAGATGCAAGAAACTCAAGGATCCTTTAGCCTCGCGTGTATTAGTCGCTATATTTAGGATTCTTCCAAGAGGAATGATGAATTGCTCTAACCTTTTGGTTTTATGCCTGATTTCCCCTGCGCCGTTTTAAAAAAATCAGCGCTAGCTGAGTCATCGCCAAAATATGTTTTTTGAATCTATAGGAGAAGGCTGAAGTTATGCCTATAGCTGTCTCGCCCTACAATGCTCAAATGAATGGCAAGTTATACCGAAGTGCAGTAAATCCAAATGCAGTATCATATGCAAATCAGTATAATTGCTTTCCGGCGCGATTGTTCATGAATGAGATCGCCGTAAGTGAATTTTCTAGCCTCTTCATTTTCATGAGATGATTAGCGGACTCATTCAAGAATATCCCGCGCGAAGAAGTACATAAGAATGTTTTCGGAATTTGTTCCGGCCAGCTAGAATTTATAGGTTTTTGAGAACTGAACCCTGCAGATATACTGCGTTTCACATAGAATTACCTTTTTTGGAGCTTGATTATACAGCGAGTGCGAAATGCCGATATCAGTCGCACCACTCAATGGACAGTCAAGCTCCAAAAAAGGAAGATCTGTCCGTTGAAGGGTGCGAAATGTCTATATCAACATTTCTCGCTAATTTATGATCCGACATCGAAATCGGAACTTTTCAATGCAAAGCAGTATAGCAAGGCTCAGAGATCAGGCTTAATGCTCGTCGGTGTGTAATGAAGCAGTGAAACTGAAAGAAAAATACATAGAAAGGATAAGTTGCAGCCAGCTTTAATGTACCTAAGCGGGAAATGAACGCTCTTTAAACAAAAGCAAGGCGCAGTCGGAACAAAGACGTCATCAAACGCACATGGATATGTTATGCTGAAGGGTCGTAGGCAGTGATAGAAATGCTTTTTGCGCATGGTTTTAATCTCATGGATTTTAATCTCATGGATTTTAATCTCATGGCTTTATCTCATTAGCAAGTCGGATGAACAGCCGGCTGCATCCGATGCTTAATGGAGTTTCCAAGCAGACCAAAAATAGAATGCGCTATTTCATCATGGCCAATCGCCCAGACGCCTGCAGCAGGATCTGGAATTGGAGCAAAGAACGCCTCATTCTCAAAAAACGGATTTGGTCATCATTGAGGCCTACATCAATGAAGCTCAAGAAATGTGCCAGGCTCTGGATAGCCAGACCTTGACGGAAGCAGTGAAAAGCATCAAAAAAATATCCAGACTGCATAAAAACAATTCCAAAGTAGTTATGCTTCAAAACTGCTATGCTTTGGCGCTCTCCAAAATCATCAAGCTTCAAGATCTGGCAGACGCAAAGGCGACAGGAGAAACTCTTATCGAGTTTGCGCAGAAGCATCCGGACAATTATGAAATACATCCAGCCTTTGCAGAGGGAATGGCGGCTCTTGCGGAGAAGAAGGACTGGGCAAGCGGAGCCGAAGCGGTCGATAATCTCAGCAAGCTCTATTTATTGCACTTAGATGACGCTTTCTACGCCCAGCAGTACGCCAAGGGGATTGCAAGCCACACGACTGAGAGCGTCGCGAGCCAAGTCGCCGCTATAGAGTCCATTGAATCTCTTTTTGAAAGGTTCCCTGAAAGCATTGAGTTGGCATCAACCATTTCAGGCGCCCTATTTAAGCTGAGCACGCTTGAGTCCGGAGAAGACAGGGCGAATACTATCAATAAGCTAGAAAAGCTGGCGACAAGGTTTCCTTCGTCTGCAAAGGCCGCCAAGGATTTGGGAAAGGCCCTTATAGAGCTTCTAAAAGAGCAGGAAACAGAAGAAGCTGATCTTACTTTAAGAAGGCTCTCTAATCTGGGCGTCAGTTTCCCGCAGGCTCCTGAGGCAGTAGAAGCGTTTTCCGAAGGGATCTATGAGTTCTCGCAAAAGGACGGCTCTAAAAACATAGCTGAATGCGTCGGCATGATTGCCGAGCTTTATGAAGTCCATCCGGATAGCAAAGCCATAGCGATTAACTATACCAAAGCTTTGGTGAGCTTGTCTTACACTCAGTCAAACTACGAAGATATAAAAAGGACATTTGACAAAATCGCCGAAATGAGCGTTTTGCATTTAAATTCAGCGGAATTTGTCCAAAGCTATGCGTTGGGCCTGGTAAACCTGCTTGCCAAGCAAACAGGGGCTGAAGCTGAAGCTACTGCTGATCTTCTCTCAAAATGCTACATGAGCCACCCTGGAAATCAAGCCATAACCTTCGCGTACGGCAGAGGGCTGTTCTGCCTGGCAGACAGGCAGGATGTCGAGGCTGCTAAAGAGACGCTGCAGATATTGCGCCTGATATGCATAGCAAACCCGAAAAACGAGCAGCTTCCCGTCCAGTTCGCCATGGGCGTAAGCAATATAATAGCGAGGGATGTATCCTGTAAAGATATCTTCTTGACCATGCTCAACACCATCATGCGAAGCCACAAGTCAAACCAGGATCTCGTTGATGTTTACAACAGGCTGGTAAAGACTATCATTCGCGCAGGGATCTAAATTTCTAAAGCAAGAAGCGCAAAGCCAGGCGAAGCATCCTAAAGATGCTCAGCCTGGCTTCTTATGATGATTTGCTTTAAGCGTCGCTTACTGCATAGCGGACAGCCACGAGCAAAATGCGCGGCTATGGCTGCAAATCAGCGCATGCTATTGAACCAGCCTTTCTATGGCCTTCAGCTCATTTATAATGTTTATTCCTTGCGGGCAAAGCGATTCGCAAAGTCCGCATTCTATGCAGGAATCTCCCCTTGGCTTGAGTTGCTGGTATGCGCCTCTGAACATTCCAAGGTTCTGGTTTGTGTTGATGTAGTGGTTGTATTTCTCGAAGATGCTGTATATGGGAATGGACTGCGGACAGTCCGAACAGTACTTGCAGGATGTGCAGGGAATGGTCGGGCGGTTTTTGAGTATTCCGTTAACCTTTTCAATGGCATTTCTCTCATAGTCCGATATCGGAGAAAAATCGGCGTAGGTTGCGAGGTTGTCCTTCATCTGCTCGGCATTTGACATGCCGCTGAGCACCGTCATAACGCCGTCCAAGGATGAACACCAGCGCAAAGCCCATGATGCGAAAGACGCCTTTGGATCAGCGCTTGAGAGGATCCGGGCTGCGTCTTCAGGAAGCTTTGAAAGCATGCCGCCTCTTACAGGCTCCATAATTATTACCGGAGTATTATGCTCCAAGGCTATATTGTACAATTCGCCGGCTTTTATGGCGTCCCAGTCATAGTAGTTCAGTTGCAGCTGTACAAACTCAACCTCAGGATGCTCTGATAAAAGCTTGCGCAGCAGAGCGGAGTCTCCATGGAACGAAAAGCCGATATGCCGGGCTTTGCCCTGCTCTTTAATCTTCCTTATAAATTCAAAGGCATCGTACTTCTCGCAGAATTCGTTGTGCCCCGCGTCTATTGAATGAATCAGGTAGAAGTCTATGAAATCCAGCCCTGTGCGCTTCAATTGCTCCTCCAGCATTTCCTGCATATCGGAATGCTTCTTGACCTGCCAAATAGGAAGCTTGGTTGCAAGCTTGTAAGAACTTCGAGGATGCCTGTCTGAAACCGCGCGTTTGAATATCCTCTCAGAAAATCCTCCATGGTAGACGTAAGCGGTATCAAAGTAATTCATTCCGCTTTCCAGGAAGCTGTCCGCCATCCGACACACATGCTTCTCATCAATAGAGCCGTCTGAGTTGACAGGAAGCCTCATAAGGCCAAAGCCTAAAGGAGAGATGCTTTCTTTCTTAAAATCAAATCTGGGGTTTTCCATAGGTATGCTCCTCCCTTTTAAGTGTGATGAATAATAGCCTGTAAATACGTTTTCATGCACATGCCTGTGAAGCCTCCTGTTGCAGAAATTCGGGAATGCCAGCCTATAAGAGCTGATCCCCGCAAAGGCTCAAATAAGTGGCGCGTCTAGTCGATTGCAAATGCGGCATTTCAAAGGGCTATTGAGAGTTCGCTGCTCACTGCGCAAAACAGCGGTTAAGCTCGGGCTGGCGGAATTCCCGTCAGCCGCGAGGGGCAATATAATTCGCGTTCGACTGCATTTCTTTCCCGCCAAGGATAAATGCCGATTTGCAGTCAAAAGCGCCTATTGGATCTTGACTGTCCGCTTTCAAGGCGCGAGATGCAGGTATAGGCATTTCGCGCTCGATGTATGATAAACCGTTAAAGCGGGAACGTCATATGCAAATCAGTATATTCAATTGAGTTGCTTTCCGACATGCTGGCGCGCACTCTACGCCCTTAATTCATCACCTAGAATTGAAACAATTATATAACACTTTACAATCACTGTCAAAAAATAGAGTGTTCTGATTTGCAACAAATGCATATTAAGAAGAAGTCCACCTTTAATAATGGAATAAAAGTCAGATTTCATGTAAAGCAATCCTTGAAAATGCATATCAAAATGAATTACGATATGCTGACGCACTTTTAAGCTAGGTTCAACCCACACGGCAATTTTTAGAAAGTTTTCGACTTTCAGTCAAATCTACTTAAATTGCATATACTGCTTTTCATATAAACCCCTATGACGCTGCGCTTCACCGTCAAGAGTGAAAATATAAAGTCAATTGTGTGTTTGAAGCATGGACAAATGACCATGAAATGTATTTTCGTACTAAACTGCCTTATTTGGAGCTTGATTATAAAGCGAGTGCAAAATGCCGATATCGCACCATTCAATGGATAATCAACAAAAAAATTAACATTTGATGAAAAGCGGTACAACTCAATCCAAGCTGGAATTTTAAGTCTCAGATTAGGCAAAGCTTCAAAATATATTGCAACTGCCTATTTGGTACTTGACTGTAGAGCGAGTGCGTTTGATATCGGCATTTACGCCTTGTTATTCCATTGAATTTCTCTATTTTAAGTGTTATAATTGCAAGCAACGCAATAAGAATCCTAGTCATGCTGCAAAGCCAAAAAATATATCTCTGAATCATTCATATGAAAATCAATATATATGGCTGGCTTTATTTGTGAGATATTTTATTGGCTCAAAATCTGATAAATGATTTTAGATTCCGGTTATGCCTATTTGCTTTGATAGTCTGAAGGATTAAGGGAAAGGAAGTTGGATATGGATAAAGTAGAAATTAGCACATATTATCTATTTTCTGAACATGAGACAACTCCTTTTAAATATGTTCATCCCCTAAAACTAAATAAAGTTAAACAATTAAGCGAGATGGAGTTTCCTTCATATGTTAAGTATTTGATTCTCTTTGGAAGCAGTCTTGACTTATCTTGCACTCAGGCCAGCGACATTGATCTATACTTCATTGTAGATGAAGGCTATGAGTATTGCTCAGATACTATAATTGAGCTCCATAAGCTGTGCAGCAATGTCCAAAGCCGTTTTGACCTGCTTGTTTCCAATGAAAAGGAGTTCTTCGAGTCTTCAATGAATGTGAATTCCGTGCAACGCAAAATCCTCGAAAGGGGCGCGATAATATATGAGCGCAAAAAAGAATTTGAAGATAACTCTGCTTGACAGAGCTAAAGCGGATCTTTCTGTAGTCAGAGTTCTGTTGCCTCAAATTGCCGATGATGCTGAGATAGACGTGTGCGCTTACCATTGCAGCCAGTGCATAGAGAAGGCCGTAAAATACGTTGCCGATTTATCTGGCCAGGAATATCTCCAAAGACATGAGCTGTCTCTCATTGCGGAGGATTTGGAGATTCCTGATATTCTGCCTTTGATTAAGCCCTATATCCCTATTCTGGATACTTGGATATCCGCAACAAGATACTCGGAGTCTTTAAGGTCAAATATTAAGCTTGTCAATGAAATATATGAAGTTTGCAAGGCAGTTGTGAGTATAGCCGATGAGATGACTCCCAAGAAGGTAGAAGCGCCTTCTCTTGTAAAAAAAGATGAAGGTTGACAATGAGCAAAGCTGCTTAAGATATGCTGATATATATGCGCGTAGGGATTTTCGCATGAAAAGCCAGCATAGATGCAGAAATAACCATAGAGCATAAATCCCTTAAAGGCTTGCAAGTAAAACCCAGGGGTTCGGCACATGCGGCCGTTGCTGATAAGCTAATTATATTCAACATCTGCCAGATGTACTTGCTCGCAAGTAAATTCGCCATGTTAGTGGGAGTAGACTTCGCATAGCTTGAGGAATTAGGTAAAAGCGGGCGATTTAAAGCCTCAATGCGTCTCATGCGATAGGCGAAACTAGGCGCTCTTGGGCGCTAGAAAGAGAATATGCGCCTAACCTATTTAGGAGAGCCGCGCTTAGTTTAGCTTTGCATGGAGGTTTTGCCGATTTTCATTCAATGTTCCTTTTTTGTTGATTATCCATTGAACAGTGCGAAATGACGAAATCGGCATTTCGCACCCACTGTATAATCAAGTCCAAAAAAAGGTGATTTTCCATGAAAATCAGCATAGTTGACGGGGATTGTCTTTGAGCCGAGGGATTGTGCGGCTGCAGCTCAAGCGAGTCGGTGCAAGATGGCTGAAGCTGTGAAGTTGCGCATTCATTAAGCAAGATATAATGATTTGCAGCAGATCAGTTTAGTTGTTGCGGGGGTTGGAACGAATGAAAACGCGTTTATCAATATTTCAGTTATAGGAAATGATTAGTTGAAGAATTTGAGAGATCTTTAATTTATAACGGTTATTCTGAAGCGAAAATAATATTTCTCAAATTATTAACTTATCAATACTTTAAGATCTATAATGATTTTATAAATATTAAACAAAAGCCAGCAATAATAATACTCCGCGATTGTGTAATATACGATTTTAATTCAATGTCTTATTGAATAACTTGGCTCATTTTTCCTAGAAAACAATTAGGAGGAGATGAATGCCATTCTTCCATTTAACATATATCTCAATGGCTTGTAAAAACGTATTTACTGGTTGTTGAGATTTCTATTTTGCTTGATGCTGAATTGATGTAAGAAAGGAACTGCAGTTTATAAAAAACCAGGAGGATGATTGCTGTGACTAACTTTGAATTCCATGTGCCTTCTAAGATTGTTTACGGAAAAGGAACCCACAAGGAGATTGGCAAGCGTTTAGAAGGCAAAGGAAAGAAAGCGCTTATTCTTTACGCTGGAGAGTTTGTTAAAGAGACTGGACTCTATGATGATGCCGCAAGATCGTTGGATGAAAATGGCATCTCCCATGTCGAGCTTGGAGGCGTCACTCCAAATCCCCATTTATCACTAGTGCTTGAAGGCTCAAAGCTCTGCAAGGAGGAAAATGTCGACATGATTCTTGCCATAGGAGGAGGAAGCACTATTGATGCAGCTAAAGCGATTGCATTCGGAGCTTTTTATGAGGGAGACGATCTATGGGAAGATCATTTCATAAATCGAAAACCTATCGACAGGGCGCTGCCTATAGCCGTAATACTTACAATTCCGGCTTCCGGCAGTGAGAATAGCTCCAATTCAGTCATAACCAATGAGAAAAAGCTTCTTAAGAGAGGTTTTTCCGATGATTTGCTATATCCTGCATTAAGCGTGATTAATCCGGAACTGTTCTATACGCTGCCCGCTGAACATATTTCATACGGAATTGCTGATATGATGAGCCACATATTCGAAGGATATTTCACCAATACGCTAAATACAGACCTGATAGACGGGATAAGTGAATCCGTGCTAAAGACAATCATGCGTCACGGGCTTATTCTTTCAAAGGATCCGGCTGATTATGATTCATGGTGCCAGATAGGCTTCGCCGCCTCGCTTGCAAATGGCGGGCTTATGCGGTCAGGGCGTCAGTTTGATGGAGCTTGCCATGCTATGGGGCGGATGATGAGCGCTGAATATGACATTGTTCATGGCGCTGGATTGGCGATACTTACGCCTTGCTGGATGGAATATGTGTACAAAGACAATATTGCGATGTTCGCTCACTTCGCCGTCAACGTCATGGGTGTGGAAGGAAGCTTGAGAGAGCTTGAAAAAGTCGCTCTTGAAGGTATAATGAGGCTGCGCGGCTTTTTTCGGCAGATGAATCTCCCGCGGAGATTATCGGAGTTTGGCGTAGCTGAGAATTCATTGGAGGATATAGCTAAGAAAGTGACATTTGAACTCTCGGAGGTTGAGAAGCCTGTAGGCGGCCTAAAAAAACTCTATTGGCAAGACGTGCTTTCGATTTACAAGCATGCATATTGATTCTAGCTGCTGAAAAGACAGAAAAAAATTGCCAAAGATTAAAATTTGCTTGCGAATTTATTAATAAATATTTGTCTTCTGCATGCATCTGCATGAGAAAAGAGCAGCGCTCAGTCTTGAATGCGAGCGCATGCTTTGCCTTAATGATGAAGCTGAAACCTTTGCAGCCAGATTACCTATTTTGGAGCTTGGATATACTGCTTTGCATTGAATAGTTCCGGTTTAGATAAAATGTTAAAATAGGTTATTTCAAATGAAAATCAGTATGGATACAGGGACATGAAAATCTGCTTGAGGGTTAAGTGAATGGCCGCAAATACTGTGCAGATGCACGGCGATCGTTTCATTGCTTTAAAGAGATGCAGCTGGAACATGAAGTAAGATTATTGTGGCTGAGCAAAACAGACTTTAGTAAAAAGTTAAATCGGCGCTGAGGAGGAAGGCTATGTCAACCAAGAATAATCAGCGTAAAAAATTAAGCAATGCTGTTAAGAGATTTATTCCTTTGTATATTTTGCTTATTCCTGTATTGCTTTACTATTCTATCTTCATGTTTGCTCCGATGGCAGGAATCATTATCGCCTTTAAGGATTATTCCTTCAATCTTGGCATTTTCGGGAGCCCTTGGGTTGGATTCGAGCACTTTGAACGTTTTTTCTCCAACGGTTCATTTCGCTCTGTTTTCCGCAATACAGCCGTTATAAGCATGGCGAGGATTTTTTTTGCGTTTCCGTTTCCTATCGTCTTTGCTCTGATGCTCAATGAAGTGACTGCCATAAAGCTGAAAAAAGTAATCCAGACCCTTTCTTATCTGCCTCACTTTATTTCATGGATTGTCATTAGCGGTTTGCTTTTCGCTTTCTTTTCGTCAAACGGAATTGTAAACCAGATAATAGTAGCGCTGGGTGGAACGGTCAAGCCGTTTCTCTCAGAGACAAAACTGTTTGTTTGGTTCTTTGTCGGATCTGCCGTGTGGAAGGAACTCGGATGGTCGGCCATTATTTATCTTGCGGCATTAGCCGGCGTTGATCCTGCGTTGTATGATGCCGCTACGGTAGACGGGGCGGGAAGATGGAAGCAGCTTCTTCATGTTACGCTTCCTTCCATAAGAAGCGTTATCAGCATCATGTTCATATTGAGCTTGGCTAACGTCCTTACGGTGGGTTTTGAGCAAACTGTCGCTCTTATAAATTCTTCAGTCATGTCTGTTGCAGAAACAATCGATTACTATATCTACCGAACAGGCTTGCAACAAGTCAACAATTACAGCTACGCAACTGCCGTCGGTTTCTTCAAGTCAGCAATAAGCCTTGTTTTAGTTCTGGCTGCGAACTGGGGAGCGCGAAAAATCGATCCAGATGGGGGGCTGTGGTGATGAAGAGGAAAGCAAGCTTCGCAGGAATTGTAAATATCTCGATACTTGTGTTTATCGCGTTTACAACAGTTTATCCGTTCTATTATTTGCTCGTCATATCATTCACCCCTGTGGCAAACACAGTAGGAAGAGGCTTGGTGCTGTTTCCGACGAGCTTTGACCTGTCTTCCTACACGTATGTTTTTAGGGCGTTTGGAATAGGCGGCGCTTACAGAACGACTCTTTCCGTAGTTATTCTTGGAACTATTCTTAGCCTAACGCTCTCCACCATAGGCGCTTACGCCCTTTCATTCGCCGATATGCCTGGCAGAAATCTGCTTATGACCCTGCTCATTATAACATTGGTATTTCAAGCCGGCTTAATTCCAACATACTTGGTGGTTCGCAGCGTGGGACTTATAGATAAGCTTGGAGCTTTATTCATCCCAAACGCCATAAATACTTTTTGGCTTATCATTATGAGAAATTTCTTCCAAGCTCTCCCCCAAAGCCTGGGAGAGTCCGCCAGAATAGACGGAAGCTCGGAATTCAGAGTGCTGATAAGCATTGTCCTGCCAATCTCTACTCCCGTTATCGCAACTATCGTTTTATTTTACGCCGTAGGCTACTGGAACCAATACTTCAATGCCATCATCTACATCAACAGCCAAGATAAAAGAACTCTCCAGGTGTTGATTCGCTCTCTCTACCAAGCGGCAATGAATGTAACGCAATCTCCCACGGACGATGTTCCGCCACCAGTTGAAACAATTCGCTCCGCAGCCATCATAGTTTCAACGCTTCCAATTCTTTGCGCCTACCCGTTTCTGCAGAAGTATTTTGTTCAAGGCATTATGGTCGGCGCGGTTAAAGGATAGGAAAGAAACTTGCAAATTAAAGGAGGACGTAAATGAAAAGCGTAATTTCAAAAATGACTGTTTTGCTTTTAGCCTCATCCTTAGCAGTTAGCTCAGGTTGCGCATCGGGAGGCTCTCCTAAGGCAAATGACTCGTCCGCTCTGATTTCTGGCGTTTCTGATTCTGTAACGCCTGAATCGCAAGAATCTCCCGCGAAGCTTAATGTCTTCTCCAGAGATATCGGACACATATGGAACGGCGACAATGAGGTTGTAAAAGAAGTTGAAAAACGTTTGAATTTGGATTTGAATTACACATTTACCCCAGATACCGAGTTTCTGAGCAAAGTAAATTTGCTAATTGCATCAAATGAGCTTCCTGATGTATTTATTTTCAAAAATTATGACTTTTTTCAATATATACCTCAGAATATTTTCCTTGAAATAAGTGAATTGATAAAAACTGAAGGACAGGATATCCTTAGTATTTATCCTGAGATGGTATTTGACTTGATTAGAGTTGATGGCGAGCTTTTCGGCGTTCCAGGATACAATGAGCCAGGCAAATTCGTTTTCCAATTGCGTCAGGATTGGCTTGACAGCCTTGGCCTTCAAATGCCTTCGAATCTTTCTGAACTGCGCGCTGTGCTTAAGGCTTTTACAGACGGCGATCCTGATGGCAACGGCAAAAATGACACGATAGGCCTTGCTCCCGATGTGCAGTTTACAGATTTGCCTATTGGCGCTCCCGTATTTCAGCCAATCTTTGGAGCATATGGGATTATGCCGGGATACTTCTTCGAAAAAGACGGCAAAGCGTATTCCGCTTCTATAGCGCCGGAATATAAGGAGGCCATGGAGTATATCAAGGCGCTTTTCATGGAGGATAAGTCTCTTGATCCAGATACATTTATAATGCAGACAGATCAAGCGAAGCAAAACTATGCGTCAGGGAGGGTAGGCGCGGTTTGCGGGTGGTACTCCACAATTCCTGTCATTGCTTATGATCAGTTGAAGATGGATCAAAACGTTCCTGAAGCGGAATGGTCGATTATCCGAGAAATTAGAGGCGACAACGGGGAAAATGGACTTGCCGCCAATGGCATGCTTACATATACAACGAATATAACGACAGCTTGCGCAAATCCGGAGGCGGCTATGCGCTATTTGAACTTCCTGGCAACTGATGAGGGCGCAAGAATTGCAGCCGTTGGCATTGAGGGAAAACATCATTTGACGCAGGACGGACAATACGCAGGCTTGACTGAGGAAGGGCAGAAAGCCCTTGACGACAAATGGCTTGACGTCCTCGCCTTTACTATTCAGCGCTTTGACTATAAGAAAGTAATGTATAAGGTAAATAGCCCTCACTGGACTCCATATTTGGATGCAATAGCAGAATACCCGCTGTATTATAACTTGTTTGAAGCTTTGTCAACTGACGAGTCTGTTGCATATCTTTCTGAGTTGAAAAAAATCGAAGTCGAATGGTTCATTAGGTTTGTCACAGGAGCGGAGCCTCTAGAAAACTTCGGAGATTATTCTCAGCAATGGCTGAGAGCGGGTGGCAGAGAAGTTCTGGATTCATATATCTCAGCTTACAACGAAAAAAACAATGCGAATCTTTCTGCTGGCCAGTAGGAATTAAAGGGTCTTTAAACTTAGCTGGGCAAAAAGCAAGAAAACGCATGCAAGAATCTTGTAAAATCAGAGCTTGAATCAATGGACGCAGGACAGTGCCCACGAGAGTTTAAAGACCCGAATTAGTTGATGCATAGATGCTTTTAGGCATACGGATTAAAACTGGCTGTATAATAAAGCTCCAAAATAAGAAGTTTCATATTCAAATTAGTTTAGCGGAGCATTACTGCAAAGGCGGTTTTCATTGATGGAGGTGTAGAGCGAATGGGAGTTTGGTGGCAGGGAAGGCCTTTAAGAATTTTCCATCCAAATGCCAGGTCATTTGAAGTAAAGGATATGGATGTGAAGAGGTTTGCAAGCGATTGCGCCAAGACGAATTGCGAAGCTGTGGTGTTGAATGTGGGCGGGTTTTTAGCATTTTATCCCTCTGAGATAAGGTATCACCATGTGAATCCAATTTTAAGCGGTCGCGACCTTATCGGCGAGATTATCAAGGAAGCCCATGAAATAGGGATTAAGATTTTAGCCAGGTATGATTTCGGCAATTTCCGCCAGGACGTTTTCGATGATCATCCTGAATGGGCTATGCGAAGCGAGGATGGAAGCGCTGTAAGGGTAGGCGAATATTACAAGGCATGCCTGCTCAGCGGATACATAAATGACGGTTTTGGATACCAAGTTATGCGCGAAAGTTTTACCAAGTATGATTTAGATGGAGTGCATGTAAACGGAAATGGATTTGATAATATCTGCTACTGTGAAACATGCCGAAGAGGTTACGGCAAGCCTCTTCCCAACTCTCATGGAATAAGCGGCGAAAAATGGCATGATTATTTGGAATGGCGCAATGACGCATTCGCTTTAGTTTACAAAAAATACTTCGACTTGCTGAGGGAGTTCAATTCAGAAGCGTTCATAATGAAGGAGATGGCGGGTGAAGAGCATTCTGACTGGTGTCAGAGCAGCGGGCAAGATTTCAATAAGATAAAAAACTCATTCAGCCAGTTGCTGTGCACAAGCGGCTCGGTTCCAACGGAAAAGGAAACAAGATTTTGGCAGGGAATCACTTGCGATCGCATTCGAGGCGTTGGTCAGATTCCGATTATTAATGTTAAATCCCAGATTTTCGATCCAATGCATTTTTCTCTTTCCATGATGCCTGCCGACGAAGCGCTATTATGCTCATTTCAGGCGATAGCTCACGGAGCAGGCCTTAAGCTGGTGCCGTTTGGAATACCTCAGTTCATGTCTGATCCTAGAATCATGCCAGTTATAAATGACACTTTCGCTTTTATGAAACGCCGTCAAGATGTCCTAGACAGTACGGAGTTTATAGAAGACATGGCTCTTGTTTATCCTGACAAAGTAATTCTTGAAAGCCACGCCGTCGGCTCTTCAATAGGAAAAGCTGTCAGGCTTGAATTTTTAGGGCTTTACAATGCTTTGAAAGCTGCCCATATTCCATTTGGAGTCATTTCTGACAGCTCACTGCAAGCATGCAAACTGTCAAAATATAAAGTTGTGGCTTTGACGACAGGGGCGTACATAGGAGATGAGGATGCGGCTCAGATCAATGAATATGTGAGTCAAGGCGGCGCTGTAATAGTCTTTGAAGGGGCGGCTCCCGCGCAAGGCTGCGGATTTCCGGATTTGCTGGCGGAAGCTGTAGGCATTATCGCCTCTAACAAATTCAGGGTCATTGATTATTTGGCTGCCGCAGATGACGCTCCTGGGTTTAACAACAATCTCCCAGTCAAAGAAAGAGCGAGAATTGTTAAAGCGAGGGACAATGCGGAAATAGTTTACTATGCTAGCGCAAAGGCTGAAACGATAGTTGTGGAGGATTTGCCTGACAAGGCGCAGGGAACTGAACCGGCGGTTGTCGTTTCAAAGTTCGGAAAGGGAACTGGGGTGTATGTGGCGACTATGATCGGCGAGAGGATCATCCGAATAGGCCATCCGGATTTATCTTCCATGATTAGGACGTTAATTTTCGAAAAAATAGGACTTCAAAGAAGGATAGTTACAAATGCTCCTTCTTTGGTGGATATTACTCTAGGCAGATGCTCTGAAGGATATGTGGTGCATTTTGTCAACTGCGTTGCGCCAAGCCCCTTGGACGCTCCTATTCGACTGGCGCCTCTTAGCGTAAAGGTGAAGGTTTCAGAGGAAGTTAGAAATGTCACCGTGCATAGGCTTTATACTGATGAAAAAGCTGAATTTGAACTCCGGGATGGGCATGTAGATATTTGCCTTAGGGATTTGGAAAGCTATGCGCAGATTGTTATTCATACCCCTAAGCCATAAAGCTGCATTTAATAAAAGCGAATCCATATAAAGGACTCCTAATGTGCATTTTGAAAAATCACAAAATATCTAACAATATAAACGTGACTTTTGAAATCAGACTTAAAATTAATTGTGAAAAGTGAATAACAATCCAGGCGGCAAAGTCTGCATTATAGTTGCAATTCAGTTCATTATACTTAAAAAGCATATACTATTGAAAATATTTCTGCTAGATCGAAAAATGCACATTAGGAGTAAAGGATAATGATAAATGGATAAACGGGCATTAGGAAGAACCGGAATGAATGTTTCGCGAATCACAATGGGCGGCATGGCTACAGAAAAAATGGATCAAGCTCTTGCAGACAAGGTATTTAACACAGCCCTTGACAGAGGAATAAACATTATAGATACTTCTCCTGAATATCCAAATAGCGAGCTGCTGATAGGAAGAGCGGTATCTCATCGACGCAAAGAATTTTTCATTGCAACTAAATGCGGGGATCATGAGAAGGACTATCGCAGATGGACCAGGGAGAACTTCATCGACAATCTTAATTCAAGCCTTAAGCTGCTGAAGACAGACTACATTGATCTATGGGAAATGCATGGATTGGCGCCAGGATACCTTAAAGGCGGAGAAAATGATGAAACGATAGAATATATGAAAGAGGTCCAAAGAGAAGGTAAAATTCGGCATATTGGCGTTACTTTCAGAAATGGAAATCCAACCGACGACCAATATCCAGGCGATTTTTCCTATAATGCAATTAAGGAGTACAAGAATTGGGAGGTTTTCAGTACATTTCAAGTTGTTTACGGATGTTTGACTAGACAATGTGAAAAAGCTATTTCTGAGGCGGCAGAAAAGGGGAAGGGCATATTTGCGCGCGGAAATTTCAGAAACTATTTTCCATGGTATCATAGGCTCTTTGAAGATGCGAAGCTTTACGAACTCTTTGACGGCGGAGAAGACAAGTCGTCCTTCATGCTGCGTTTTGCATTGTCTCACCCCGATATCGATTCAATTGTCATAGGCAGCAGCAATCCGGTAAACATTGTAAAAAATGCTCTGGCAGCTGATAAGGGAGCGCTCAAGAGCGATGTTTACGAAGAGGCGAAAAGAAGATTGGCAAAGCGGGGCGCAATGCCGAAATAAGATCCAAAAAGCGGGAGTGCAAGCATAATGGCATCAAACGCAATCCAAAGTGTATTGGGGATTCTGGTTTTGATTGGAGTTGGGTATGCGCTTTATGGCTGCGAATGGTTCGGAGCAAAGGGGATGGCTCTGTTTTCGAAGTTCGCTGTATGCATAGCGATTCCCTGTTACATGCTTTTTAACGTTTACACTATATGCGAAACTCCTGAGCAACTATTAAGGCTGCTCAAGGCCCTGCCGATTCCGACGTCCATAATTATACTCAATTTAGTACTGGCCGTTCTTCTCTCCCGCCTTTTCAATATAAAATCGAGCAGGCGCGGAGTTTTTATAAATTCGGTTGGATTTTGCAATGCGGTAATAGTGGGGTTTCCAGTCGTTGAAGCTCTGATGGGAAGCGATGCCCTCCCTGACGCAATTGTCTTCTATTTTGCGAATACAATGCTTTTCTGGACTATTGGCGTTTATCTGCTTCGCAGTGGCAAAGAAAAGAGCGAGGGAGCGCCTATTGACTTATTATGCAATGTCAAAAAAATGTTTTCGCCTGCTTTGGTTGCTTGCTTTATTGCGGCATTCATGACTCTAGGAGATATAGAACTCCCAAAGGCTGTTTTTTTCCCTATAGAGCAACTTAGCAGATCCACAACTTCGATTTCTATGATATTCATTGGATGCGTTGTTAGAAGCACCGACTTCAAATCTATTGAATTCAGCAAGGATCTTATTCTGGTTAGCTTAATGAGATTTATCTTTTCTCCGCTGATCATGTTTTTGTTTTGCTTGATTCTTCCCATCTCTACAAGAATGAAGCAAACCTTTTTCGTTTTTTCAGTCATGCCTGCCATGACTCAGCTGGGAATCATGGCTAAAGAAACCGGAAGCGATTATCGATTTGCTTCTGTTGCAGTGACCGTAACTACTTTGCTTAGCATGCTATTTATTCCTCTATACATGTGGTTAATGCAAAGCATTGATGTATTCTAATAAATAGCTGATTAAAGCTTTATTGCATGCTTCTTTCGCCGTCAGGCATCATCTGCGCATTTAGTCTTTCTTGACAGGCAATAATCAAGCCGTCCATATAGACTGCTAGCTTATTGCCTGTCACTTCTCTCTGATGATTTTCTCTTGAGACACGATTGAAATGCAGATTTGCAGTCAACTGAGCCTATTTTGGAACTTTAATATGCAAATCAGCATTGCAGTCGGTCGCAGTGGAGCGCGGCGCCGCTCAACGGCGTCAGTCCGGCCGCATGGCTGGCAGCCAAATAAATCCTTGTACAGTTTGCTGCTTGGAATCAAGCGGATCTCAAGCTGAATGGCTTCTTCGCAAAGCGTCTTGGCATTATTCTCGTAACATCGGCCTGCTCCCAAGAGTGAGAAATCAACGCCTTCTCTATAAGCTGACAACTCCAGAGCCGCGGCTTTGAGCGCGGAGGCGCCCGCAATGCTTTCGGAATTGCGGCGAAAAGGCAGCGGCAACTTTGCTATGCGGCCAAAGGCTAGAATCAATCTTGCCTCGCCACTAAGCGCAGATCCCTTTGTACTTGAGAGACCGCAGTAAATGCAATCAATCGCATCAATTTGATTTGGGCAAGACGAAAGATGAGACTCGGGCATAGGAAAAGGCGAAGGCGAGCGGCTGCAGGAGATAATGCCCATAGCGTCCAACCAGAAGCTGTCTGTTATCATGAACGGCTTGGTCTTCTCGGCTCTTCAAATGCGAAGCCGGAAAGAAGGCGAAATGGCAATGAGCGAACCGTAAAATAACCATTTCAAAATGACGGTGAATGTGCTAAAATAGATGCGCTGCAAGCAAGCTCCCTGACTGAGCTTTTTGCGCATCGGAAGTTGAGAGCTATACTGATTTGCATTGAAAGTACCTATTTGGAGATTGATTATCCAGCGAATGGATAATCAATCTCCAAATAGGTACTTTAGAGCGCAAACCGGCATGCATGGCAGAGGGACGCATTGAGCAGGCAAGCATAAAAAGCATGCGGGCTTGCCATTTGATGCAAGATAACCATGTCACAGCGTTGTTTGTAAAGCACTGCGCATTGCGCTATTCCGTGAAAGGGGCGCTTCATGAAGAAAAATAAACTTAAAGTTCTCGCCGCAATTGCAACGGCTGCAACCCTATGCTTGACGCTTCCTTCCGACAGCGCTTTCGGCTATCAAATCGGTGAGCCTCTAGGCTGGGTTTACAATTCGGATATCCGTGCGTATATCGATGGCCATCAAATCCTGAGCTACATAGTCAATGACAAGGCATGCGTAGTTTCAGAGGATTTAAGGAACTATGGGTTTGATGTGTCTTGGGATGAAGCTTCGCGCGCATCAAAGATTGCTTTTACGGGCGGCAAAGAGACTACGCCGGTGGCGGGGCCGTCGCCAACCCCTGTAATCAATGGAGCCAAAGCGTTCAGATATGTTTATACGGATATAGTTGCGTATGTGGACGGCAAAAAAGTGGACAGCTTTAATATCGAGGGAAGGCTTGTGATTTATTTTTCAGAGTTGGAAGCATTCGGCGAATTGGCCTATGACGACTCGACTAGAACTGCAAGGCTGACAACACGCAGTGGAGACGTTCCAATTGCGGAGGCAGCCCTGGCGCCAACACCGCCTGCGGATTCTTCAGACGCAACAGATTTCCGATTCCTCTTCCCTCCAAGCGATCAGTTCGCAAGCGTGGAAAAGAAAATCGGAGATGGCCATTACCTGGTTAAAATGGGCGAAGAAGGCGCCAATGGCTCGTATAATATCTGCGATGAAAATGGCCGGATTATTTCAGATGTCAACTTCGAGACTAGAGAGTATCTAAAGGGCAATAAACTCTTTGTGAAGAGAAAAGGCGGCGAATTAGTTGCAATAGATTTGAAAAGCGGGCAAGCGTCATTGTCTGGCTTCGGAACAATCGGCAACCTTGGAGATATGGATTTCGATTATATTCCTGCAATTATAGACGGGAAGTGGGGCGCAGCGGACATGGGCCTGCGGATTTTCATAGAACCCGCTTATGATGCGCTTGACTGCCTCAGTGATTCTGACCTTTATCTCGTCGGCAATAGTTTTGGCCGGGATTTGCTCTGGGGCCTTGTTGACAATGCTGAAAAAGAGGTTTTACCCATTGCATATTCCAGCATAAGTAAATCCGCGCCAGGAGAAGTCATTGCGCAGACTCCTGACGGGCGCACGGGCGTCTTGAGCGCTGAGGACGGACATGTGATTGTGCCGCTTCAAAGGCAAGGGTTCACCTTTGACACATCCAGCTACCAGCAGATGTTTGAGAGCTATTGGGGCCTTTTTGAAGGAAGGATCTACCAGCGCATCGCGATTAACGGCAAGGCAGGCGCGATCGACAACCGCCTTGATATTGTTGTGCCGCCGGAATATGACACGCTTTACTTTCGCCAAAATGGCATTGCCATAGCTTCCAAGGAAGGCAAATTCCGCGCGCTGCAGCTGGATTCGAACGGCGGCGAGGCAATTCCTCTATTTGACGGAGAATACGAAGACATAGACACATTATACTATAGCGAGCCTGCCGGGCAGAGCGGCGGCATGATGCGCACCGATCACATAGCAGACCTGTTTTCCATCAAAGTCGACGGCCTGTATGGGTTGTATAGATCTGCAGGCAGATTTTTGAAGGAAGAGATCTTTAAGCCCACATACAAAAGCATTGCAGCTGACGGATTGGCTCAAGTGATCTATCTGAGAAGCGCGGACGATAAAACATTTCTGGCTGATTTTAATGGCAAGCTGCTAACGGATGAAGGCTATGACAGCGCCAATTATCTTGGCAATGACATTTTCCTACTAAAGGACAGCGGGCAGTTCGGCATTTTCCATAAAGACGCCAAGAGTCTTGAAGCAATCAACGGGGATTATGATGATATAAGCCTCGTAAACCCAATAACTAAAAGAGCGCTGGCTGCTGCGGGAGAGAAAAAGGGCGTTGTGAATTTCGACGGCTCAATTGCCGTCGCCATTGAATATGACATTATCAGCGATGAAGAAGCGATGATAAACAACCCTGACGCATTTGGACTTAATGTGTCGGTGGCTAAAAAAGGAGGCGAATGGGGCGCCATTGATTCTGAAGGCAGAATCATCGTTCCATTTGACACGGATGCTAGATTTACAAGCCAACCATATCGAGAAGGAAATGCCCAGATAGAAGTTTGGCCAAGTTTAAGCCGAGATTCGGAAACCGGCAAGATAACCGGCTTGACCTTTGAGCCAGACGAGAATGGCAGCAAGGCGGAGTTTACGGTTTCAAGCCGCGATGGGAGCGCTTTGTTCGGATCTTGCAAGGGGAAGGGAGCTGTGCTTGTCCAATCAAGCGATAGCGCATCTTAATGGCGGCGCGCTCAGACCGCTTGCGCGCATAGGCACTGCCTGGCCGATTATAGGTGGAGAGTTTTTCAACGACTGAGAAGAAAGTTTATGGTGCATGAGAAATCACCTAAAATGCTCTCCGTTATCTCAGCTTTTGCAATCTTGCTATCCATGCCGCCCTTCTTTTCCTCCAAGCCCATATCACTGATAGTTCTGGGTTGATTCTACAGGCAAGCTATAAGCTGCTATTGGATGTCGATTCCTTAATTAGACAGCCACTGCAATATTAGCGAAATAAAGAGCCATGCATTGCGAGCGTGGCTTTTTATTGTATTTAAGCATGGTAAGGATTCTACCGTCTTTGACTTCAAAATAAGGAAATTCCCAGGCATCGCTGCGAGGGATTTCTCGAATGCCTTTACTCTGTAAGGAGCATTTCACTTTTTCCCGGCATGCTGTTGCATTTGCGCAGGTTTTTCTGCGGAACCCATGTTAAGAAAATAAAACCTCCCATCTTAACAAGCTTTATGAAAAATAAGCTCGATGCTGGCTAGAAAAGGCGCCAGCAGATGGGCGACGGCTTCAAAGCTTCCAATCATTGCATTCAGGTTCAAGCCATGTCAAGTGCTCCGCTTTTACCATATGCGTAGCGTCTTGCAGGCTAAGGCCCCCTGCCCAACGCTTGCAGGCGCCCAAAACGCCCTTCCCGCGTTCATTCCCCGAAGCTTGCATATACCGATTTTGTAGCTTGATTATCCATTGAGCGAGTGCGAAATGCCGATACGCACTCGCTCAATGGATAATCAAGCTACAAATAAGAAACATTTGATGATAATCAGTACAGTAGTATAACCAAGTTCCATAATCGGTACAATCATACGCAAATCAGTGTATTTACCCACTCACTGCTGGAGATGCTAGATCGTTTTTTAAACCCTGGCAATTGCGGGGGCCAATTTATTTTTAAACCCAGCAGCGATCTTAAATCTCAATTAACCTTTACTCCATAGGTGTATTTTTTAGACGGTTGCTCTTATGGGCTATTCTCTCTGGTTTATCGGTTCAAAAGCCCATGGAGCTGGGCATTTCCACCCGAAGCAGACTGGGTCGCTTCCACAATGCGCTATGAATTGTGGAGATTTGAGTCCTCAGGCTTCTTTCTGGATCTAGATGAGCCGATGGTCTTAGCGGATCTTGGTGATCTCTTGGCCATTGACGCTTTTTGCGCTTTAACCGGCTTTGAAGGAAACCACCACTCAAAGTCAAGCAGTTGCATCTCAATGTCTTTGTCGTTTACATCAATCTCTTGATTAACTAGGCAACGGTGAGTGCTGAAAATTGTGATCCATTTCTTCAAGCGTCCCTCTTTTTGCAAGGTGGCGAATTCGGGGTTCTGCGAATACTTCCGCAACTCCTTCAGGCCTTCGCCCCATCTCTCTTTTATGAGCCGCATCCTGTAGGCTTCAAGTTCCGCCCCGTCCATGCCAGACGGGTTGAGTTCCCCGGCCTTGATGTATTTCAGCTCCTCCAAGGCGTAGTATTTAACTGGAACCGCGCCAGGCAGGAATGCCAGATCCACATACCCGTACCCTATATCCTTCTCTATAGCCACCTTGTATCCCGTATAGCCCACTGCGACTATATATCCCAAGAACTGGAAGTGCTTCTCTGAGAAGTTGAGGTATATGCGATCCGGAGACAAACCCAAGATGTCTGAAAGGCACTTGACATACAGCTCATTTCTCCCCTCTGACGACATTTGCCTCATGGCGTCCTCATACGCCGAGCTGTTCACTCCCAGTGTTGGACCCAGGTACATGTTTGCAAAATAGTCGCAGAAAATCCTCCTTATGACCTCATTGGGCAAAACAAAGCGCACTTTGTCATCCTCTTCAGATTCGATTGTCAGATAGCCCATGAAGAAAAGAAAGGAAAGAAAGTCATCGTGAGAGAATTTCACCAACTCAAACGCATCAGTAAAGCGAGCTGCTTGAGGCTCTCCTTTAATGACGGAAATGAAAGCCTCCGTCCTGAGAGCTTTCGCAGCTTCAATCTGCTTGAATTCAGCGTTGCCCGCCTCAGCTAAGTTAAGTGAAACTATGGCTTGCAGCTTTGAATAGTCACTCAGGACATTTTTATCCAGCAGAGTTTTGGGCAGTTGGCCAGTCATGGCGTATATCGTAAGGAAGTACAGAACCATGTCGCTGTTAAAGAGCTTTTGCGCGCCTGATCCGCAGAAGTTGTAGCCGTTATACAACGATGCCATCTGCTCCAGAAGGTCTTCAGCTTCCGCCCGGTTAATCGAAAGCGTTTCATTTATGAGGCGATTGACCTCGTCTCGCCTAAATCCCGCCATCTCGTTGAAAGGGAGAAGTCTTGTCAGATCTAGCGCGATGTTGAAGCCGCTGGTCATGCTGTCAATGGTAATCGGGCATACCCCTGTCAAGACAATCCTGCTGACGAGGTTGTCCGCCCTTCCTATCTTGAGCTCCTCGAAAAAGCAGCGTACAAACCCCTCAGTCGAAACCATGCCGGTGAAGTCTTCTGTGTGCAAACCAAGCATGTTATTGGCGAAATGATCGTATTCATCTATAAGCACATACAGCGGATGCTCAAACGGTTCTATGGCATAGTTCAAGAACTGCTTCATAATGATGGCAGGTGAGTTTTCATAGTCAATTGGGATAGATGGCTCTATTTGGTTTTTCTCTATGAACTTTTTGACTGTTATAGTGACGTTCGCCTTAAAGTCTTTGTAGACCTTGTCAATGCTAGAAGATTCTATGGCTGAGAAATCGAACTTGATAACTGAGAATTTATTCCTCAACGGTGTTGGGTGGCTTCCTATAAACGTGTTTCCAAACAATTCGTCGAACCTGCCTGCATGCTGATAGTTGTAGTAATAGGATAGGGTAGAGAGCAGCAGGCTCTTGCCGAATTTTCTGGGGCGGAAAAATGAAATGCAGGTATAGCTCTCCATCAATTCTATAAATCTGGTTTTATCCACATAGGCGTAGCCGCCCTTTACCAATTCAGCATAATTAATAATGCCATAAGGGTTTTTATTCATTTGTCCACCACACCTCTTCCGACAAATCGCATAAATAGAATTTTTGATTTGAAAGACTTGATAGCCAGGAGCTTATTTACAATAATGGTATATTACATCTAATTTAGTCAATGCCATTTGAATTTCTGCCTATTTTCCTTTATAATATTCCTGATATGCATAACATGGGGATTATTATTAAGGAGGGTTGGCTAGGCAAGCGACGGCGCCGGCTCCCGGATGGATTCGTCGAGCCTGGAATCGGATGACGCTGGACTTTATAAGCGATGCTCTTCATGAATTCCGAGATTGCTTCAGCCGCAAAGCTATCTTTGGATGCTTTGCAGTTTTTGTTGCCGGCATCATTGCAGCTTCGGATTCCGGAGGATCGGCTTCAATTATAAGAGAACTCAATATTGATCCACTATATTATTGCAGTCTAGCAGGATTTTTTAGAAGCTCCGCCTGCGATTTATGGAATGCTGGGATTTGCCGGTTCAAAATACTGCCTGAATCCCATCTTGCATATAAAGCATAGATTCATCCTGCTTGGCGATGGCGCCAGCCA
>JAISZB010000232.1 GCA_031269465.1 Clostridiales bacterium | reverse complement strand
CCCGCCTATTCCATCCAGGCGGGCCAAAGCCGCATAATCCATGCGGAAGCTGTCATTTCGACCCTTTTTTTTGAATCTGGGAAATATCCGAACTTCCCTTTTCCGCGAAAATGCTTCATGGCATTGGCAAAATCGTTTTTTATGGCGAGCCGGACGGCGCATTTCGCCGCTTCGCGCATCCACGGGCATTTTTCTTTTTTGGGCCTGCCCAATTCTTTCCGGCATTCACCCTCATTGATTCTCTCGCCATTTACGGCTGAAGCTTCGCATAAATTCATTTCAGCTTTCGCTGTGGCCGCGCGGCGCTCTTTCTTCGCCTGCTTTTCCGCCTTTTTGCCGTCAGGGCTGCAGTCGGCCGCCCTTGCTTCGCTCAGCGCCTTCAATTCAGGCGCGCCTTCGCGCTCCGCCATCCATTTTCCCAATGCCCGGCTGCAAGCGAGCCGCGCCGCTCCGCATGCTTTCCGAAGATGCGCTTCCCGCCCGCTGTTCGGGCGCATCCTTATTTTGCGCGCCCTCAGCGCCGTCCGCCGCCGCCTTTGCGGCATCCTCCAATAACTTTTCGCTCTTTTCGCCCCTTGATCCATATAAGCGTGCGGAGAACGCCGCGATTATTTCCGGCGCGCCTGAAGCCGGCCCCTCCTCAAATGGCGGTTCGCCGCCTTTGCCGGCAGCCGCCGCCCCCGCATTTTCCGCTTCGCAAATGGAGAATGCCGGTTCCGCCCCAAGCCTGGGCGGCCGGCCTTCACGCGCTGATGCGATTCGCCCCGCATCGTCCGCCAGAATTGCGTTTAACGGCTTTGCCGGCCCTTTTTTATGACGGTTCATCCCGGAGCCTGAATCGGACATCAACTCAAATGTCCATCCGCTTTGGCTGCGAAGCAGCTCCAATGCTTGTCTTTGACGCTCCAAATCCGCTTTCTGGCCATGGCTCGACGCCCGGGCATGCGCCGCAGCCTTTCCGTCATCCGCCAGCGCCGCGCATTTGCGGGCCTTCTCCGGCCGAAGCTTTGATGTATCATAGCGCCTGCGCCCGCCTTTATTGACGGCAATTTCCCCTCATAATCCCATCTCCGCAATGCCGTCTCGGATACCCCAAGCATTTTTGCCGCTTTCTCTATTGATGCTAAATTTTCCATAATTTATTTTATCATATCTATTCGCCCTCACAGCCTGATGCCGGCTCATTCCAAGGCCTGCAGGCTTTTAAGCTTGAGAGGCCTCTCCCTCCTTTTAAACTGAAGGTTGTAGAATTTCGCGTATACCCCGCCCTTATTCAAAAGATCGCTGTGTCCGCCTTCCTCGGCTATGCCGTCTTCTGCAAGCACAATAATCCTATGGGCATTTTTAATTGTGGAGAGGCGGTGCGCAATTACAAATGTCGTTCTGTCTTGAGCCAAGCATTCAAAGCTCTCCTGAACTACTTGCTCGCTTTCGCTATCAAGCGATGAAGTTGCCTCATCGAAGATTAGTATGGCTGGATCCTTCAAAAAAACTCGGGCTATGCTAAGCCTCTGCTTCTGCCCTCCAGAAAGCTTGACTCCCCTCTGCCCGATGTCCGTGTCATATCCTTCAGGCAGCTCCATTATGAATTCATGGGCATTCGCTCTTTTTGCGGCTTCCACTATCTCTGAGTCATCCGCCTCAGGCTTCCCGTAGCGTATATTGTCTTTTACCGTGCCTGAAAACAGGTACACATCTTGCTGAACTATGCCTATCTGCTTTCTCAATGAGGAGATGGAGCAGTCTTTTACATCCTTGCCGTCTATCCTTATCAAACCTTCACATGCTTCATAGAATCTTGGAATAAGAGAGCACAAGGTAGTTTTTCCTACCCCGGAAGCGCCCACAAGCGCTATATACTCGCCTGGCTCAACAGTAATGTTTATGTCCCTCAAAACATAGTCCAAATGCTCTGAATACCTGAAAGAGACCCCTTCAAAGACAACTTTTCCCTTCGCCTCTTTAAGCTCCAGCGCGCCTTCCGCATCCTTTATATCAGGCTCGACCTCCATAATCTCTCGGAACCTGGAAAACCCGGTCGCTCCGTTTTGGAACTGCTCAGTAAATGAAATCAAACGCTTTACAGGCTCTATCAAGGTATTTATGTATAGAAGAAATGTAATGAGATCCGGTAGTCCAAGCCTTCCAGCATTGATGAATCCCGCGCCTGCCACAACAACAATGAAAGTTATGAGGGAGACGAATGCGCCTAGGCCGCTGTGAAACTTGGCCATATACATATAGCTGTTGCTTTTGCTGTCTACAAACCGGCTGTTTCCGACAAGGAATTTTTTCATCTCCAGATCTTCATTGGCAAATGACTTTACCACTCTTACTCCGGACAGGCTGTCTTCGATCTGCGCGTTTATATCCGCAATCCGCTCTCTGTTTTTTTTGAAGGCAGACTTCATTTTTCTGTTGCACTTGTATGTGAAGATCATCATAAAAGGCATAACCGCAACTATAGTAAGAGTGAGAGTCCAGTTTACAGACATCAAAATTATCAGAGATCCGATAATTTTAACGACTGAGATTATTATATCTTCAGGGCCGTGATGGGCCAGTTCGGTTACATCAAATAAATCAGTTGTAATTCTGGACATGAGCTGACCGGTCTTCTGGTTGTCGTAGTAGCTGAAAGAAAGCTTCTGGAAGTGTTGGAAGAGATCATTTCTCATGTCAAACTCCATCTTGGCGCCCATTATATGCCCATAGTAGGCTATGTAGTAGTTGCCGGCATACTCAAGCGCCATCAATGCCAAAAAAGCTATTCCCGCCTTTGCAATGAGATCAACTGCTATTCCTCCAGGAGAGATAGCTCTTGTCGTAATGAAATTCACCACTAGAGGATAAACCAGCGCTACGCTTGAAGCGATAGCGGCGAAGAAGAGATCAGCCGCAATGACTTTCTTGTATGGTTTGTAATAAGATAAAAACTGTCCGAATCTTCCTTTTTTTATAATTCTCTTCCTCCTTCAAAAAACTCAGAGAGAAAATGGATAAAGCTAGTTTTGGCATGCCGATGCGCTAGGGTTAAAAACACCGATCCGCGGTTTTTCCTTGTTTGGAGTTTTGCTGTCCGCTTGCGCTGACATTTTTAAATGCAAGAATTCAGCGCTTTCCACTCCAATCGAAGCGCCCGCAGGGTTTAATAGCATTAACCGCTAAGATTTAATGTCAGGCAACTTTTATCACTGTAGTGAAGCGCAACGTCATAGGGGTTCATATGCAAATCAGCATAACTTGAGCAAAGTCGATAGCAACCAAATATACAGATTTTGGGGCTTGATCGGCATTTCGCACTCGCTGCATAATCAAAATATTTTGAAAACAACTTAACAAAGCGCTACGCAGATTTGCAATCTTTGCAGCTATTTTGAAGCTTGACGTCCATTTTCAAGGAGAGCACTACCATATAGGCATTTCTCGCCCGCTACACAGTCAAACTCTAAAATAGACATTTTCTCACACATCAGAACAGTTATAAGATGCGCTATAGATATTATAATCCTTAGTGCCGGCTTAGGCAAATTCAAACGCGATTTTGTGTAGGAATTATGCTTATTTTTTTCAAATTTATCATTCTTGTATGAGCAATTATATTCAAATATCAAATTCACATCATGACTTCATATGCAATTTCTATTAATGCCCTTGAGAATTTAAGAGTTTTTCGTTAAAAACAACAAAATTTTTGAAGGCATCCATATCAATTTTCCTTCAATATTCGCGAGCAAAAAAGCAAAGGCAAAACCAATTGGACTAGCCTTTTGGTTTTGCCTTTGCCATTCTCTGAACATTCAAATTCGCTTTATATAAGGAACATAGTGGCATTGCTTTCACGATTCCTATTGCGCTGAAGCAGCCGTTGCGGAATTTACAAGTCTAGCCTTGACAATGAATCGACCGATAGGCGTTTGGGTATAATCACTTGTCACCAAAGTTATTATGCTGTCGTTATATACATTTTCCAAGGGCCATGCTTCTTCGGCTTTGACGGTGAACCTGTCGTACACCTCGTATATGAAGGTTTCATAACCGTTATATATCTTTAGCTCATCATTCAAATCCACTTCAATCAAACGGTTGAACTGCTTGCCGTAGATTTTGCTTTTATGCCCGGCCAAGCAGTAGTTTCCTATATTTCCTGGAGATTGAGAACCTAAAAGCTCACAGATTCCTATGCTTAAATTGCTGGCGTCTATTCCCGTAAGTATCGGAGCGACTAGGCTTATCTTCTCAATTGTAACGACTCCAGCCATTTCCTTCACCAATTCGTCTATGTTGAAAATCGCCATAGCGTCTTCTTCTATCAGTCCGTCATTATTCAAGCTTATGCTTCCAGTTTGGGCTAAGGAAAGCGAGAGCCTGTTTTCTGGTGGTTCCTGCTCTTTTACATATTCATTCCATCTGCTTATGAGGGCGTCTTTGCTATAATCATAATAAGCTTTGCTGGCTGTAGGAAACGCTGCCGCGGCTATACCCGCCAATGCCAGAATAATTCCGCCTATAATCAGAAAAAACTTTTTGAATTTAGTAAAGGATTTCATAATTCAGTCACCGCCTAAAATGTATAAGTTTCAGCAGAAAAGAGAATTCCGCATTATCATAGCATCCCGAAGGCTCAACATCGCTGTCTGGCCTTAAAAAGGCTAGCTGTGCTATACTGATTAGCACTTGAACCTTTGACTGAAAATCAGTATAACTCTTAAATACGCCGATGCGCATCAATTTCTACCGGTTATGCAACTGAGAGTATACATCGGTATCCGCCTGCAAAATCGGTACAATTGAGAGAACTGGCATAACGCCTTACTTCCAGCGCTTTGCGCCGCCTTGACAGCAAAAGCGATATTTTCACTAGACTTATGCCAGCCGTTAGAAGGCAAAGGCTTAAAAGCGTCCAATATCCGTTTGAAGCCTCTCCTGCCTGCGGCATGCTGAGCACTGTCAAAGAGGCCGATACAGCGTATAACGACGATTCTTCAAGCGCTAGCGAATATCCGAGCCGCCGTTTTCGCTGAAAATCGCCAAGTCTAAGGGCTGATGCGCAACTGGCGCATCCTTTGCCTCCTCTGCAGGAGGTTCTTGAGGTTGCGGCTGCTCCTGATTGTTGACAGGTTGCGGAGCTATCCGCCCGTTATATCGGCGCTCAGGATTTTGCGGCGCTGGCTCTTGCTGAGGCTACTTTTCAACGGGTTTCCAGGTCGAATAAGGAGCAGTCCGCGCTTCATTTGCGGGAGAACTGGAAGGGGGGCTGTTTTGGCGTTGGGCTTCACAATTCCCGCTCTGGGAGTCGCAGTATAGGTCGGCTTCGCTATAGGAGCCGCATTCATCTGCTTTTGGGGTTGGAATGATTATATCAATCCATGCGCTGGACTCAAATTTATCGTATCTCAGACTCCATGCCGCCAAAGCGGCTGTAGGAGCCGGCGTTTGAGGCTGGCGTAGTAATAAGCTATTATGTAAATGTCAAAATCTGCGTTTAAACCCCTTCAGCGATTGTCCGCGCCGCTCCACATGAAGCCGCGCACCTAAGTTTGACTGAATTTCCGCCTTCCAGTTCCCCTGGCTTCAGTTCTTCAAACTCTGGATTCCCATCGTCAAAGCTGCTCAACCATCCTTCAAAGAGCACATCAGCTTCGCCATCCAATGATACTTCAAGCCAAATCACCTCGGCCAGGCTCTTCGCCCTGCACGGGAACAGGCCCCGTTTCCGGCCGGGAAGTCACGCCAGGAGCATGTTGCGGAGCTTGCGCCTGAAGGAGGGCAACCGCCGCCTGCGCGATATTTTAGCAGAAACAGACAGGGTTATTGGCACAACATCATTACTAAAAAGAGTTATATTAAGAAACCATTTCCCTCATGCCTGGATAAAAGCTATACCGATTTTCATTCAATGTTCCTTTTTTTGTAGACTATCCATTGAGTGGTGGGGGTGGGGGGGTCGGCGGGTCGTCCCCCCCGCACCACAGAAAAACACAAAAAAAAAACAAAAATAAAAAAAA
>JAISZB010000150.1 GCA_031269465.1 Clostridiales bacterium | reverse complement strand
TTATTCAATTATTCAGCGCAATTCGACATTTGTAACTTATTCCAATTAAGCAAAGCTGCATTGTGTACGCCACAAAACACCATGTTACGCATTATGTAATGGGCGTTAAATTGTCCTGTGCAATATAGCACCTTTTGCTCTGAATATAAACGCAGATTCTGCAAAGCTTCCTCATAGCCTGGATATACTTTCTTGATATCGCCATAAAAACACTTGCCAGCGGGCGTAAGCGAAACAGAGCGTCTGCTTCTATCGAACAACTTTACATCCAACTCTTTTTCCAGACGAAAGATCGCTTTGGACAAGGCAGACTGAGAAGTGTATTCCTGCTCAGCAACAGCGTCATAAGTCATCCCTTCAGCTATGCGCATGAAAAATCTAAGATCGTTCAAATCCATGTTTTATTCCTCGCTTTTTTATGTGTGCACCATCTGATATCATTATATCCAATAAAAGTTATGAAAGGAAGAGAATAAATGAAACGCAGGAGACTTTTGGCTTTCTCGCTTTCAATTTTTATGGTTGCGTCTGCTATTGCTGGCTGCTCAAGTTCCGGCCTCGCTGGAAGCGATGATCCTTCCCCCTCAAATCAAAGCGGCTCCGTCACCCCGAGCATCTCTGAGCTTTCAAATGAAGTTGTTGATTATTCGAAAAACGTGACTTCAGATGGCAAAACATTCATCAGGGTTGGCATATCGGCTGATCCCGGCACGTTTGATCCATTGGTCGGTTCAAACAGCACTGGCAGGCAATACGCACTCAACCCCATGGCGCAACACCTTCTGACATCAAATTTTGATATGGAGCTATTCGGAGAACTTGCTAAGAGCTGGGACAAAATTGATGATTTTACATACATTATTCAGATTCATGACAACATCACGGATTCTGATGGAAACCATTTAACAAGCGCCGATGTCGTATGGTGCTACGAGCAAGCAAAGGAATCTGGCATTGGCCAATCCAAAAACATCAGCAGCATAAAGGCTCTAGACGATTATAACATAGAATTCATTCTAGATGTGGACACAATAACAATTTTCCAATCGGTTATGCGGAGGATTAATATAGTTACTAAAAAGGCATATGAGGATAGCCCCAATAAGATGGCGACAACCCCTGTAATGACTGGCCCGTATGTGCTGAAAGAATATATCCCCGATTCGAAAATTGTAGTTGAGAAAAGAGATGATTACTGGAAGACGAATGAAGCTGAACGTTGCTTCACAGAATATGCGAATGCTGACATTATAGAGTTTCATGTCATAAAGGAGCCCGCTCAACTTGCAATCGCGCTGGAAAGCGGTCAAATCGACATGGTGTATGGACTAGACACAATGAATGCAAGTCGTTTTATGGACGGGGAAAGCCCTAAAGAAGGCTTCAATCGTTTTATCAGCAAAACTTCAAGCGTCATACTTTTATTTCTAAACTGCAGCGCTCAGAGTGTGTTCAAAGACAATCTTGCGCTAAGGCAGGCTATTCTCTACAGCTTTGACTCACAGGCAATAGCTGATGGCGCCTACAGTGGCGGCGCTGTGCCATGCAAAGCATTTGGAAGCAGCATTCTCCCGGATTATCTTGATGAATGGGAAAGTGATGATTACGATTATTATAATTACAATGTTGATAAGGCGAAAGAACTGGTCGCCCAATCTGGTTATAAAAATGACGAAGTAATTAATATTATGGTCGACAGTGATTCACAGCGTAAAATGGTGGCGCAAATACTGCAAAACTATCTCCTTGCTATTGATGTTAAAACTGAAATCAGTTCTTATGATCAAACTCTTTTTGATACTTATGCAGATGATCCAGCTAAATGGGACATTAGGGTTGATTCAGGCAGTTCATCTGATTATCTGGCCAGCATGCTGGACGGCAGATTCAATGCCAATAAATTTACTGAAGGCATGTATAATGAAAGCTTCGCGCAAGACGATAAACTTCAAGAACTGGTAATTGCAGCCAATGATCCAAAATCATTTAACTCTGAGACTGTTGGCGCCCTCGTTTCTTATTTGAATGAGCAGGCATACGCGGTGGGCCTGGTCAATCTGGTGCTGGAGACGGTAACGACCGATGTGGTGGAGGATATAGTATTAACTTTCATGCCAAACATTCTTCCGTCTTCCTGCTGGTTTGTCTGGAATAAGAGGTAAGCTCAATGGTAAAATTCATTATGAGAAGGCTGCTGTGGTTGATTCCAGTTTCAATGGGAGTGGCCGTGGTTATATTTTCAATCATGTACTTTGTGCCCGGCGATCCTGTTCAAATAATCCTAGGAAACGATGCCACACCTGAAGTGATTGCGCAGCTGCGCAATGATCTTGGGCTGGATGATCCCTATATTATCCGTCTCGGCCGATTTCTGAAGGATGTTTTCCTTCGGTTTAACTTTGGGGAATCTTATATTACGCATGTCAGCATTACAAAAGAAATGATCTCACGTCTTCCAAGGACGATTCTAATTGGATTTGTTTCAATGATGCTGACGCTGGTTATCGGAATTCCGCTTGGCATAACCGCAGCGTTGCAAAGAAACAGGATAGGCGACCGAATATCCATGATTATTGCCATGTTTGGCGTTTCTATGCCTGGCTTTTGGCTAGCGCTTATGCTCGTCGTAGTCTTTTCCGTGAACTTGAGTTGGCTTCCCCCATATGGAATAGGGGGGATTGAGTACTACATCATGCCATGCATGGCAAACGCAGTCGCGGGAATCGCGGGTATGGCGAGACAGGCGCGTTCTAGCATGCTGGAGGTAATCCGTTCGGATTATGTTGTTACAGCACGCGCAAAAGGCCTGTCAAATCGCTCAGTTATACTCAAACATGCGCTGCCCAACGCGCTTATACCGATTACCGCTGTTGCCGGCTCACAACTGGCGCGTATTTTTGGCGGCTCAGTGGTTATTGAAAATGTATTTTCGATTCCAGGTGTAGGCAATTACATGGTGACTGCGATTAATAACCGGGATTATCCTATTGTCATGAGTTGTGTGATTTTTCTGGCTATTATATTTAGCTTTGTTATGTTGTTGGTAGATATAGCTTTCGCCTATATTGATCCCAGGATTAAAGCGCAGTATATGGGAGAAAAAAATACGAATAGAAGGAGGAGAAAGCAAAATGTCTGAAACCTTAAAAGCCGTGAGCTTAATGGGGAAACGGAAAGCTAGAAGAGAAAGCGAATTTTCCGCGATGCTTAAACGTCTTTGGGGTAACAGCTCCGCAGCTTTCGGACTTGCGCTTTTTCTCTTCTTGGTGCTTATCTCCATATTGGCTCCGCTGATTGCTCCATATGACTATACGGAGATGGATTTGCTGAACAAATTCCAACTTCCTTCATCACGGCATTGGTTTGGCACTGATGAACTGGGGCGAGACATCTTTAGCAGAATACTCTACGGCGGTCGGTTTTCCCTTAGCATTAGCGTCTTGGCTGTAGGATTCGCGATGATGATGGGCTTGGCAATCGGTTCTGTCGCAGGATACTTTGGCGGGAGAATAGATAACCTTATAATGCGGTTTCTTGACATAATCCAATCAATTCCAGGAATTTTGTTGACCATAGCGATATCCGCAGCTCTGGGAGCAGGGTTCGACAAAACGATTATAGCCTTGTCAATAAGCCATATACCTGCTTTGGCCAGAGTGCTTCGCGCCTCAATGATGCGGGTGCGCAAGGATGAATACATGGAAGCGGCAGAGTCCATTGGCTGTGGCAAGATACGTCAAATCACGCGATATCTCTTGCCGAATAGCTATGCGCCTATGCTAGTGACAATAACCATGATGATTGCCAGCACGGTGTTGGAAACCGCAGCCCTTAGCTACATCGGCCTCGGTGTGCAGCCTCCCGCGCCGGAATGGGGGGCGTTGCTTTCCTCAGCGAAGAACTACATGCGCTATTATCCTCATACACTTATATTTCCTGGAATATTCATCGCAATGACGGTTCTTAGCCTTAACCTGTTTGGCGATGGACTAAGGGACGCGCTGGATCCCAGACTCAAGGACTGATGAGAGGTGCGAAATGACGAATGGTGATAAGGATGTCTTGCTTGAAGTAAAAGATCTGGCAGTTGAATATATTTCTGCCGGTGAGATCATCCATGCGGTTAATGGAGTGTCTTTTAGCCTTGAGCGAGGAAAAACACTAGCGCTTGTTGGTGAAACAGGCGCCGGAAAAACCACAATAGCAAAAGCCATTCTTGGAATCCTACCCGTTCCGCCAGCAAAAGTGCAGCGCGGTTGTATTTTGCTCAACGGCTTTGATTTAAGAAAAGCCAGCGAACTAGAAATGCAGAGAGTTCGTGGAAACAAGGTGTCTATGATATTCCAGGATCCTATGACAGCTCTGAATCCCGTGATGAAGATAGGCAATCAGATCTCTGAGGTTATTAAGTTGCATAACAACGTTTCTAAAAGTGAAGCTAGAAAACAAGCGGTTAAGATGCTGGAAATGGTTGGAATTACCTCTGAGCGATATGATGAGTACCCCCACCAATTTTCAGGCGGCATGAAGCAACGCGTAGTCATTGCTATGGCCTTGGCATGCACGCCTGAATTGCTGCTTGCAGATGAACCCACGACTGCGCTTGATGTTACGATTCAAGCGCAGATTTTGGAAATGATAGCTCAGCTGAGAAAAGAACGCAGCACATCCATAATACTGATTACTCACGATTTGGGAATTGTTGCTACTAATGCTGATACAGTGGCCGTTATGTATGGAGGAGAAATTCTGGAATACGGTGAAAAGGACGAAATCTTTGAACATCCCTTGCATCCATATACACTAGGACTTTTCGGCGCCATTCCAGATCTTGAAACTGACGTGCGAAGGCTTGCAAATATAGAGGGTTTGCCTCCAAACCCAGCGGATCTTCCAGCCGGATGCTGTTTTAGCCCTCGTTGCCCGCATATTGAAGAAGAGTGCAAAACTAGGAAGTTCCAGCTTTTTCACATTGGCCATGGCCATTATTGCAGATGCGGAAATAGCCTTGTGCTGGGTCAGGAGGCACAGCATGCCTAGTTTGGTTGAAGTGGAAAAATTAAAAAAATACTATGGCACACGCAGAGGAAAACTTCATGCTGTAGATGATGTTACAATGTCGATAAAACAAGGGGAAACCATGGGTGTGGTTGGTGAATCCGGATGCGGGAAATCGACTCTCGGCAGGACTATAATACGGCTTATTGACAGCACTGAAGGCATAATTAAAATTGATGGCGACGACATCACCACAATGCATGGCAAGGCAAAATTAAAAAAACTGCGAGAAAAGGCGCAGATAATATTCCAAGATCCATATTCATCCTTAAACCCTAGGATGACAGTGGAGCAGACTCTGATGGAGCCGTTGATCCTTTCTAAACGTTTTACAAAGAAGGAGCTGACGGAACAGACAAAAAATCTGATGAGCACTATCGGAATCGATGAACGAATCCGGCTGTCGTATCCACACGAGCTGGACGGCGGCAGGAGGCAAAGAGTTGGCATTGGGCGCGCGATCGCTTTGAACCCTAAGTTCATTGTCTGCGACGAGCCGGTATCCGCGTTGGATGTTTCCATACAAGCTCAAATACTTAACCTGCTTATGGATCTTCAAGACAAATTTGGTCTTACTTACTTGTTTATAACTCACAATATGGCTGTTGTGCGCCATATTTCCAATAATGTCTCTGTAATGTACCTTGGACAGCTTGTTGAAACAAGCCCAACGAAGGATTTGTTTGCATTCCCCCTTCATCCCTACACTAAAGCGCTGCTGTCCGCTATACCCTCCATTAAAGCGAAACAGCAAAAAGATAGGATTATACTTGAGAAGGAACTCACATCACCAATTGATCCTCAACCTGGCTGCCGTTTTGCTGCGAGGTGCAAATTTGCTCGTGAAGCATGCCACGAGATGCAAAAACTTGAAGAATTAATGCCCGGCCATTTTGTTTCTTGTTGCCGGGCAAAAGATCTCAATTGAATTTTCATTGAGCCTCAGACATGATAGATCTTTATATGAGTTTCCATAAATGCATCCAAGCGTGTCTGGGGCAAGGATCATATCATAGAAAGTTGGAAGCAAATTGAGCGCCTGTTCAGAAAAGCAAATTGAACAACAACTTGTGCCAGATAAAATTTGGAATAGTATGTTCATCAGTATTTTTATTGCAAATATGGCTTTAAACCTTGGCCAGCAGATGAGCAATCCGCTTCTAGCCGCCTACGCGGATTCCCTGGGCGCGCCAGCAAGCCAAATTGGAATTCTCATGAGCATGTTCGCAATTACATCCTTGCTTTGCAAGATTGTCACATCCCCTGCTATGGATACCTATAATCGCAAATATATGGTGGTGCTTTCCACTGCAATCCTGGCAACCGCATACTTAGGGTATAGCTTTTCCAATGAAATGCCATTCCTTATGCTGTTCCGATTGTTGCAGGGATGCGCGAGCGCGTTTGCTAACGTTTGCTGCTTAGCCTTGGTTTCAGAGGCTTTGCCCGCGAACAAATTCGGAACTGGAATGGGATATTATTCTCTAGCGCAAGTTATTTCTCAAGCGATAGGGCCAACAATTGGCCTTATCATGGTAAGTTTATTTGGCTACAGCATGACATACGCAGTTAATGCTATTGTCATGCTGGTCGCTCTGCTGTTGACTTCGAGAATTAGGTACAATTTTAAGCGAACTAAAAAGCTAAGTATAACAATAAACAATATTATTGCAAAAGAAGCGATTTTACCAGCTTCACTGATTTTTTTCATGGGAGTTGGATTCAGCACCATTAATGCATTTCTAATCGTCTACGCTGGAAAACAGGGCATACAAACAGGCATAGGCCTTTTTTTCACCGTTTATGCCTTGACGTTGCTATTCACGCGACCATTGATTGGTAAATTGACTGATAAATTTGGTCTTTTCAAGGTTTCTGTACCTGCTATCATCTTTACCGGAATATCGTTCTTTATTATAAGTTTTTCAAAATCTCTTCCATTGTTTCTTGTCGCCGCATTCATAAATGCTTTTGGCTACGGCGCGTGTCAACCCGCATTGCAGTCTTTAGCCATGAAATCTGTGCCAAATGAGCGTCGCGGCTCCGGCAGCAGCACAAACTATATAGGACAGGATCTAGGCAGCCTCGTTGGACCTACATGCGCCGGTTTCTTTGCGCAAACTATCGGCTATACGTCCATGTGGCGCATAATGATCACCCCTTTAGTGATAGGTCTTATTATCTTGATTGCCTTTAAAGGCAAAATTACCAGAATAGAAGAGAATTTCCGCAAAAAATCAAATGTTGCGCAATAAGCTGCTCATAGAAATCAATTGTTGCTCGTACGATTTTTGGATGAATTCAACTAATCACTATGCTAATTTGCCCTATATTTTTCTTGGAAAAGAGTCATTTCACATAATCTAGCGTTGCAAATTCCTTATACGACAGATATAAATGTACTTATTCAAAAAATGGCGAAATTATGCGCCTTTCGGGTTCATGCGGCACGCCTTCGACCGTGGCGGCGAGGCTTGCAGGGGATCCAGACAGGCCGAGCATGGACATGATCTCTTCGAAGCTTTGCGACAGCTTATCTCTTAAGCTTGGCATAGAAATTCTTTTCTTGCGGGATCTTGCCGCCCAGCTTCAAGCGTTGGAAGTGGTCGCCTTCAACGCTTGAAGCTGGGCGGTGCTGCGGTTGCGCGCCGGATCCCTCCTCCAATCCAGGACGCTGCGGAGCCTTCGCAGCCTCCAGATTTCCAGGCCGCCCGCGCGGAAGCGCCATTCAGCCGGAATTCCCGCCGACGCGTAAATCCCCGGGGAAGGCGGTTCGCAAGCTATGGGACATGTATTTCCTCCTATATCAGATGCGGGGTCAGCTTATTTTGGAGTTATTGCCATTCTCAGAGTTTCATTTTAGGAGTCTTCATGAAGAGCCTTATAGTAGAATTTCACAAGAAACCTTCTTAAGGCATAGCCTAAATAGCGTATTTAAGATTGGTCGCGCTGGGTTTGCTATATCCTTTTCAACTGATAAATTCTAAATCCCGCTGCTTGCATCTCTTTTTATGGAGGCATGCAAAGGCCGTCAGTTGCCTGAAGGCCTGGAACTTCAGATAGTAGTTTCAACATCATAACTAAAGTTTTTGCAAGACAAAAGACGCCTCTATGGAGACGCCTTGCAATGGGCGGCGCTAGGCTGGGTGCGACGCCAAAGCCTCGATAGTTTCCGCATCCAATCCTGCGACCCTGTGAACTTTGTCCTAAAGGCCGCCCTTAGCTAACATATTTCTTGGTATTTGCAAGTTCCGCTTCTCAACTCCACCTCAATAACTATACTGATTGCTTTGGAAAGTTCCGATTTTGGGGCCGGATTTATATAAGGCTTCAATGGATAGTCCGGCATCAAAATCGGTACATTTGACTGAAAATCAGTATTTCCGCCCATATCCGCCTCATAAACTGCAGCCGCTCTTTCAACCAAGCTCATCCTTGCTCAGGTTAGTTGCCGCCAAGCGATACTTCGGAGCGCTTGAGGCTGTATCAGACCACAGCATCAAGCAGGCGTTCGAATGCCTCCCATTTTGCTTTCGCCAAGCTTAGCTGAAAGATTGCCGCAGAGCCTCTATTTCCGCGCCTTCGCTTGCTATTATCCGTCGGAATACTGTTGAAATGGACACTCGTAGGAAAAAACAACGCGAGTCGTTCGATCAAAATGCGACTTCCTTCTAAACTAATTCTCCATGAAAATCGATATATTCAGCCTGAATCGGCAGGCTTCATCCTCGCAAACTCTAAAAACCCTTCTTTCGGAGAAATTTCCGCTACCTTGCCGGAGAGGCCCGCTTGAGTCGCGAGGCCTGTTCTTGAATCGAAAGCGTCCCGATGAATCTCGGAGCTCATTTCCGTAAATGTTAATCTGCATCTGAAGCCTATTTTAGCCCTTGATACACAGCGTGAAAACGTACAGCAAGCTTCAAAACACGCATTGACCTCAGTCCGCATAGACTTCAAATTATGCTATCTTGGCTGCGATTCAGCATGACTCTGCCAAAATTCTCCTGAACTTTACCGGTATCTCTTTGCAGTCAGACTCATCTAGATGTTTTTATGATAAATCAGCATGGATAGGCTGATTCATATGCAAATAAGGCAGAGCTGTTTCCTTTGGTTGGGATTCTCAGGCCAGTGGATAATACAACCTAAAAATTGACGCATATAAAAGCTCAGAGCATATCACCCTCAAGATGCGGGATGAAATGCGCCTGAATTGGGTTCGGATTCTACGCCTGTTGCATTCAGATGCGCTTGTTTTATCAGCATGCATTGAAGCGCTGCATAATCCGGCGCCGAATTGGGAGCTTTCCAGGGAGGCTTAACTTCAAATCCTTCTTAAGAGGCAAATGAAAAGCCATTAAGCCGTAGGCGCCGCCTTCGCGAAGCGCTCGAAGAAAGCGCTGCCTTCGACGGGCCTGCTAAAGCCGTCCATTTGGCCTGGATCAAAGGGAAGAGCTGTTCCGGCTGATATATCTTCGCTATAGTTGGATTGTGCTATTGTAGATATTAGAGATCTTGCAATCTCACGTCCGGATGTGCCGGCGCCAATCGCGATCATAAGAGCAAGAGCCGCGATTGTCAGGCGGTCTTTATTTCGTGCGCTTTTTATCAACGAGTCAATCACCAGCGCAAAGAGGACTGTTAAAATAGGGATTGAAGCCCTCATGCAGAAATCCCTGTAAACTGAGTTCGCCTCGCTGAATAGGGGAATTGCCAATAGAGCTGAAAAGCAAAAAAAGAACATAGGATTGTTTTTCTGGTATCTATAAACCGCAAAAAGGTACGCTCCAGCTTCAAGAATGAAGAAAAACGCCAGCTTGACGATGAAGCCCCCGTTGAAATCCTGAAATGCCAGCCTCAATGGCGAAGCGCCATTCGCGAGATACAGGCAGCTTAAAATCCCAATCAGACCTCCCCCCAAGACATTATCAAATGAAACCCCTGCAGAGTTTGCAATTATTAAAGCCTTAGAGAGGCTTTCATTTATGAAGCGATGAGGGGTTTCGGCTGAAAACTTCCATTTCCAGAGATTTATCGCGTTCATTTCAAAGAAGTTTTCCCTTTGGCTTTTCATCTTGTTCCAGACGCTTGAGCAGCCGATGAATATGGCAAGAAGAAACAGCCCGATAGAGGAAACTCCGCTTGTTATGATGGCAAGCGCCGCCAGAACAGCGAGGAATCTGCCGCTCTTTTGGACAAGCATAAGAATGGCCGCAAGCCATGCAGGCGCCGCCTGATTGAACATCCAGAACAGCTGGGTGGTGAAGCCGGAGTATTGCAGAGGGGGCGCCCACCATTCTATATGGGTGGTTGAAGCGATATCCGAGCGGATCATCACCATGTAGCCGATGATGTCCAAGCCGCTGAAAGCGATGAAGATAAAAAGAGGCCAAACCGCCAGCCGCTTGAGAAATCTGAAGCAAAAAAGGGCGTAGAACAAAAACAGCTGCGTCGCAGTCCAAAACAGCAGGAAGAACTGCCCGAACCCTTCTCCGAATATCTTTCCCGCAGCGGCGGCGGGAAGCCAGGAGCCTATGCAGTAAATGAGCGCGGACGGGCCGGGATTCGCCTCTGAGCCTTGCAAGGACATGACAGGCCAATCGTTTTTAAGAAGCAAGTCAAACATTTGATTGCGCAAATTGTACTCGGAACCTTGGAAAGTGTATTTTCCGATTCCGGCTAAATACGCCCAGATGAAGCAGACAAGCAAAATCCAGGCTAAAGTGATGAGGCTGCCTTTGGATAGTTGCTGTTTTTTAAGCTTGGGCTGAGATTTTACCATCCGGCAGAATATTGCCGCCAAAACTATCAAGCAGGGCAGTGAAACTGCAGGTTTGACCCAAGCAGCGAGAAAGACGGAAAAAGGCAGAAAAAGGTAGAAATAGGCAGCGTTTGTAATGAAAGCTGTCAAAAGCCTCACACTCCTAAAAGAAATATATTCCCTGCGCAGGCATTAAGAAACGGCAGAACGTTTGGCGTTTTAGGCTTGAAGCCTGACCCCCGGCGCTGTGGATTGAGCAGGCAGCCGAGTCGTTTCGAATCAAGCTACGCATCCGGAAAGGGTAGATTTTGCGCTATTAAAAGTTCCGTTAATAGGACTCGACGATTTGCATGAAAAAGCCCCTATTTTGGTTGACAGTACAGCGCGAATGAATCATGCACTGAAGAATATCAGCGCCAGTGGACAGTCATGCTGCAAAACCTGCGCGTGTGACTGCGATTAGGATTGCTGATTTTCATTTGAAATTGCCTTTTTTGGAGGTTGATTATACAGCGAGTGCGAAATTCCGCTATCCTCAATGGATAATCAATCTCCAAAAAAGAAACATTTTGATGAAAATCGGTATATATGCTGGCACCCAAAGTTACGACGCCTGTGATTTATTATAGAGCGTGGGAGCGCTGAATTCATGCATTATCAGCGCGAGGGAACAGCCAAGCTCCAGACCCTGCGCATTTGGCGGCGCAGCGCCGCCTCAAAGGATAATCCAATTAGGCGCCATTTGATTTGCACTGCCCGTCAGAATCGGCGTTGGGGAGGCTATTTCGCAAAGGCGGCCTCGGCGCAAAGCTGAATCCTGCCAGAATCCTTCAAGAGTCTGCAGCCTACTGATTTTCATAGGAATCCGCTTATACCGATTTGCAGTCAAATGTACCTATTTTGGAGCTTGATTGTCCATTGAATGGTGCGAAAAGCCGAGTTCGGCATTTCGCACCCTTCAATGGATGAGAACCTATTTGAGATCTAATATCGACATATTATGGACTATAATGTATGCAGGCTTACTTGCGCTCCCCCAGCATCAGCTCGTCGAGGGCCTTGTCGATCGCGCTCTTTCCAGATTCGTCCTTTTTCGACCAAGATCCGAAATAATAGTAGACTGCGGACCAATTTGGGAAGCTGTCTGGAAGATCCCTCCATGTCGCGCCTGTTTTGAGGACGTAGAGTATCGCGCAAAATACTAAAGATCCCCCAACAGGTTCTAATCAAGCTCCAAAATAAGACATTTAATGCAAATCAGTATAAAAGGAATAATTGATGAAAATCTGCACAGTCTGCTCTATTAGGCACCTGAATGTTTAGCGCAACTTGCCAGCATAAACAGTATATCAGCTGACGCGCTGCTTTGCATATGAAATTCCCTGTTTTATTAGCGCCACTGGATGAACAGACTGCAGGCGCATTCGGCCTCAAATCTTCACGGCATCCATGAATAACTGCTTTTCAGGCTCCTTGAAAAGTGAGCGTTTTGGCCGTTTGCTCCCCTGCGCGACGCATTGCGCCTATTTCGCTCATTAATTGTCCCCAATTATGTTTTGCATATGAGCCTGCATATTTTGGATCTTGACTGTACGGCGAGTGCGATTGATATCGTCGCACCTTAAAAGAGCTGAATTCACGCATTTAGGAATGTCAGAGCCAGCGGACAGCCAAGCTCCATAACAGGTGAGTATGACTGCGAATCAGCATTATCACCGACGAATATACTTGCGGCGGCGCAATTTTTGGACTGAATCGTGCGCTGCTACGCTTCTTAATCCAGCGCTGATATCGCAGCATTCCAATGTTCATGCGCATTAAGGCCTAAAATCCATTCAACTGAGCATTCGCACGCTAGATTTCAGAAAGAGCGTCAGACGCTCTTTAGCATTATTGCCGTCAGGAAAACAACCTCTTTGGATTGTAAAGCAAAGTCCGAAATAATTCAATCGCCTGAAGAGCCTGCAGAGGGCGTTGGCATTATGCCTATTTGCAGTTGAAGCATTGAATTTTGGGCTTTGAAATGGTGATAGTCGCAATTGTCATTGATTTACCGTTGAGATATAGTAGCTTATCTACAGTTAGATTTCAAAGTTTGCTGATATTGTAAATCAATGGTTGTTGCGACTATCACCTTTGAAATCCACTGCAGACTCTGAATGATCAAGCTAAATTCCTATTTTCAGATGCGAATCAGCAATAAGGGGATATAATGGAATGCGCCTCCACGATTCTACTTGAAGTCAAGAAAGGACAGCAGAGGGGCTTGGAAGCCTTAAGTATTTTTGCGTCATATTTCATAAAATGAAAAGCTGAATATGCGCAAAAGGATGATATTATTTTATACATTTTAAGCATTGTAAAACTATGACAATAAGCAATAGCCAAATATTACCTTGGTAATTTTTTAAATGTCAGCTTCCAGTTTCTCTTTAAGCCAGGCAAATAATGGTTTGATAATGACGAAAATTGAGGTATAATTCCATATAGTATCTGAATATAGACGATTAAAGCCTGTCTATTTAGTATTTTAAGGCTACGCTAATTAGGTATTTTTGGTAATTAGTTATAAAAGTATCACTAAAAAATCAAAAACCTTCGTTGACAATTATGCTATTTTACTGCATAATCATAATATAGGTTATAATGTTTAGGGGAAGCTTTCAGAATTAACAGGTTGCCAGGGAAAGGAGAATGCAAAAGGTGTTGCAGATTCATAACTTAAAGTTGCCGCGAAGGAGGTGATATGAAGAAAAACAAGAGAGAATTTTGCAATATTGCAGTGATCCAGCAACAAATTTTCAAAATTTAGTAAATTCAGGAATTCTCTGATTTAGGACTTGCAAGTTGCCGCCAGCGTTCTTTAGATTATAATAAACATTATTCGAAAGAAACGTCATAGTAAACTGATCTGATTTGCATTGTGACCTCCTAGTGCAGACAGCATTAAATGCTTAGCAGTCTATATGGCTGTAAATAAGCATTTTGCAGGCTAAAAGCATATGACTCAATTAAGAGCGGCAGCGCTAGGCATGACTGCAAATCGCCATAAATTCTCTTCACCTTTCGTTTTGCCCTAGGATGAGATGCTTTAAGAAGAGGGTAGAAGCTTCAATCCGCCCGGCTCTAAGCCTATTTCGGAGGATCAATTGTCAATTGAGGACAACCGGGATTCGGGATTTTGATTAAGCCCTCCAAAGCTATGAACATGCTGAGACTCAATTGGAAAGTTTCGATTCCAGGCCTGAAATGCAACGCGAAAGCGGGCGGTCCGGCCCTGAAATTTGCGCGTTTGACTGCGAACCGCCATAATAGGCGCAAGCCCCTGCAATAGAAATGAACTCTAAAGGATCTGAGCTCCAAAAACACGGCAATACAATATCATGCTTCTGTTACTCTCGCTTAAAATTCTGGTTTGCAATGGAAAGTTCCGATTTCAGGGTATTTATACAATGCTTCAGTGGATAATCATCCGACCCCAAAACCGGTATATTTGGCTGCAAATCAGTTATAAAAGCGCATGTTATGAGATATCCTGCTCGTTTCATCTCGGCTCGAAGCCGGCTTGCGACTGGAGCAAGCTAAATCATAGCTTTGCCTTGCTTTTAGCTGTTTTAAGGGATTCTAAAACTATATGAACGATGGTGATGTCATGGCTTAAACGATTGGGCAGTCTTGAGATAGTGTTCTAGGAACCTGAAAGAGGTGGAATATGAACAGTTATTTATCACGAATGAAGAAAGCTGCGGCCTGCTTCTTGGCGTTTGTCATGGTTTTCGCATTGATGCCGAGCGTGGTTAGCGCTGAGGACAATAACACTTTTAAGGTTTACTTTTATGATCCGGCTGGCTATAACCAATATGTTCAGGTTTATGGGTGGTACGGTGAAGGCGGAAGCGGAAAAGAGATATATGTGCCGCTTTCAGCCGAAGCCTCAGTTCCTGCAGGCTGGAGGTACGCTGAAGTAACATTGCCGGCTGAAACCATCAAGATAAAGGTATTGAGATACGGAGGCTGGGAAGAAGGCAGCCCGCAGGCCGAGCGAACCTTAACTCTGGATAAGCCAAGCATCTATGTCATCGCCGGTAATCCCATCGCCTTCACCTCCATCTACACCTACAACATAAAGTACCATAGGGAAGATGGAAATTACGATGGCTGGTACGTCCACACATGGTCGCCTTCAGATGGGCATGCTGATGAAGATGCAGGTAACCTTGGAGTCAAAGGGAATGCCATCGGCGGATATAATACAAACTTTGCCCCGCCTGCAGAGAGCGGCTATTGGGCAACCGCCACTTACTACGATGTGAATCCGTATATCGGCTTTGTCATCATGAATGGTTCAGATGGAAAGGAAGGAACTGAAGACAGGGAGTTCGGCATAACATCCGGAACCATCGGAGATTTCTATGTTGTTTCTGGAGATGACGACGTCTATACTGAAGAGCCCGAACACACCGATGAGCTGTATACATACAACCTCTATTACTATAGATACGATCATAGCTATGGCGATTGGAACGCCTGGGTATGGGCAGACAATACCCCGGATGCGTCGAAGTACTTCAGCACGGCAGCAGATCCTGACGGCTGGTCGAAGACAACCTTCACAAGCCTGGATCCATCCGTCCAATTTCTCATTAAAAAGGGACCCAATTGGGATGTTCGGGATGTTACCGCCAACAGGACTCTCGAAATAGCGGAAGGTGCTCAAACCGGAAATTTCTATGTCGTTCAGGATGACAAGTCGGTATATGCCGAACCAATAAATGTCGTTTCCAAGGTCAAAAGCGCCTTGTCGGACGCTCCTAATCAAATTGTGGCGTCGCTGACAAACGATCCTGGCGGTCTTGAAGATGGCAACTTTTACATCCTAGACGTAGAAGCTGATGTGGAAATAGGTATCACAAGCATATCAGGGCGAAGCGGCACTTCCGTTCCGATATACGACATCACAACATCATCTCCCATGACGCCGAACAAGCTTTACAAAGTCATGTACCGAGACACGTCAAAGCTTGCGGGCGGAAACGTGACGATGAAGGGCATGCTCGACAGCTTTACATATGATGGGGATGATCTGGGCGTTGCATACGAATCTGGCTTAACTACGTTTAAGGTCTGGGCGCCGACCGCGTCGGAAGTATCCGTGGTCATTTATGACGGTGTAGCAGACGGCGACTATGATGATAAAGGAAAAATAAAGCCCGAAAAGCTGACGAACGAATTTGAGGATTTGGACGGAGAATATGGCTCAGGTGATGCCATAGACGGAGACGGCGAAGCCTACAGCATGGACTATACGCTGGAACAGGGACTGTATTCCGTTGAAATTGAAGGAAATCTCCTCAATAAATACTACATGTACAAAGTCACCCAGCCAGACGGCTCAGCCGCGTACGCGGTAGATCCATACGCGACCGCGGTCTCGGCTAACGGCCAGCTGACGGCGATCGTTGACATGGAGGCAAGCGCAGACTTGCCGAAAGGCCCCTATCCGGATGACTACAATAAAACGGATTCCATTTTGTATGAAATGCACATCCGCGACTTCTCAATAGACGATAGCGCGGGAGTTGAGGAAGAAAACCGGGGCAAGTTCACGGGAATATCTACGGGGACGACTCTTCCAGAAGACGACAGCATCAAAACAGGCATCGACCATTTGGTAGAGCTGGGCATAACCACTGTCCACCTTCTGCCGGTCTTCGACTTCGCTTCGGTTAACGAACTAAACGATGACCTTACTGACTTTGATGAAACGTCACTTTCAGGAAACACCTATCCGAAGAACTTCAACTGGGGCTACGATCCTCAAAATTACAATGTTCCCGAAGGCTCGTATTCAACCGAGCCCACTATGCCGATACAGCGCATAGAAGAATTCAAAGAGATGGTAACAGCTCTTCATGAAGAGGGCATACGCGTTGTAATGGATGTCGTGTACAACCATACTTACAGCGTGGAAGACGGGCCGTTTGAGAAGATCGTGCCCACATATTTCTACCGTACGGACGCTGAAGGAAAGCTTATGGACGCGTCCGGATGCGGCAACGAGGTAGCCACGGAAAAGACGATGGCACGAAAGTACATCATTGACTCCTTGCTCTACTGGCAGAGGGAATACGGCATCGACGGGTTCCGTTTCGACTTGATGACGATAATCGACGGACAGACGATGAAAGATCTTACCAAGGCGCTTCGGGAAAACGATCCAAACGTCATAGTTTACGGAGAGCCATGGGCTGCAGGTTCTGCAAGCATTGGAGAGGAATTGCAGGTTAAGACCGATAATTTCCAATCAATGTGGTCAGGAAACGATTTTGCTATCTTCAATGAAAAGGTAAGAAAGGCCATAAAAGGCGACAGCGATGATAATTCTAAAGGCTTCGCTACCGAGGGCGCTGGGATCGGAGACATCAAAGCCGGCGTATACGGCGGAAACAACTTGGTCGGGCGCGCGTCCGAGAGCATCAACTACGCGACAGCCCACGACAATTTGAATCTATGGGATAAGATAAGGTATTCACTTGGAAACTATGGTACTTTGGCCAATTTCCATGCCGCGATGAAGACTGTAGCTTATGACGGCATCGTCTTCGCGGATAGCGATCTTAAGATAAACGGCCAATCGCCATTCGCTACGCCAGATAAAAGCCCGTTCCTCGGAACCGGAAACGGAAACGCCGCACTTCAAAGCGACGTCCTTTCCACCGGAATTCTTATGACCATGCAAGGGATTCCCTTCTTCCAGGCCGGAGATGAGTTTCTTCGAACCAAGCAGGGGGATCACAACAGCTATTCCAGCAACGACGACATAAACGCCATCAGGTGGGAAAATAAGAAGGCCTATCTGGATGTCTTCAACTACTACAAAGGCATTATACAGCTTCGCAATGAGCATCCGGCATTTCGGATGGATGAATATAGCGACATACAAGCCAATATAACCGACCTTGGCTATACCGGAAATGTCGTCGCCTTTAAAATAGGGCCTTACGCAAACGGCGATTCATGGAAGAACATATATGTAGCCTACAATGGCGGATCTGTCGAGGCTAATGTGAATTTCGGAGTTACCGGCCTAAATGTCGTGGTGAACCATGAGCATGCCGGAATCGAGAAGTTTGGAAATCCTACAACAACCAATAGCTATACATTGCCCGCACGCTCCATGGTGGTGCTCTATGATGAGGAGCCGGCGCTTGATCTTCATCATGTGCTTATCGATCCGAGGACGTCAGAGCGGATTGACGATGTGGACTCCGGCGCTAATGTAAAGGATTATTCGCCCGTAGACGAAACGCCTATTGAGCTTCTGGAAAATGAAACGCTCCAGCTAAGCGTTTCGACTTTCAATGAAGCCTACAGGAAAGTAACCCTTTCCGACGCTGCAGCGGCATGGACATCAGCCAACCCTGCCATAGCTGAAGTTTCCGCAAACGGACTTGTAACTGCCAAAGGCGAGGGCGAGACGGCAATAACCGTGACAGTGACAAGAGACGGTGTTGTAAAAGCCGCCAAGGTAAATATAAAAGTAACAGAGCTTACCGTTGAATTTCTCCAGCCTGAAATTCATCCCCAGCAGCAGGCCGTCCTAAGCGTTCACGGCTCAAACAGCATACAAAGCGTGACCGCCAACCTCTCCTCAATCGGAGGAGGGCCTAGCGTATCTATAGCATCTCTTGTGCCCGGTAAATTTGAAAAGACCGTAAGCGTCGCAGATACGGGAGAATATAGCGTGCCCGTCACTGTTACTCTTAAAAACGGCACAACAATAGAAAAGAGCGCAACTCTTAATGTAATCGAGAATCCTGAAGACACCTTCGACTGGGATGAAGCCAGAATCTATTTCCTTCTGACGGATCGGTTCTCAGATGGAGGCAGTTCTACCGGAAGCACACTAGCCAACAGAATAAAGCCAAGTGGAGAAGATTACTCTCAAGTTTTCGACGGCGAGGCGACGCTTTCCCAGCTAAACACCTACCACGGCGGCAACTTGGCCGGAGTGGCCGCGAAGGTTGAGTATCTGAAGAGCCTTGGCGTAAATACCGTATGGGTGACTCCACTTGTAGACAACATCGAGTTCGATGTCGGAGGAGCTGCGACAGATACTTTCGGATACGCAGGGTATTGGGCTAAGACGTTTGAAGCCATAGATGAAGAGCTTGCTACTGGAGAGGATCTTGAAGCGCTTGCCAGCGCGCTTCACGCGCAAGGCATGAAGCTTATGGTGGACGTCGTACTGAACCACGGCGGGTACGGGATGAACGAAGAGGTCGAGGACGGATGGAAGATTGACTATAACAACGATTTGCTTCCTACAATCGATCAGATAGGAAAATTCATCCTGCCAAACGGCTTGTCAATGTTTCGCAACTTTAATGGGGATGGACGCATAAAGCATATTCTTGCAGGGCTTCCAGACTTCAAGACGGAAGATCCCCAGGTCAGGGATCTCCTTGTTAAATGGCAGTCGCAATGGATGAAAACATATGATATAGACTATTTTAGGGTGGATACAGTCAAGCACATCGAGAATGATACATGGCGCGCTTTCAAAAATGCAGTCGTCGGAGCGAACCCCAGCTTCAAGATGATAGGCGAGCATTACGCGGGTAATATCAACCGCCTTGGAAGCAACGAGGGCGACGGAGTCTATTCCGAGGACTATCTAGCGGTGGATCAGCTGGATTCCATCCTGGACTTTGATTTCAACAACATCGCCTTGGGATTTGTCACATGGCAAACGACTCAGGATGTACCGACAAAGAATGACCCATTAACCCAAGTAAATATTCAAAATCCCGCAGGGGAAAGAGTACCGGTCAGCGATACTGCAGGCGCGCTAGCGGCGAGGGACGATTTTTTTGACAGCCATCCGCTTCTGACGCTAGGCTCGTTCCTATCCAGCCATGATGAAGACGGCTTTGCTACTAGATTTGAGGAAAGTGTCGCAGCAAAGCTAAAATACGCCGAGCTTATGAATGCGGCTTCCCTGCAGATCACATCCAGGGGGCAGCCGGTAATCTACTACGGAGAAGAGATAGCTCAGTTTGGGAAATACTCTAACCACAGCCTATCAAAATTTGACGAGAACCGCTATGACTTCGATTGGACTCTCGCGGGCCAAAAGCCTCTTATGCTCCAGCACTATACCGCGCTTCTTAACTCGAGGGACGATTACTCTAAGGTCTTCTCTCGCGGAGTGAGGACATACAACACGGAATACGGCGAGGACGCTGACGGAGTAGAGGAGACAAACGGCGATGCCGTGCTTTCTTTCACGGCGACGCTTGACGATGATCCGACGCAAACAGTGTTGGTTGCGATAAACCGGGCTGATAAAGACCAGTTGATCTCTTTCTCAGGCACTCTCTTTGAAGAAGGTTCAGTCCTCAAGGATATCTACGCCGAAAAGCGCTTGGAGATGGATTCCTACGAATACGGCGAAGATGTTGAGGTTGGATCAAATGGTAATATTGCCGAGATAACAGTTCCAAACCGCAACGAAGGCGGAGTTGTCGTTTATGTCCTTGACGCCGACTTGCAAGTAGCCGGAGACAAGTATGTGAAAGTAGGGCAGGAAGACATAAGCTTTGAAGCTTCTGGAAGCGTTTTATCAGGAGGCAAAGAGGTCTCCTGGTCTCTTGTTGATCCGGACAGCGATGAAGAAATAACAGAAGAAGCGGAATTGACCCCGGACGAAGACGATCCTAATACAGCGGCGCTTGAAGCGAAGAAAGCCGGAGTTGTCAGGGTCAAGGCGACAGTTGACGTCGGAGGAACTGAAATCTCCAATTATATTGACGTCATAATTCTTGACATAGAAGGAGACTCATTCCTGCCTGTAAGCGAAGACGCAGTAGAATACAAGCTTCTGCCGGATGAGCTTCTGGAGGATGAGAATGTTTTAAGCATAGAGTGGTCTTCTTCTGATGAAGAGATAATAGAAATTCAAGAGCCTGAAGCGTCTGACTCAGAAGAAGCTGAATTGAGCAACACTGTAGCCATAATCGCTTTGAAGCCCGGAACCGCGACTTTGACGGCTACGGTAACCTTCGCGGACGGAACAACTGAGGACATAGAAGTTGAAAAGGAAATAACCGTCGTAGACATCGAAGGCCCTCTGGTCATTTCCGTAGGAGATGAGCAGCAACTGTACAGCCTGCTTCCGGAGGATCTGGAAGAAAATGATCTTATTGAAAGCATTGAGTGGTCTGTCAATGACGGCTCCCTGGCTGAGATTGATGAAGATACCGGGGAATTGACCGCAAAGGCGGCTGGAACAGTCACAGTCATAGCAACCATAAACTTCTTGGATGAAGAAGCGGATCCGTTTGTTCTGGAACTTGAAGTTGAAATAGTGGGAATTGAAGGAAAGACAGTCATCCCTGTCGGGAGCAGCGAGATATACTCCCTGGTGAATGAAGCGCTTGAGGATAACGAGCTTGTTGATGAGATCGTGTGGTCGGTCGATTACAGCAGCCTCGCGGAAATTGATTCTGAAACAGGAGAGCTCGTGGCGATAGCTTCAGGCAATGTCACGGTTAAAGCAACTGTATCCTTTACGGATGATACTCCAAATCTTCTTTTTGAACTGGAAGTGACCATAGTTGAACTCACCGGTCCGACCATAGTGGCGGTTGGAAGCGACGACAGCGACTATCAAGTTGAACCTTCAGATTCTATTGAGGATGACAGCATTGAATGGGAGATCTCCGGAGAGGGAAGCGGAAACTTTGACGGTTCTACGCTTACAGCTGAAGAGGCGGGAGCGGCGACTGTTAAAGCTACGATTACCATCGGAGACGAAGAAGTAATCCTTGAAAAGGAAATCTATATCATTGACATCCATGCCCCTGATGTCATGACTGTCAACAGCGAAGCAGACATAACTCTAACGCCTTCGGGAGCTGGCGATAAGATTTCGAGCGTCTCTTGGAGTGTTTCAGCGGGTACAATAACATCTGATGGCAAGCTCACGGCAGGAAGCACGGCAGGTACAATTACTGTAACAGCAGTGGTGACGCCAACGGTTGGCGATCCTATTACTCTGACTAAAGAAATACTTGTCGTTGCCATTGAAGGGCCTCTTGTAGTTCCTGTAAGCACAGATAAAGTTTCCGGCCAGGCTGAAACCTACCAGTATTCGCTTCCAGGCGGAACTCCTTCAGACGGGGTGGATTGGTCGGTCACAGGTTCCGGTTCAATTGACGATGATGGGAACTTGACTGCGACCGCCGCAGGCAGGCTGACGGTGAAAGCTACGTATGACGGCACAAGCGTTGAGCTTGAGGTCACTGTAGTTGAAATTAAAGGCGATGTAGAAGTCACAGCAAGCGACACTGAAACTTATCAATACACTTTAGAAGGAACCAACGCCAAGTTCTCTGTCATATTAGGCCAGGCTACAATTACCGAAGGCGGCGAGCTGACAGCCACAGGCGAAGGAACAGTCTTAATCAAGGCGACAACAGACGAATTGAATGGCTTATATGCCGTACTTGAAATAACTGTTGAAGAAGAGGAAGAATCTACAACTATTACAAGCAGTACGGAAGACACAATGACGTCAACTACCAGCACCAGCACTACAGAGACATCAACGTCATCAAGCAGCTCGTCAGCGCCGGACACGGAGACATCAACGTCATCAAGCAGCTCGTCAGCGCCGGACACGGAGACCTCAACGTCATCAAGCAGCTCGTCAGCGCCGGACACGGAGACGCCAACGTCATCAAGCAGCTCGTCAGCGCCGGACACGGAGACCTCAACGTCATCAAGCAGCTCGTCAGCGCCGGACACGGAGATTTTTTGGGTTCGCATTTCTGCATTGGCTGAATTTTATTCCAAATCAATTGCATCTT
>JAISZB010000112.1 GCA_031269465.1 Clostridiales bacterium | reverse complement strand
TTTCTTCTAGAACGTCAATTTTCTATTCACATATTGGCATGACGCCTAAGCGCTGGCCGCAATTGAAAGAGAAGACGGCAAGTCCAACCCAGAGTTTTGGAATCCTCAGTGAAGCCGCTCGCTGACGTTTCCCGTCTTAGGGAGCTGAAGCCATGAATATATCTGCAAATATTATCCTAATCTTTTTTGCTCGCATATGTATAAAACAGAGATTTTTTGAAAGCTCAGGATTTTATTTATGTGCGTGTTACGAAGGTCGTAAGTTCTGATGCTTGGCAAATTTTCAATGCCTGGATTTGCGATGCTCCAGCACTTTTTTATCAGACTATCAACTTGCGAAGATGAGTAAACATTGCCGTTTAACTGCGGGAAAAAATATTCGCGGTTTGGTGAAAGCGCGTTGTCAAACTCCCGGCATAGGTTGAGACAATCCTTCGACATAACGACGAGCCTGTCTTTTTTCTTCTTCGTGTTCGTGACGAGGATTTCGCCTGTTTCTAAATTGACGCGCTCACGCCTAAGCTCGCGTCCCTCGTTCGGACGCAAGCCGCAAGTGTAGATTAACCTGAACAGCGCGGGGGCGACGAGCGCCTCGTTGCTTTTGGGTTTGTCCGGCAAAGAGTCAATAGCGGCAAACAACGCGGACAATTCCGCGTCGCTGAACACATACGCCGCAAATCCCGATTTGTACGGATAGAATCCGTCCGGCAAAACATAGGCGTACCGTCCTGTGGCGTTCATATATTCGGCAAGCTGCCGAACCGCGCTTGCGTGGTTGCTTACGTTGACCGAACCATCTTCCGCAAGCTCGGCGAGCCATTCAAAAACCAATTCTTTGGTTATTGATTCGTGTTCGGGGTGTTTCTCAGAGCAATAGCAGTCAAAGCGTTTTAACTGCGAACTTAATATTGCGGAAAAAGTTTTTCGCGCGAGTCGCCGTTTCCTGCGCCGCCGATTTCGCTCCGCCGCTCATCTTGTCGCCGGCATAGCCCTCGGCGGTCGAGTGGGTCGCCTGTTGCGTGTCCTCGGCGGCGTCCTTGATCTTGATAAAGGCGTTTTTGACGTGCGCCGTGCCGCTGGCGGCCTTGTCAAGGAGCTTGATGTCCTTGACTGTGTGTTTGGTTTTGATCTGTTTGGGCATAGATTAACCTCCTTTTTCAGAATAAAGTTGGGAATAGACGACTCCAAAACGCTCATACTAACACTGCTAAAAGTGCGCTCTTGGAGATTGTTTTTGCAATAGTCGTGCAAATACATGACTTTTGAGCTGACTTTTGGTATAATGGAGTAGAATCTATTTGGAGGTGGTTTTTATGATACAAAGACAGGAATATCTTGATTCCCTTATCAGCTTTCGTGATAAGCAGTTAATCAAGGTCGTGATAGGCATTCGGCGTTGCGGAAAGTCCACGCTGTTTGAACTGTTTCAGGATTATTTACGCGCCGATGGCGTGACTGACGAGCAAATTATCTCTGTCAACCTCGAGGAAGGCGAGTACGATGAGATAGAAACATACAAGCAGTTATACAGCTTTGTAACGGAACGGCTTTTGGCGGATAAGAAGATGTACATCTTTCTTGATGAAGTCCAGCGGGTGATTGATTTTCAAAAGTGCGTTGACAGTCTGTATGTGAAGAAAAACTGCGATGTTTACATCACAGGCTCGAACGCTTATCTTCTCAGCGGAGAGCTTGCAACCCTGCTTTCAGGGCGGTATGTTGAGATTAAAATGCTGCCGCTGTCGTTTAAGGAGTACGTTTCTAACTTCCCGGAGAACTCGAACCTTGAACGCCTGTATTCGGATTACATCCAAAACAGCGCCTTTCCGTATGCGCTGGAAATCTCAAAGGCCAAAGACAGGCGGCAATATCTGCAAGGAATTTATGACACGGTTGTACTAAAAGATATTGTCGGGCGGAAGAAATTCCCCGACACCGCCATGCTCAAAAGCGTCGCCCGGTTTATGTTCGACAATGTTGGAAATCTCTTCTCCACCAAAAGCATTGCGGACACCATGACTTCGGCGGGGCGTAAAATCGCCGTCCACACCGTCGAGAGATATCTGACCGCGCTGACCGAGTGCTTTATCCTGTATCAAATCGGGCGGTATGACGTAAAGGGAAAGCAATATTTGAAAACGGGCGACAAATATTACGCCGTTGATATTGGGTTGCGCTACGCTCTGCTCGGTACGAAAAAAGCCGACATGGGGCATATCCTTGAAAACGTGGTGTTTCTCGAACTGTTGCGACGGGGGTATGAGGTGTATATCGGAAAGGTCGGTAGCACGGAGGTGGATTTTATCGCTATCGGTGACGAGGGTGAGGAATATTATCAGGTCGCCTACACCGTCATTGACCCGAACGGCGAAACGCTGCGCCGTGAGCTTGCGCCGCTGGACGCTATCGCCGACCATAATCCGAAGTACCTTTTAACAATGGACAATATGCCGCTCACCTCGCATAACGGTATTAAGCAGTTAAATGTGCTGGATTGGCTGTTGAAGTAGAGGGGGAGCTTATGGCGTACAGCGACGAACGATGGGCTGAGTGTAAGCGAAAATGCCGCTTGAACGAAGAAGATATTGCCCTTGCCAATCGGTTGGGGCTGAACCCGCGCAGCCGTATCAAGAACATTTTGAATAAGAGCGAACAATGGAAAGCCCCGGTCAAAGATTGGCTGCGGGAGATTGAAGCGAAGCGCAATAAAAAAGCCGCACAGAAACAAAAGCGAAAAGGACAGGCGACGGAGTAATCCCGTCTGTCCTTTTCCATTGCTATGAAAATTTTAGCGTCTGCCGGGTCTTTGTTGTAGCCGAACTGCGGCTTGGTTGAAAGCGGCTTGCCGGACTTTCCTTTCGTCTGCAACGACGATTTTATTTTACGAGACGTATCGCGCACATAATACTCTGCCATAACCTGAACGGCACGAAATCCGCTACGTTTTGTCAAGTCCTTTTTTTATATTACAATGGTATTTAGTGTTTTGGAAAAATGATAAGTTACGTTTTAATCTAATATTTCGATATAGCCGGTGTAGTTAAGAATTACCAAAATTGATTTATTCGCCAAATCCGTTGTATAATAGTGTAGGTTGACTATGAACCCGAATTCCCGGAAATGTATACCCATGTATGTTTCCATTAAAACCAGGGCCTTATAAATGGCGTTTTTTAGGCATTTATAAGGTGTTAAACTTAATTATGCCTATTTATCAAACATTACACTGAAGAATAATAAAATTATAATGACTTTGACGAATCGCAAAATGCAACATCTTACAAAGACTATATAACAGACTATTTATATAAACTAGGTATTTGTCGTATTTTGCTTTATTTTGCGCAAAATAGAATTGATAGCCTTTTTATATGATGAAACAATTTAAGCCTCGTGTTGCATAATTTTCTGCTGCAAAGAGTTGTTTCGAAACCTCAATCCTCTATATTGCCGCCCCTAACTTTTTCAGCTATTCTTATCGCGGGTCTGGCATTGTGTTTTTCTCGCTGTAAGCTCCGTGAAATTGTCAAGTATCTTGATAATTTCAAGTTGGACGGGAAGCGGCGGGAGCGGGATTTTCATATTGAGAACTTTTACCATACTTGGATGCTGGGAAGTAGCGGCGGTATTTCAGCCGCGTGGTCTGCTCTCCGACAGGGGATTCTTTCGGTTCCGCGAGTATACCGTCAATACGCTCCGGCGTGAGCTTTCCGTCTTTTTTGAGTTGCCTGCACCGAACTGCCTGTGACAGCGACGGCTTGACCCCATGCCTGTCCATAGCATCGGCAACAATAAACTGTTCATCGTAAGAGAGGTAGGACAGTTCAACGCCTGTGTTGAACGCAAGCTCGCGGGCGTCAACTCTGTCAAGAATTGGGTCAACAAGTTCCGTCAGCCGAATCAGCCGGAAGATTTGGTTCCTGCTTTCGCCCGTCTGCCCGTTGAGTACGTCAACCGAGTTTTGCTCGGCTTTTAAACCGCTGTGATTCAGCGCTTCCATCTTGACTCTGTATGCCCACGCCCTTTCGCTGAACAGTAGTTTTTCACGCTGTTGCAGATTGGAATCCACCATCGCGATTGCGGCGGCTTGGTCATCGAGATCTCGGACGATAACGTGCAGGGCGGGCAACCCTGCGATTTCGCAGGCTCGTTTGCGGCGATTGCCGCAAAGCAGTTCATAACCTCCCTCGGAACGCGGCCGGGCAAGACCCGGTTCGCGTACTCCGTGCTGCCTTACGCTCTCGGCAAGCAAACCCATCGCGTCGTCGTCACGGACAAGAAACGGATGCGGATCGGGTTCGTGCAATTCCGCGAGAGGTATCTCGGTCACTCGCCCACCGCAGAAAAGATTGAGCGTAAGTTGCCTGTTGTCGGATTCGGGTGCGCCTCCATTTTGGATTTTTCGTGACATAATACTTTACTCCTTCCACCTGTTTAGCGGACAAAATGTGTTGTCGTTAATGTGACACGCGCTCTTTTTCGGGTCAATTTCTCCCTTAAAAGAGTGTGCCGCAGAGGTGGAAAAGGATAACGACAACCCGCCAAACCCGCATAAACACTGGATTTATTGGTGTTGTCATTATTATATCTTACGGGGATTTGACGCGCTGGGGGCGCGATCATGTTCAGGTCGGGACAACTATGGAAGCATTCCGCAGGAACGGCGCCAGGCTTGTCGCCGTCAACCGCTGAATCGGCGGCGTACGCCCCGAAAGCCTTGAAATGGCTCCGTTCATCAATATTTTGACGGAGCGGCGCGAAAGGCCGCTCAAAAAAGTTAAATCCGCGCGCAAGGCCGAGGGAATGCCGGGTAAGCCCCTCAGCCAGCCGCCCTGCGGCTATATTAAAAGCCACGGCGGGAAAGGCTTCTAGATTGCGGACGGGGAAGCCGCCGCCGCTGCGCGGCAAGCATTCCGGCTTGCGATGGAGGGCGGGGGGCTGTTCCAAATCGCCTGCCGCCTTGCGGGAAGCAAAATCCCCGCCCTCGCCTATCGCAATGCTGTGAGGGGCGAGGGGAAATGGGCGGGCAGGACGCTCAAAGACGAAAGCGAGCGGGCGGCCTTTGAAAGCGTACACGCGCCGATTATCGGCCGCGGAACCTTTGAAAACGCCCGACGGGCTTGCAAAAGCCTGAAGCGGGAAGGCGCCGGCGAAAAAGGCGGCCTGCGCCCGCTGGCCGGCCTGCTCCATTGCTCCGGGCGCGGCGGCAAGATGCATATTTTCGCTCCCGAAAAGAGCGGGAAGCAGCCATGCGCACAATGCGGCAGCTGCAAAAGCCGTTTTGGAAAACGCCGCCGGGGGATTGCTTGCCACCCGGCGGGCCGATGAGGCCGAAGCCCGGCAGAAACGGCTTGCGGCCTGTCGGAGCCGCCGCGACGAATTGGAGCGTCTTTTGAATAAAATTTATGAGGGCGGCGCTCTCGGCAGACTGCCCGAAAAGCGTTATGAATCCCTGCTCAAAACCTGCGGCCGGGAACAGGAAGCCCTTGAAGCGGAGATCGCGGAAATCCGGTCTGCGGTCGAGAAGCATGAGGACGGCGGCGGACGCGCCGAAAGGCTTGTGAAACTGGCGGAGCGCTGCACGGATTTTGAGGAAGCCGCACTGGCCTTGATTCGCGAGCTTATTGAAAAAATCGTTGTCCATGAGCGCGAAATGCCGATGGCGCGGCCCTCTACCCAAAAGGTGGAGATTCACTTGAGTTTCATCGGCGAGCTTGAATTGCCCGGCGCTGAAATCGAACCCGCGCCGGAGGAATTGGCGGAGCGGGAGCGCATGGAGAAAGAGCGGGAGTACAATCGGCGGAGGTATCTCAAAGGAAAAGCAAGCGGCTACTACGACAAGCCGAAAGCGAAAGCCGTCTTGTCGGTGGCGGCGAATCAATAACGATGAAGCGGATACTGCGTCATTTATGGTAAGGCATCCGCTTTACATTTCAACATCGTCAAACCGGAATTTGTCAATATCAGTTTGCCTTTGTAAAAACACCACAAATAGTATCTCCGGCATCTGAAAATAAGTTTCCTGAAACGTCTCCAAATAATTCAAATTCATCGAAGCCTACCACTCGCATCTCTGACAGCAGATGCTCTTTCGTGAAAAATGTTCCCATAGGTTGTAGCACTTTAAAGAGTCTGCAGTTTGCACTATGGATTGTCGGAGTTCTGTGGTGTCCTCGTCATAATGGTAAACAGCGTCAAAACAGATGTGCTGATTTTCGCTCCAGAACCCGCTTTTGCCATTGTATTGCCAAGTGCGGCTCTCTTTTCTTTCAAAATATTGAACAGGAGTAAATACATCAAGAATAAAGTTGTCGCTGGGCTTTAACGCCCGATATCGCTTGCCAATACACTCCTGTTTGCGGTTGACAACGCTTCGAAGTCGCAATAAATGAGCGTTGCAATGGCAAATTCGCTTGACACTAATATTTGGGTTGAAGATAACGACGTCATTGAAAATATTCGGGTTTGGGAAATGGGGATATTTATGCCGCTTAAACACAATGATGAAAATTCGGCGTATTCTTACAGCGGCAAACAAATCGACAAGCGTGACCTCGCTGAGTATAGCTTTTTGTACGGCTCGCGCTATGCTTTCCGCGAAACAGATAATGGATTGCTATTTGACATAGGAGTGTATGAGTCTATTGATTACGTGATTTCTTTGGAAGAAATCGAGCTATATATCACCGAGATGATTAAGTAAAAAAATAAGCATTTCTAAATCTGGCACAAAAATCCTGGCTGTCACTTGATTAATGAGATTAGTTGCGCTAATTTACCCACAAATATTTGAGGGCGCGGAGCCGTAAACTCCACGCCCTCTGCGGTTTTATCCGTAAATCAATTTGCGGAGCACAATCTCGTCAACACAGGCGCGGATGTTGTTCATCCTGCCGACCCACAGCATTTGATTTTCCGATTTGAGCCTCTCGGTCATACCCTGCGCTACCGTCATTTGTCGGATGATGATTTCCTGTCGTACGGATGCCGCCGCGTCTATGCCGCGGAGATGCTCAGTCAGCTAGCAGGACGTCAGCGGATTGATGTAAAGGGTACGCATGTGGTGTTTCAAATAGTCAAGCCGCCGTTGTCCCCAAATGCCGATATGGTGTTCAGGTTCGTCCGGCACGGCTAGATTTGGGATTCGATAATCGCCTACGGCGCGGTACGTTCCACCGTGTTGCTCGAATAAGGATTTCATATTCAAGTCCTCCAATAGTTTTTATGCAGAGCTTTTGTAAACGATGTATTGTGGGCTGTTTTGAATTATTGACTTTAAGTAAGATAATCCCTCGCAAAGGTGTAGGTCAGTTCCATAGATACATTCTTTCTGCGACTCTAAGCCGCTTGACGCAAGAAATGTCTGCAAACAAAGGCCGGTTGCGCTCAATGCAGTGGTATCTCCATTAAAAATACCCTTTACATTGTAAATCTTTCCATATGCTTCTTGGCTCAGGCCATGATTTATAGGGGTTATGATTTTTCCGCTTCCGGGCTTGATTTGCCTCTGAGCAAGGCAGGGTGGGATTTTGCTTATTTTGCCCCTGAACACGCTTAATGCATTAAGTTTTGCTAACTTTTAATCTGTTTTTTCAATTTAGAGACATAATCTGTATAATAATGTAGATTTGTCAATGATCCTATGATATACTGCTATGTATTCCTGTCGAAGCTTACATTTCAAAATGCTGAGAGGGATTATTGTTTGATGGTTTTGATTCTTTTGGCTGAAGGATTCAAAATTGTTTCTCCTTCAACAAAACGATTGAAAAACAAACCAAAAGCAAGTATAATTAATCTGCGTGGCTGGGCAAAGATGATGCATGCAAGCCATACCGATGATTTGCGGTAAAATGCGCCGATTATGAAGCCTGACTGTCCATAGGGGTTGTATAATCAAGCTAAAATCGGAACTTTCATTTGCAAATAAGCATGCATGCCCCAAATGCGACTTCTATTAGAGGAGCCGAGCATCGGAAAATGCCTCAGCTGCGCTTTAACGCAAACGATGGGAGGATGCGCTTTTTCTGAGGCGCGATCGTTATGAACATGACGGAAGATTTCATAATCAGCTATGCAGGCAACGCCCAAGCGGCTGCTAAAGGCAAAGCGACTGCGAATGATTTCGTTTCGCTGAGCATCACTGAGGACGAATCTCTTATTTTTGGACAGTGCCGGGGAAGCGCAAAAAAACCGTACAGTTGCTCGGTGGATTTCATCGACGCGGAAAAGCCAGTGCCTCGCTGCAACTGCCCGAGCCGACAGGTTCCGTGCAAGCACGCGATTGGACTTCTCTATGCCTATGCGTCTCAAAAGAAGAAGTTCAAGACTGAGGATGTCCCCGAAGATGTGCAATCAAAGCGGGATAAGATCCAGCACCGAGCAGAGCGAAGCGCTGAAGAGAAGCCGAAGGAAATGACTAGGGCCAAGGCGAACGCGGCTGTGAAGAAATGCCAGGCTCAACTCGAGGGTATAGAAATTGCCGAGAAAATTCTTGCCAACATAGCGCTCTCTGGAATTCAAAGCATCGACGCCCAGGGTTCGCTGCTTCTTTCAAGCCAGATAAAAGAGCTGGGCAATTATTACATACCGGGCATTCAAGCCTCGTTCTCGGACTTAATTGGAGAAGTATCATTATGCCTTAAGAATCAAATCTATACGGAAGCCTTCATAAAGATGAATTACCTGAGAGCGCTTCTCAAGAAGTCCAAGTCGCATACCGAAAACAAGATGGCGGATTTTAAGGCTTTTCCCAATATGACTGATACAGCTCTCAACGATTCAATCCATTCCCAGATAGAGGAGCAAATGGGTTACGCCTGGAAGCTGAGCGAACTCGAAGAGCACGGACTCATGAGGGAGAATGATGAGCTTATCCAGCTGAGCTTCACTGTATATGAAGACGCCGGCAAGATGCAGTGGATTGATGAAGGCGTCTGGGCATCGCTAAAAGACGGGGCTTTGTTCTATAAGTTCAACTATCGCCCGTTCAGGGCTGGAAGCCATGTGCAGATGGATGATTCATCGTTTCCCGTGTTTAAGGTGAGTGACGTGCACATCTATCCGGGTGAGCTCAACCACAGGATTCGATGGGAGAAATCAGAAATGAGGCTAACCACTCTTAAAGATCTGAATGCTATTATCGGATTTGCTCGCACTGACTTCGTCGCAGCGGCAAAGCTAGTTAAAAATCAGTCTAAAAACCCTCTGTCTGATAAGAATCCTGTGCTTCTGCTTAAAATCAGCTCCATTAAGCAGGATAAAAACGGCAGCTTGGCCATAGTTGATGAAAAGGGAAGCGCTGTGCTTTTAAAAATGGAAGGATTCTCTTATCTCATCAGGCAAATGAGCAAGAAACAGCTTTTAGGAAGCGCCATCGTCTGCCGCTTCGGGCACGATTTCTCGCAGTCTCTGCTGTATGCCACACCGCTTTCAGCTGTGACCGGCAATGGGATAATGAGGTTTCAATATTAGATTAAAATAAAAATTCCCGAAAGGAGAATGCCGCGCCGTCAGGCGCGGCTGCGCTGATAAATGGCGATTCCCATCTTGGAAGAATTGAAAAACGAGCTGGCAAGGATATACTCAGCCGGAAGCGGATTGGCCAAAGGAGATCCGCGACTGCAAAAATACATGCCGGCGCTTCGCGCTTTAGGCCAGAAAGCTCCTGTGTTCAATGCTTTGGCAGACAAGCTTTCAGCGCTTATAGGCGGCGGAGCCGACTCTCAGGAAAACTTGCTGGATCTGGGGGTAATGCTGTACTCTGTACTTTATACGCAGAGCGCATTGCCTTCAGTGGCGGAATGGGAAGATATGCCTTTTAGAGAAGAAGATCTTCCGAACACTTGCCTTCCGTATACTGAGATTGTGTCAATTACAGAAATGCTTAAGAAAAAGACCATAAATACAAATCATATCCTGATTCTAACCGAATTGTTCAATAAAGGCAAGCACAATGATCCAAGGCTGTATAAATCTTACTGCCAAGCTATTACAGCTTCGGGAACAGGAACTAGCGAATACATCGAAACTGCAATCATGCCGTCAATCGGAGAGCCAATCATGCAGCGCCTGCAGGAGGAATGCGACGCTTCCACAGGAAAGAGGGCGGCGAAGATTAAAAAGCTGATGGAAACCCTTAACAGCAAAAAAACAGTTCAGGAGGGGAAATAGATGCCGCAAAGCAGCAGCGATATACTAAGGCTTCCGGCTGAAAAACTCTATGAGGAAGAAATAGAGGCGCTTAAGGCTGATGATCCCGGCGAGAAGCCGATAGGCTGGCAGATGACGCCCAAGTCAGCTCTGAAATTCATAGTCGGGGGCAAGGCCAAGGGCATGGATATTACACCCAAGTACATAGGCAATAACAGGCTCGTAGAAATGGCGATTGCTACGCTTCTTACTGATAGGGCGCTTCTTTTGATAGGCGAGCCGGGGACGGCTAAAAGCTGGCTGTCTGAAAATTTGTCCGCTGCGATATGGAACAATTCCAGCAAGGTTGTCCAGGGGACTGCGGGGACAAGCGAAGAGCACATACGGTACTCGTGGAATTACGCGCTTCTTCTGGCGGAAGGGCCAAGCGACAAAGCGCTTATAAAAAGCCCTGTAATGTCTGCGATGGAGCAGGGGAGTTGCGCAAGGATTGAAGAGATATCCAGATGCCAAAGCGAGGTTCAGGATGCGCTTATATCCATACTCTCAGAGAAGACGGTTTCCATACCTGAGCTTGCAAGAGAAGTTCCAGCCCATAGGGGCTTCTCCATCATCGCTACGGCAAATACCCGCGACAAGGGCGTCAACGATATGTCTGCGGCGCTCAAGCGCCGCTTCAACGTGATAATTCTCCCGTCTCCCGGAGACCTAAAAACAGAGGTTGCAATTGTTACAAAAAGGGTAGGGGAGATATCAGCCAACTATCAGTTGAAATCCAAGCTGCCTGAAGCTGAAGCGATAGAAAGAGTGGTTACGGTATTCAGGGAGCTTCGCATGGGACAGACCCTTGACGCGAAGCAGAAAGTCAAGCCGCCGGCCAACGTGGTTTCAACGGCCGAGGCCATATCTCTTTTAACAAACGCAATGGCTCTTGCATCATCATTTGGGGACGGAAGAGTAAAGGAAGCCGATATAGCTGCGGGGCTTTCCGGAGCCATTGTAAAAGACGATGAAAAGGACAGCGCTGTGTGGATCGAGTATTTGGAGAATATAATGAAAAAGAAAGGGCTGTCATGGCAGGGGTTGTACAAGTCATGCAGAGATATGGCAAAATGAACCCAGCAACCGGAGAGGGAGTCCGGCTTTTCGGAGTGAGGCATTTGAGTCCTGCGGGCGCTTGGCATGTTGAGCGCTTTCTAGAGAAAGAAAATCCTGATCTGGTGCTGATTGAGGGGCCTTCTGACGCAAGCGGCCTGATTCCGGACATGTCCAGGAGCAATGTTACGCCCCCGATAGCGTTGCTCTGCTACACAACTGAGCTTCCTGCAAGATCTATCATGTACCCTCTCGCATCCTATTCGCCAGAGTACAGAGCCATGCTTTGGGCGAAGAAGCATGGCAAAGGCGTTCGGTTTTTCGATCTTCCCTCAACGGTGAAGACAAACCTCTACTACTTGGAGGATGAGGCTGAAACAAGGAACAGGATTGAATACGAGCAAGAGCAAGCTGAAGACGAGGCGAAGCTCAGCGAAAAGATCGAAAAATGGGCTTCATACCGCAGGTTTGAATCGAAGATCTACTCTGAGACAGCGCGAATCGGCGGAGAAGAAGATTATGAGTCGTACTGGGAGAGGAATTTCGAGCACAACTTGGAGGAGGGGGCGTATCAGAACGCCGTCAAAGTGCATTCTGAAGAGCTGAGGCTCCTGACGGATGAGGCTCAAGCGGAAGGCCAGCCTATTTCAAGCGCAATAAATGAGGTTAGGGAAGCCTACATGAAGAGGGAAGTCTTGTCAGCTATAAAGGAAGGATTCAAGCCGGAGAAAATAGTGGCGGTATGCGGCGCGCATCACGTTACGGGAATCATCAGCTGCGAGCCTATGACAGACGGTGAGTTTTCCTCGCTTCCCAAGGCAGAGGTGAACATGACTCTCATGCCGTACTCGTACTACAAACTGTCGTCGTTTTCCGGATACGGCGCGGGAAATCGCGCTCCTGAATACTTTGAGCTGATGTGGTCATTGATGCAAAGCGGAAGGCTTTCCGCGCTTCCAGTGGAATATCTGTCCAGACTCTCAGCCGCTCTTAGGGAAAAGCACGGCTATTCATCTACAGCAACTGTTATAGATGCCGCGAGGCTTGCAAAATCTCTGCAGTACATGCACGACGGACTGTTGCCGACGCTTGGCGATCTGCACGAGAGCGCCGTAGCGGTGATGGCTGCCGGAAGGCTTGAAGCGGCTGCCGAGGCTTTTGCAATGCTTGATGTGGGGACTAAGATCGGAAGCCTTCCCGAAGGCGTGAGCCAGACTCCTATACAGGATGACATGAATCGAAGCTTGAAGAGGCTTAAGCTGGAAAGATACAAAACAGTTGTAGCGCAAAACCTTTCCCTGGATTTAAGGGAAAACAGAAGAGTGCAGTCTGAGGCGGCTGCGTTTTTGGATTTGGATCGATCGGTATTTTTGCAGAGGCTGTCGCTTCTCGGCATTGACTTTGCTAAATTCTTGCCGAAGAGCCAGACGAGCGCTACATGGGCTGAAAACTGGATTTTAAAGTGGACTCCGGAAGTGGAGATGCAGGTAGTCGAGAGCGTTTTGCTGGGCAATTCTATCGAAGCGGCCGCAGGATTCAAGCTCAAGGAGATGCTGGAGCGCAGCGCGGATGTTGCCGAAGTGGCGGCGCTTACCCGGAAGGCTTGCGAATGCAGGCTTCCTGATTCAACTTTTAATGCAATCAAAAAGCTCCAGTCTTTAGCCAGCGAATCAGAGAGCTTCACCTCAGTTGCTGGAGCGGCTAGAGAGCTTTCTTACCTCGTGCAGTACGGCAGCATCAGGAAGTATGATACTGGTTCAATAACGCCGCTTATGTCTCAGCTTTTCATAAAGGCGGCTCTTCTGATAATGCCATGCGCTTCGGTCAATGACGAGGAAGCGTCGAAAATGGCGGAGCAGCTTCAACAGTTGCACTATATGACCCAAGAAATGCCGGAACATGTCAACGATGAGCTTTGGCTCAAACAGCTCAAAGATTTGGCATATGCGGATGACAAGAACGCAATCCTCTGCGGCTTCGCATTGTCGCTCCTGCTGGAGCGCGGGCAGGCGGAGGAGAATAGGGTTCATATAGAGCTTTCAAGGCGAATGTCGCCAGGAAACGCCCCTGAAGCCAGCGCGGGATGGTTCGAGGGCTTGAGCAAGAGGAATCGCGCCATCCTTCTTTCCAGGATTTTCATATGGGAGCAATTGGATAATTATATGCAGTCGCTGGATGATGATTCTTTCAAGCGCACAGTGGTGTGCCTGCGCAGGGCATTTTCAAACTTCTCTCCCGCTGAAAAAGTTGGAATTTGCGAAATCCTCGCTGACATCTGGCAAGTAGACGCAAACAGCGCTTCTGAACTTCTTACTCAGGCGTTGTCAGCGGAGGAGGATGGTTCTTTAGGCGATTTGAACGATTTTGATTTTGGAGACTTTTAGAATTAGACTTTTAGAATTTGGAGACATTTAGATTTTGAAGACTTTTAGAATTTGAGGACTTTTAGATATTGGGGACTTTTAATGAGCGAAGAGAATGAAGAATTAAGCATAGAGGCAAGAATTAGCCGCTGGCGCTTGGTGCTGGGCAGCAGCGCCCAAAGCAAGCTAGACGGCATGCGTGGAGGCGGCGCCATCCTAAATGACGCCGAGAGCGTCATGGATCGCGCCTTGGCCGCCATCTATGACGACACGGGCAATAATAAGGACGCCATGCAGGACAAGAAGAGCCTGGCAGGCTTAGGGCCGTCGTATCCAAACCTGGCGACATGGCTGTCGGATATAAGGTTGTACTTTCCAAAAGACATTGTGAGTGTGCTTCAAAAAGACGCAATGGAGAAGAAGGGGCTCAAAGAGCTTCTTCTTGAGCCGGAGTCCCTGGCTGCGGCCGCGCCGGATGTAAACATGGTTTCAACGCTTCTGGCGCTGAAGGAATACATCCCTAAAAAGTCCAAAGAGCAGGCGAGGGCTTTGGTAAAGGCGCTTGTTGACGAGGTTATGAGGCAGATGGAGCATGAGATGCGAAGAGCTGTGGTCGGCGCACTGAATCGAAAGCAACACAGCCCGATACCCTCGCTTCCGAATCTGGATTGGAAGAAAACGATAAGCAAGAACCTGAAAAACTACAGCGTAGAAGAACGAAGGCTTATACCTGAGAAATTCTACTTCTTTGAGAACAGGCATGCAAATAAGGAGTGGCATATCATACTGGACATGGATCAAAGCGGCTCTATGTGCGAAAGCATAATATACGCTTCAATCATGGGAAGCATCTTCGCATCCATGCCATCGCTTGACTCCAGGATCGTTGCATTTGACACGCAGGTCGTCGACCTTACAGACTCTTGCGGAAACGACCCGGTAGACATACTATTTGGCGTTCAGCTTGGCGGAGGAACTGATATAAATAAGTCTGTGAGCTACTGCGCGCAGTTTGTTGAGGTTCCTAAGAAAACAATGTTCATTCTCATAACAGATTTATATGAAGGCGGAGTTGAAGCGGGGCTTTTAAGGCAGCTTAAGGAGCTTATGGAATCTGGCGTATTGGTTCTTGTGCTTCTTGCAATAAGCGATACAGGAATCCCCTCATATGATGAACGGCTTGCTCAAAAGATAGCAAATATAGGAATAGTCTGCTTTGCATGTACTCCTTCCAAGCTTCCCGAATTGATAGGAGGCGCCTTGAAAGGGGACAACTTGAAGGATTTGATGAACAGGGTGAAGATTTAACGGTGTATCATTAAGGTTTGATCTTAAGGTTCGTTCTTTTAATAATATAACAGATGTTGTATATAAATAATATAACAGATGTTGTATATAAGCGGCGACTGCATATAAAATAAGGTACAATAATCACAGTTGCGCGGGGCATATCGACAAAATCAGATCTGCTTGTATTTTTCTCGATTTAAGTAGAAATAGAGCTTTAGCCTTTCCTGGATTTTGCTGATTTTCAATCAAATGAACCTAATTTGAAGCTTGATTGTCCATTTTCAAGTCGCGAAATGCCTATATCTGCATTTCGCACTCACTGTACTGTCAAGCTTTAAAATAGGTGCATTTATATGCAAATCAGCATCCTTGCCTCAAAAACTCCAGAGCAAGATCTATTGCTTGTTTCATCCATTAACATGTGATTTGAGAGAGCGCCAATCATTGAATTGAAAAAAGAATTCCAAGTCGATTGCCTTCAGGCAGCCGCTTGCTCATGCATTGCAAGCGAGGCGCAGTCATAAATATAAACAAGCATTCATATAATGTTAGCATATTGAAAAAGCTGCTCTTTCAAGATTCTTGGAAAGAAAGACGGATGTCCACGGGGGCGCGTATGATAAAAAAATACTATATACCCTTCATTAAGTACGCTGAGCGTTCCTGCAGGCTCAGAGCCTTTCTGGCGGGAATGCTGATGCTTGTCGCAGGTTGCGCCGACAGCAATGGAGGCCTTAAGTCAATGCTAGCTCCTTCGCCTACGCCTGCTGTTGTGGAGCTGCAGGACGCAGGCGACGCGGCGGAGCTTCCTCAGCCTGCATCGTCAAGGGAAGGCGCGGGTGCCGCGCTTTCGTCTTCAGGAGACAAAAGCGGAGCAATAATAGGAGACAAGGCCCCTATATCCAGGGCAATGGCCGCAAAGATGCTGGCGTTAGCCTTTTACAGCGAAAGTTACATCAACACTATGGATAGAGAGATATCCTATAAGGATACGAATCAGAAGATGTGGTACGATAAATATATCAATGCTGTGTACATACAGGGATGCATGGCAGGCTCGGGCCAGAGCTTCGAGCCGGAGAAGCCTCTTACGCTGGAGCAGGTAGAGATTATCTTGGCGCAGCTTGATCCGGAGAAAAAGATATATTTCAAGGCGGCTGAAGACAAGAAAGCGAATCCTATCTCCTATGCGCTGTGGGTGGAATTCTACCAAAAGCTTCTCGAAGTTATGGAAGTGCAGGACACGAGAGTTTTGAACTTCGTAGTGCTGGCAAGCGCGGGCAACAACTCTAAACTCCAAAACTGGTACATGATAACTGATATAGGCCCGTACCGCCATGCGGGACTGAATATGGACGCCTATATAGACAAACGGATTCAGGTTATTGTTAAGGATGACGAGGTAGCTTCTCTGATATCAGTCATGGACGATGCGCCTATCATGAAGAGCGTTTATGTGGTGAATGCGGGCAAAGAAAATATAACCGTATTTTCAGGAGGCGCTGAGAGAACTTATGAATTTGAAAACAGCTTGGAGAATGTATCCGGTCAGATAGCAGACATTTGGATAGATGGCGGGAAGGCTCTGGAAGTCACTCTCATGTCTTCGAATGTTGGCGGGCAGGTAATGCGGACTAACAATACCGAGATAGAGCTTGACAATCATGCATTTCTTAAGGATGAAAGCTTCAAGGCGTACTCCATTGCGGACGGGCCGGTCAAATGGAAAGAACTCAAAGATATAATCGTAGGAACCGATATGGCGGTTTTCACTTTAAAAGATGGAAAGGCTAAAGCTGGAGTAATCACAAAGTCTGTTAAGCCTGAAAAAATGAGGGTTGTTATACAGACAACCAATTACGCCGGATTTGTGCATGAAAATGTCCTGTGCACAAGCGATGTCCCATTTACTGCAACTACGGCTGATACAGTGAAGGAATTTGAAGCGGGGGAAGTTTTCAACGCAAAAGACATGCCTAAGACAGGTCGGATATTTATCATTCCCAGCGCTTCAGACGGAAAGATCGAAATAAAGAGCATATCTAGAAACTGGCCTGATGGCAGGAACCCGCAGTATGCGGGAATTATTGAGATAGGCCTGGAAGCATACGGATATTCGATTGTAAATGAACTTCCCATGGAAGAATACCTCTATGCCGTGGTTCCCAGCGAGATGCCTTCCTCTTACGGTCTGGAGGCCGCGAAAGTCCAGGCTGTAACCGCCAGAAGCTATGCGTACAATCAGTTCTATGAGAACAGATTCCATCAATACGGGGCGAATGTGGACGACTCGGTGAACTGTCAAGTATACAACAATCTGCCTCCGGATGATACCTCCAGAAAAGCGGTGGATCAAACCAAAGGCAAGGTGCTTGGATATGCGGGACAGGTGATAAGCGCCAACTTCTTTTCGACCTCAGCTGGCGTTACAGCTAATAGCGGCGAGGTTTGGGCGTCTCCTGCCAGAGAATTCCCGACATCATCAGCCTCTTACTTGAAATCCCAGAAGCAGTATACAGGCAAGGATTACGGGGATCTGTCAAAGGAAGCCAATGCCGCGGCTTTCTTCAAGGCAATAGACATTGAAAGCTACGACAGCGGCTCGCCCTGGTTTAGGTGGATGGTTCAAATGAACGCCGCAGAGCTTGCGGCTTCAATAAACGCAAATCTGAAAGCCCGCTACGATGCGGCTCCAAATCAGATAAAAACTCTTATGGAGAGCGGCGTCTACCGTAGCAGGCCCATTGAAAGCATAGGGGAATTGAAAGATATTGAAGTGACCGAACGTGGCCAGGGCGGAAATATCATGGAGATGCGGCTGACAGGCACGAAGGCTGCGATACTTGTTCAGACAGAATACAATATCCGCGCGCTTCTTTCCCCAGTCCAGCATATTTCCGGCGGAAATGCCATACAGATTACCCGGCAGGACGGCACTGCGGTAGAAAACTTCAATCTTCTGCCAAGCGCCTTCTTCACCTTTGACAAAGTGAAGAATAAGGACGGAAGCCTCGAGGGGATTGTCTTCAGCGGAGGCGGCTATGGCCATGGAAGCGGAATGAGCCAAAACGGAGTCAAGGGAATGATTGACAAGGGATTCAGCTTTGAAGAGATCTTGACCCACTATTATCCGGGCGCCAAGGTTATGAGCAACGAATCATGATCATAAAATATACTGATTTGCATTAGAAGATCCTATTTTGGAGCTTGATTATACAGAAAGTGCGAAATGCCGGTATCGGCATTTCGCACCTAGAAAGTGGATTATCAAGCTATAGAATAGGTACATTTGACTGCGAATCAGTATAACCAAAATTTCCAGAAGAATGCTAAGAGTAAAGGGCTGGCGAATCATTATGCCGATTTTATATAAAGATAAATATGGAAATTTATCAAGCAAGACAGCATGCAATCCATGCGCTGTTTTCGCTTGACTCTGGATTTCCGTCGTTAAATTAGGCATTTCTAAGGTGGTAGTCGTAATAAGGGTTGAGACCGTTGGCTCAACACTTGCAAACAGCTAAATCTCAATACTTGATGTCAATGAAAATACAGTACCAGCCCGCTTTACGACTATCGCCATTTCTAGCAGGACAAGCATCAGGACGCATCCGTCAGTATGGCAATCTTTTCTTATTAGAAGCATGCCAGCATAATGGACGCTATTTCTGATTGCATTAGTTTATCATCGCCAAGGCAGCGTTAGGATTTTTTCTCAGGCGCTTAGCATAGTCTTATCTCAAAGCCGATATGCCCATGGTATTTTTGGTCTGATTGAGCTATAATAAAGATATAAAGAGCGAGTATTTTTTTCCTCGGTTGTTTGAAGGCTTGCGCAGGTTTTTGTGTCGTGTGGAATAGAATTGCTTTTATGAGGGGACTTATATGTGAATAATCAATTGAGCGGAATAAATGAGGCAAACTCTGCTAACGAAGAGATTTCCAAGAAAGAAATAGGCTTGCCGCTCATCGCGCTAGGACTTAACCTTTTTCCTTGGCTGCTCTTTTTCGCGGCCTCCCTGACCCAACTACAGGTACTGACATCATTTGCGTTTCATTTCATGGTGTTATCGCCGATAACCGGGTTGATTATGGGAGTCATATCTCTTTGCCAAGGAAAAGCCCGAATAGGCATGGCTGGGAAGATACTCGCAATCGTAGCGATTGCTTGGCCGCTTTTTTGGGTTGCTTACTTCATTGTTTTTTTTATTGGAGCGGCAACAGGGGTAATTTCATTTATGTAGGGGATGCAAGATGCTTAAAGGATTCTTGAAAATATTACGTGCGGCTATTGCGTTTTTGGCATGGCTTGCGGGAGGGTGCGCGCTTTATAAATACGAGTACTTTATTGCTTTTCATGATGTTGACAATATTGTCGGAATTCTCCCGGTTGCCTTGATACTGGCAGGCTCAGCCAGTGCAACTGCTATTTTATGCATAAAACACACAAAGCGCTTTATTCCGGTTTCTGCGACGCTTGCACTGCTCGTCATCCTTTCCATATCCCTATTCCCTACAGCTTTAAGAGGAAACTGGTGGATAAGCGCTGCCTCATCGAATGAATCTCAGACGGCGCCAGACTTGACTGTGTACGCTCCGTTTTCAGAAGGCTCCAGAACAGCGAAGCTAAATGAAAAATCCGAATTGAAACTTGCTGACAGACTGCCTATACTGGACGGGGCTACGGCGCTTTATCCGGTTTACGCCGCTTTTGCAGAGGCAGTGTACGATGAAGATGTCTTTTCACAGGATGCTGTCCTATGCACGAATACCCGAGGCGCGTATGAAGCGATTATATCGAGGCAGAGGGATATCATCTTTGTCGCGGGCGCCTCCGAACAGCAGCTTCTCGCTGCAAAGGCGGCTGGGGCGAACTTGCAATTTACTCCGATAGGACGCGAAGCATTTGTATTTTTAGTAGGAAAGGATAATCCCATAGAAAACATCACATACCAGCAAATACGCAATATATATTCGGGCAAAACAGCGTACTGGGGTACACTTGGCTGGCATGAGGGCGGAAGGATAATCGCGTTTCAACGACCAGAAGGCTCTGGGAGCCAATCAGGGCTGCAAGGCATTATGGGCAGTCTTCCGATTCAAGCTCCGCAGCCTCTGCCAGACGCGAGCTTAATCGGGACAAACAGTTTGATGAAGCAGGTGTCGGTTTCATGGCAAGGAGTACAGCCGGCTATCGGGTACTCATACAGATATTACGCTGAAACAATGTATGCTAATCCTGACGCTAAGCTCTTGAGCGTAAATGGAATAGAGCCTTCAGTTGAGAGTATCCGAAATGGGAGCTACCCTTTTATCGCGGATTTCTACGCCGTAACAAATGGGAGTCCTGAGAGCAACTCTAAATTACTGATAGATTGGATTCTATCACGGCAAGGGCAGAAGATAGTAGAAACAACAGGATACACACCGTTATACTGATTTGCATATGAAAGCTCCAATTTTGGAACTGTCCGCTTTCACTCTGCAAGCGAGCTAGAATCGCAGTTAATGCGAAAGTATCTGCTCTTGGCTGTGAAGCGCAGCGTCATAGGGGTTCATATGAGTACAGATGTATTTTCTGAGTGGCTTGGAATGAAAGGCAGCAGGGGAGACTCAAAAGATAGCAACTTACAATTCATGCCAGCCCTGCTGCCTGGCAGAGGGAGCTCTTGAATTCAGTCCTTCTCCCGCTCAAAGACAGCGCGAAAAGAGGGGCGGATCACCTGTTTTTTGTCGACGCGACGCATTTCATCCATAGAGTCCATCCAGCTTATGTCTGGCCGGGGAAGAGGGTTTTCATCAAAGCCTCAAGCGGAAAGAGGCGATATAATGTGCTCAGATCCTTGGATTTCGCAACGAAAGCTGTATCCGCAACAGCCAGCTATACCTGCATAAATGCAACTTCAGCCATTGATCTTTTAAATAAACTTTTGCCTGAATATGATTTGTGTTGAAAAATATTGCAGGGCAAAGCTAAATATCAAAAATGCAAGATGATTTCAGAATATATCCAAAATTTTGCCCGTGCCGAAGGCTCATAGGTCAAAGACCACTTAGAGTCTGCAGAAAACTATACCATTAATTACTAATGAAAAGCGGTATAGCAGAATCGTATGTTGCGAGCCATGCAACCCGCATTCATGGCTGCTGTTTGACTTGATTTTATCTTTTTGCTTATGCCGCATGCAAAAATACATCTAAAACATTGCGGATTTCTGAATCAAGGAAATGAAAATGATGATCATCGCCTTCATCAGTATTCCTGCCCGCAGGCCTAAAATATATTGAGCCATAATCTCGTTATTGAGCTATCCATCTTCCTGTCACCTTGCATTTCTTTTTATAGCATGAAACACCTATCCCCATAATGGGAAGCTTCGAGCCGAAACCATAGCGCTTCCCCCTCAATCTGGTCAACGGCGTCAGCGGCGAGCTTCAGCAGATCCTCGTCCTCAGAGCCCGACTTGAACTCTATGATGACGCAAACGCCTCTCAAGTCCATGTCCACATCGTACCTGCCGTCCCCGCTCTCCCTGTTTGAGAGAAGGGAGTTGTACTTCAAATCGCCCTCCCCGCCCTTCAATACCCCGAAAACCACATTGTGGTAAAACGCCTCGTGAGTCCTGCGCTTCCCATCCTTGCACACATGCGTTGGAACATTGTGAAACGAAAGCTCGTCTAGCGCGGTCAACAGGTAAGGCTCAAGCTCTTGCGAAATCAAATCCGGTTCCAGGACGCTGAAGATGCCCTTCAAGGCGGATCCGGCTTCGGGGAAGAAGTCTGCGTAGATGAAGTTGCTCCACGCCTTCTCCAGCTCTTTGTTGGGGATGCGAACCGTCCCGGGTTTTTCTCCCCATTTGGTTAAAGCCAGATATCCCGACTGAACAAGCAGGGAATACAGCGCCTCGTCGCTCAGGCCAGCCTTGAGGGCGGCCGGGCTCACCCGATCCTCTATCTTCACGCTCAATTCCGCCCCGGGAACCAGAAGGCCCATGAGGGCGTTCTTCTGTGTGGCGCTGGAGAGGGAGGAAATGAGTTCCATGGTGCCGCTCTTGCTCCAGTAGCCGCTGAACTTTTTCTTGCCCACAGCGCTCATCACGCTGAATGTGTTGTAGATCTCCTGGTTGTCGATCTTAATCCCGTTGTACCATAGCCTCATCTCCTCGGCGCTTAGATCCGCGGCGGCGCAAAGCTCGTCCACCTCGCCCCTGGTCAGCCCGTAGTCGCCCGTGTACACGCTGTCCTCGAACACATCATAAGTCTGGAGGTTGTTGAACCCGCTCAGCAGACCCTCGTGCGAGACGCGCATCACGCCGGTGAGGAGGCCCTTCTCCAGGCACATGTTGCCCTTCATCGCGCCTGACAGCACCTTGGTCAGGTAATTCCTGACCTCGGCGTACTCCTAGGTGTTGATGATGTCAATAAGGAGCTTGTCATACTCGTCAATGAGCACGTAAGAGCTCTTGCCTGTCACGGCGTGCGCCATTTTAGTGAGGTTTTTAATGGCATCAGGAGTGAAGGCGCCTTCATGGCTGTATTCATTGTGCAGATCCAGATAGTATCGGGGGCATCTGGGATCTGACGCGTAAATGGATGAATACTCATTCACCATAGCTGTATCTGCCTTTTGTACACATCCACATCAAGCTCTTTGAAGTCGAACAGGAAAGATGGCGCACCATGGGCCTTTTCCCACACCGGGCTTTGGCGTATCGCCAAATTGTCAAACAAGTGGCGGCAATCCTCTCTGTCAGTTAAAAAGCAGTGGAGCATCAGCAAGTTCATGCTTTTGCCCAAACGTCTTGGACGCGCTATAATCTGCACATCTTGAGTATTTTTCAAGAAATGCTCAATGAAAATGCTCTTGTCCGCAAAAAGCTTGCCCTCTCGAATTGTCTTTGGAAAGTTTGATGTTGTCAATTCAATTTCTTTCAAATCTCCAATATACACAACATCACATCCTTTAATTCCATTTTGTTTTAGGTACGTTTCTCTTGCTTAAGAGCTGCAGCAAGTCCAGAGCAACGAAGCTCATATACGCTTGGGCTGGTCTCCAGCTCCACTGGCAGATCGCTCATGCAAACTGGATTCTGAGCATTCTTACTCTTCAAGCTTAGAGCAAAGTCATCGCCCATGCCGTAGGCAATTTGCTTGATTTTCCTTCAAGGGTCACCTTTAAAGAAAATCAAGCTATTTTCAGAAATAATTTATGTTTACAGAATTTCCCTTCCTAATCTAACATAATTGGAAGAGCTATGCAACATCCTGCAGAAAAAATGTTCAAGCTAACCAATGCCGCCTGATAGTGCTATATGAGCGTTTTAGCGATACCCATCAAGCATTGGCGCAAATGCGCATAAAGTTGAACCGCTAATCGAACCATCACTGATTCGGGTTGGAGCGGGTCTGTCAACCTTGGTTTTGTACTTGCCGCAGTTTTAATTATGGGCATGCTCCACAATCCGGAACTTGCCATCTCCGTGCGCCCCTACCGGGTTTGAAATATCGGCTGGACAATAATTCGCAGGATACTCGGGATACAGAATGGGCTTGAAAAAAGTATCTTTCAAGTCGACAGGAATATTCTGGCTGAGTTGGGTGCTGCGATGGGCGCTTTCTCCATTGCCGCAAACAGCGAGGCGATCAGCCTGCCCGGGATTGAGGCAATCCCCTGTGCGGCAATGGGTCTTGCGATCACGACAGTTGTGGCACGATGCGTAGGGGCGCAAGAATACGAACAACAGAAGCATTACGCTGCGCAAATGATACAACTGGCATTTGCCTGATTGAATTTAACTTGCTTATGCTCGAAGGCGTATTAAGGACTGCAAAAATAAGTAGATAATTTCCATTATTCCATTATATGCCATAATCTCGCTTATTCGTAACTTTAATTGTACAAAAAGCATTTTAGTGGAGCTGGCGGGACTCGCCGCAAGCTGGGAATTGAGATCCATGTGTTCCACTTTTCGCAAGACACCAGCAAATGGAACAATATCACTGCATGGTGATGTTGTTCCTTATCGTGCGCCGTGCATGGCGAATAACTAAGCGGTGAAAGTTCGCTGTGGGGGCTGGTCGCTGCCAGCCGCCAGCCAAAGGCAAGGTCGTCCGTCGCGGGGTGGAATCTGAATTATCCAGGTAGAATGATTATCCGAGGAAATACGGCGTACATGCGCATCAAAGGCCAAAAACAAATATTTTCCCCGGATGATTGCAAGCCTGTCAAGTGAGTTTATTCAGGAAATCCAATCCCGGACATGCGGCTTTCCTGCTTTCACACAGGGTGTTCCCGGGAATGGCGTTTGCCATGCCGCTTTCTTTCAGGCGCTTGCTCTTAAACTCATCGCCGGCAGCCGCGCAAATCATGGCGGCCTCGATGGATGAACGCCCCAAAAAGCTCTTGATTGAGGGAAGCGGAATTCCCGCTTCCCGCATATGGACTGCCATTGAGCGCCGGAATGAGCGCGGCGCATAGCTTCGCTCCCTGAAAAGGGCGGGGTTTTCCGGCTTTGCTTTCCGCATATGCTTTTTGCGGTTTCCTCTGCGCAGGAGATTGCCATATGCTCGTTCGCCCGGCTTGAAAAAACATGGCTGTCCAGGGAAGCCAGCTTATTCACAGCGGCAAGATAATCTTTTAATAAAGCTGCGCGCCGCGCAGGGATTGCGGCAACACGCGCTTTCCCGCCTTTGCCTATTAGTTTTATAGAGGTTTTCTCCCCAAAATGAGTATGAAAAATTCTTTGTGTAAACTTGGCGCTATGAGCGCCGCAAATTGAAGGCAATGAGAAAGCTTTTAAAGGGGAAGGGGATTTCGCCAGCCAGGAGATGCCGGCTTAATGCTGGATTTCCGCATATGCGTCGCCGCCCCCGGGATTCATCGGCATGCTTTCGATTCAAGAGAGCAGGCTTCGCGCGCCTATTGTCGAATACATAAGAAAGACCGCTGAGATTTTGTCGGAAGAAGATTTTTTGGAGCATGCCAGGATGAAGCCCGCCGACTTTACGCGAAACAGAGGAAAGCTGCCGTTCGATCGGCTGATGCGCATAACCGTGTCTCTCGTGCGAACATCCATTTCCGCGAAGATCCGACGGATATTCGCAGGCGAAGGCGCCGATTTGGAGGCGACCCAGCAGTCCTTCCG